>SKKO01000132.1 GCA_007123715.1 Balneolaceae bacterium | reverse complement strand
GGGAACGAACCCTGGAAAGGGAACTTGAGATGGACTTTTTTAATCCATTTAGCACAGTTACCTCAGGAAATGATTTGCTGGCGGAAGGACACTTTCTGCTTGCATTAGGTCATTCCGGACTGGGTAATGAACACCGTGCGGCTGTAAACTTCGATCATGCCCTGGAATACAATCCGGCTATACTAAGCCTGGTTTTTAAATGAAATCATTTCCATAGATACTATAGTAATTGATATGAATATTCCGCATGAGGCAACTCCACACGGAGTGCCGCCAGACTATTCATGGGCAAAAAAGCCCAGGGTACATATGGGAAACGATCAGGGGAATTGGAATGCCATGATCCCATGGGGACAGATTTACGAGTCAGAATCGGGAAATCAAGCAAATAACACAAAGGTAGAAATCAGAAATGTTAATGCCATTCGCACCAAAATTAAAAAAATTGATGATAGTTTATCCTGAAAATTTGTTGAGATTCAATCAGTACTTATGCCATTGTACAACAATAATTTAGAAGATTTTAAAATTATCTTAACCGGACACTAAAAAAACTCAAATAGGAGTAATATGACAACTTTTTTTTCAAAAATTAAATATTCACCAATGAACAAATGGGTCTTAATTTCAGTAGGGCTTTTCATTTTATCAGGATATCAGGCAATGGAAACAGATATATCAAATGATCTGTTAGATATTTCAATAATAAATTCCGAGACCACTTTATGGGCCTATGGAACAAAAAACGGTGCCAAACAAGATATTGCGCCACCTGTATTTGAAATCAATGGTCAGGAGGTAAAAGGTGTTTATGAATCGTTTGTAATCACAGAGAGAAATATCGAAAAAATTGATGTAAAAGAATATCAAGTAAAAGGGAATCTGGTGTCCATGCCATCTGTTAACATGATTTTCACTTTGCGAGTGGCTCCTGATAATTCCATAGTCAGATTCAACTATTTTCTCCTCTCAGAGGAAGATATTAAACTCACTAAAATAGAAGGCAGAGACCATATTAACTATTTACAAACCTCAATGGAAAGGTATGATAGCTTTACAGAAGTAAATCTGTCAGAGTTTTTTGAACTGGAACACAGTTTCCTGCCCGGAGAGCGTATACTCAGCCCATCAAGCTTTGAAAACGAAATTAGCTTTATGGGTCCGATACTTGTGGCATCAAATGAGAGAAACAGCTTGTTAATAACCTATGAACATGGCTCACAGCTTCCAGACAGATATGTAGAGTTTAGACCGGACAAGAATAAACTTATCTCTATGTCGGCAGTAAAAGGAAATTATTTTGAAGGACAATCACTGAAAGATGGTTATTCCACACTTTGGATGAACATTGGAATTGTTCAAGGAGACATTGAAAATGTAGCAAAAATGCATCGCCGTCACGTTGTGGATTATATGTCTGAAAATATCTTCAGCCGTAAACCTTATATATTCTACAACACCTGGAATTATCAGGAACGGATTCAGGCTTGGGAAGGTAAACCATATCTGCACGAAATGAACAAGGAGAGGATGCTAAAAGAAATAGATGTAGCACATAAATTGGGAATTGAGGTGTTTGTTGTCGATGCGGGGTGGTTCGGGAAAACAGGAGATTGGATAGCCAGCAAAGAAAGGTTCCCCGACGACCTGAGTGAGGTAAAACAAAAGCTTGATTCTTATGGAATGCAAATGGGGCTTTGGTTTAATTCAGATGCGGCGGTTACCAGCAACATGTTGGAAAAAAATAAAGATTATGTGATGACAATAGATGGCCAGGCCAGTGGACCGCACAAAGTGTGGGAGACAGAGGAGAGCTACACCATGTGCCTGGTGAGCCCCTTCAGTAATGACTATGCTGAGGAATTGATTCGTGTTGCCAAACATTACGATATCAAATACTTTAAATGGGATGCATTCAGACAGTATGGTTGCAATGCTCCGGGGCATTGGCACGGTACAGAAAATAACTCTCCGGAGGAACGTGCTATTAACTATTCTTATCAGCTACCCTTCGCCATGGTAGAAGTAGCCAACAAAATTGGAAAAGCTATACCGGATGCTATTGTCGATTTTGACATAACCGAAGGTGAGCGAGCTGTTGGCCTTGCGTTTTTAGAAGCAGGAAAGTTCTTTGCTGTTAACAATGGTCCCTATTACCTGTCATTCGACGATTCGTTATTTGCACCGGGTGGTGGCATGGGTGCCAATGTGCTGGTATTCCCGGGACTGGCGAGGGCCGTTAACGCACGCCATACGTTAAATTACGACAAGTGGATTCCCTCTACCCTGTTTTTAACACACTATCTCCCCGATGATCCCGAATATTCACAATGGATAAATATTGGTTCACTCATTTTGGGTCAAAATGGCATTTGGGGTGATTTACCTACTATTTCGGAAGCTGGGGTTGAACGGTTCGGAACAGCATTGAGTAAATACAAAGAAGTAAGAGATGATATAACAAGAAGCCATCCTGTACGACACGGCAGGACGGGAGGATCGCCCGAAATTCATGAAAAAATAACTGCCGATAACGGGAAAGGTGCTGTTGTTATTTTTTACAATTATAGAAATGTGTGGCGCGAAGATCCCGAAAACAGTTTTCCCGGAGAGTTCACCTATGTCACAGAGCATGCAGTGGATAATAGGTTTTGGGCAAACCCTGACACAGAGGTGAGATTTGATGAGAATGGCAGGGCTGTAATTACGGCCAGTTTTAGTGGACCGGGCGCAAGAATAGTGTTGTTTGGGGTGGAATGATGAGGTTGGCAGATTTAGATTAAACCATTGCTTCGACTTCGGGATAAGGCTGAGCCCAACAATTGATTTAGTATTTGTGATCATGGTATCCGGCTAAATATGATCGAGGATAAATCAACAATCTTCAGGTAAGATGTATTGTTGATTTCTGAGGCCTTAAAACGTACTTTCATTGTTTATACTTTAAAATGAAAAACCTTGGGACTGGATGGTGATTAAAACAGTAAAAGCATCAGAATTTTTAAAGCTTTTGACAGGTTGTCTGTTGGCATCACTTATTTTCGAAAATTCACTCTCACAAAATCATCACCCGCCCAACATCATCGTGATGTATTCCGATGACCATACGGCGCAGGCAATCGGAGCTTATCGCGGGGCTTTAAATTATGGCCTTCAGTTGGATCACACACCCACGCCAAATATCGACCGTCTG
>SKKO01000183.1 GCA_007123715.1 Balneolaceae bacterium | reverse complement strand
TTGCGCCTCCCAAAATGGCCACAAACGGACGTTCCGGATTATTGACACTCTCCTCCAGATAGCGTATCTCTTTTTCAAGAAGAAACCCTGAGACTGATGGCTGCAGGTATTCGGTTACGCCGGCAACCGATGCGTGAGCCCTGTGGCTGCTTCCGAACGCATCATTTACAAACAGATCGGCGCCCGATGCAAGCTGCTTTGAAAACCCGGCATCATTTTTTTTCTCCTCACGATGAAAGCGTACGTTTTCGAGCAGAACGATTTCGCCTGGCTTTGCTGCATTCACTACATTGTCCCTTTTTTCACCGATACAATCTTCCGCAAAATGAACGGGAACGCTCACCAGTGTTGCAAGATGTTCAGCAACCGGCTTCAGGCTATACTGCGGATCGGGTGCATCTGCGGGGCGGCCAAGATGGCTGGTCAGAATCAATTTTGCGCCTGCATCTACTACGAAGTTAATGGATTTCAGTGCCTGAACAATCCGGTTGTCATCAGAAATAATTCCCTCCTTGATGGGCACATTGAAATCAACCCTCATTAAAACTGTCTTCCCTTTTAAATCAATATCTTTCAGTGTTAGTTTTGCCATATTTTTCTTTGATTTTTATTGAAATTCGATATCTGTGTAAAATACGATTTCGGCGGGGTGATTGGAAGTCGTTATAAGGAAAATTGTACCGGATAAGTAGGAATCTTAGTACCAAATCAGTTATCTCAGATAGGTAGTTAACTTAATTGTGAGTGCTTTAGAAGCGATTGGAAGATTTTGGTGATGCTTATTTCATTTTGCAAATTAAACTGATTCCTTTTGTAAACTGAGTACATCTTAAAAATATCCATACGAAGGTTAAAAGACTGTTTTGACTAATCTTTCACAACGGAACCACTATGGTGAAAGCATTTTCCGCAACGCCTGCCCCGATGGAAAGCCTTTTGCACAGGGTCCGCGGGCGCTACAAATTTACTTTGGCCTGCTTTTTTATGATCTATGGCTTATCATATATCGAACTCAGTTTTCTAAGATTCATTTAAAAAACGATATTAAATTTCGGGCTGTATTTATGAAGCATTTTAGATATTTTGTTGCCCATAACTTATAATGGTTTTGATTAATTAGTGGATACGATTTACTTCGATAATGCCTCCACCACCCGTATTGATGAGCGGGTATTGGAGAAAATGATACCTTATTTCACGAACGAATTTGGCAATGCAAATTCTGCCCATCAGCTAGGGCGTAACACAAAAGTGGTAATAGAAGACGCACGGGAACTGATTGCGTCACTCATTGGGGCTGAACCATCCGAGATTATTTTCACCAGTGGCGGAACCGAAAGTGATAATGCCGCCCTAAAAGGAATTGTTGCTGCTACCCGTAAAAAAGAGATTATCACCTCCCCTGTTGAACATCATGCCGTTCTACATCCCGCAGAATCTCTTAAAATGCAGGGTGTCAGAATCACATACCTTCAGCCTGATAAAACCGGTATAATACACCCTGAACAGGTGGAAGAAGCCATAACAGATGATACCGCTATTGTAAGCCTGATGCATGTGAACAATGAAATAGGCGCTATTAATCCTGTTGAAGAAATTGCCGCTGTCTGCCGGGGGAAAAAAGTTCCATTCCATTCCGATACCGTTCAAAGTTTGGGTAAAATTCCTGTAGATGTAAAAGAAATCGGCCTTGATTCGCTTAGTATCAGTGCCCACAAGATATACGGGCCTAAAGGTATCGGTGTACTCTATGTTAAGAATGGCACACCCTGGCTTCCCTGGCTGCAGGGCGGTTCGCAGGAACGAAGAAGGCGGGGCGGCACGAGTAATGTAGCCGGAATTGCAGGGCTGGCTGAGGCTCTGAAGATCTCAATAGATGAAATGGAACAGAATCGGAAACATTGCGCAAGGATGCGGGATATGGCCATACAGCAGATAACAGCAAGGCTTGGTGACCGGGTCAGAATAAATGGCCCTGCCACAACTGGCGTAGCAAATATTCTGAACCTGGGTTTTTACACAGACAGCGATTACGGACTTGATGGGGAAATGCTTCTGCTGAATCTGGACATAGAAGGAATTTGCGTTTCGAATGGCTCGGCGTGTACTTCCGGAGCAATGGAGCCCTCACACGTTCTGCTTGGCATCGGGATACCTGAACAGGTGGCAAAATCGAGCATCCGGGTCAGTTTCGGAAAGTACAATACGGAAGAAGAAGTACTGTATTTTGCCGAAAAACTAGAAGTAATTTTAGAACGAATGTTGGCTACTACTTTTTGATCATCATCGAAACATTCTGTTATTGTCGGAAAGGCATAGAGGATAACATTAAAATTCAAACAAAATAAACGTCAGAATTAATTATGGGAAAAAAAATCGCACTTGGATGTTTGGTCGTCTTTTTGGTTGTTATAATTGGCGGTGGTTACTGGGGGTATACCAGCTTGGTGAAGCCTGTGTTCAGTAATATCGGCTCGATCCAACATTCCGCGCAACAAATTAACGACAAGAACAACCAGATTAGAAATCGTTCAGTTTTCTCACCTCCACAAACGGGTGAGTTAACAACGAGCCAGGTAAATAATTTTGTTTCTGTTCAACAGGAAATGCGCCGCGGACTTGAAAACGTTTTGGCCGAATTCCAGGAGAAGTATGAAGAGCTTGGCCAGTCATGGGAAAGACGTGACCCTACATTCAGGGAAATGATGAATGCTGGCGGAGATTTACTGGCACTCTATTCGGATGCAAAACAGGTACAGGTGGATGCGATCAATAGCGCAGGATTTTCACTTGAAGAGTATCGGTTTGTTCAGCAATCGTTCTACCAGGCTTTGGGAGTTGAGCTGTTCTCGTATAATATTGATCAGATTGCCCGTGCAGCCGCAGAGGGTAATATTAACATCAACATGGAAGAGTTTGAGACTGCCCGTGAACAGATGCGTGAAGTTCCCGAAAGAAACCGGGAGTTAGTCGCTCCCTTTGCAGATTCTGCGGAAGACTGGTTGATGTTTGCATGGTGGGGATTATAAAAAATTCGCGAAAACCTGACAGCACATACTGGATCTGACAGCGTTTTAGCTGATTTGAGAAAGGCATAACGAAAACCTGACAGCATGCCGGCGCTTTCCCGGCGCCTGCCCCGTGAGGGATTCCAATGGGATAAGCGTTTGAGCGAATTAAGAATGTTGAAGCGTTAAATCC
>SKKO01000078.1 GCA_007123715.1 Balneolaceae bacterium | reverse complement strand
GGTACCATAGAAACCGGGAAAATGGCCGACCTCGTAATTCTGGATCAAAATCCTCAACAAAACCTCCAGGTTTTATATGGGACAGGTGCCATTCGGGTAAATGAGAATAACGAAGCTGTAAGAGTTGGGGGTGTAAAATATACCATAAAAGACGGGATCATTTACGATGCTAAACAGCTTTTACGCGATGTTGAAGAGATGGTACAGCAGGTGAAAGATGAAACGGGTTTCAGCATCACCCAACCAGGACTGGATTATTGATGAGTATTCTCCCGACATTTCAGAATATTGCTCAGGCCGCCGAACGAATTAAACCGTTTGTTCATCGCACCCCTGTACTTAGATCTTCTTGGTTTGACCGGCAAACAGGCGGGGAAGTCTTTTTTAAATGCGAGAATTTTCAAAAAGTGGGTGCTTTTAAATTCAGGGGTGCATGCAATGCGATACTGAAGTTGCCAAAAGAAGATGGCGATAAAGGAATCATTACACATTCATCCGGCAACCACGCCCAGGCCGTAGCGCTTGCTTCTAAACTATGTGGTTATAAAGCCACTATTGTAATGCCCGAAAATGCCCCAAAAGTAAAAGTAGCGGCTGTACGCGGTTATGGTGCCGAAATTGTGTTTTGCAAATCCACGATTGATGCACGGGAAGAAACGGCACAGAAAATAATCGATAAAACCGGTGCAACATTTATTCACCCCTATAACCACCCCGATGTAATTGCCGGCCAGGGAACCGCTGTTGTTGAACTGTTCGATGAGGTGCCCGATCTCGATATCATTCTGGCCCCGGTTGGCGGCGGCGGACTCATCAGCGGTACGGCCATTGCTGCCAGGCATATTAGTACAGGTATAAAAGTGTTTGGTGCTGAACCGGAATGGGCAGATGATGCTTTTCGATCTTTTCATTCAGGGAAAATAGAACCGGTTCTACGAACCGATACAGCGGCAGATGGCCTGCGCACCTCTCTGGGCACACTCACATTTGAAGCCATCCAAAAATTCGTGGATGACATCATTACGGTACCTGAATCTTCAATTATCAGAGATATGAGGCACGTATGGGAGCGGATGAAAATAATCATTGAACCTTCCTGCTCTGTTCCTGTTTCCGTCATTATGGATCGAAATATTGATTTATCGGGTAAAAAAGCAGGCATAATATTAACCGGTGGTAATGTAGACTTTGACCATTTACCCTGGTAAGTCCTGATTTTCAAAATAAACAAAAAGATTGGAGTGCTTGATATTGTCTCTTTCTGAATCAATTTGTATATACGAATTGAAAAACCGAACGAACCAGCGCTCTCATGATGAAAACCTTACTGACGCACTTCTTTTTTTTACTGATATTCCTTTTTATTTCATGTGAAACAGCAAAGTATGATGCCCATCCGTTTGAAGCCTATCTTGCCGAACCTCATCCTGCATACCAGTACGAACATCAGCATACATTTGAAGGCGAAGGATACACCGCTTATGTTGTGAGGATGATTTCGCAGGAATGGCTTTCAGAAGACCTTGTTAACGAAACAGAATGGTGGCACTGGCTCACGATCATCGTTCCTGATGAAATAGAACACAGTACCGGCATGCTCTGGATTGGCGGGGGAACCAATTATTCGGATCTTCCCACAGATGTGAACCCAATGCTGCTAAATACAGCTCTGACCACACGGTCAATTGTAGCCGATCTGCATAATGTGCCCTTCCAGCCGATATCCTTTCTTGATGATGATCGTCTTGAGCAGCGTTATGAAGACGACCTGATTGCCTATGGATGGAGAAAGTTTCTCGAGGGCGGAGCCAAAGATGCGGATGCTGTCTGGCTTGCCCGTTTGCCCATGACCGCAGCTGCAATCCGGGCTCTTGATACCATGACTGATTTTGCGTCAGATGAACTCGGACAACAACTGGAAAATTTCGTTGTAGGAGGTGCTTCCAAACGTGGCTGGACCACATGGACAACAGGAATTTTTGATGACCGCGTGATAGCTATCGTGCCGGTAGTAATTGATTTACTAAATATTATACCATCCTTTGAACATCATTGGCAGTCTCTTGGCGAGTGGTCTCCGGCAATTAAGGAATATGTGGATGAAGAAATCATGGACTGGCAAGCTTCTGAGGAATTTGCAAGGATGCTCGAGCTGGTTGATCCATATTCCTATCTGGACCGGTTATCCATGCCAAAATTCATCATAAACGGCGCGAGTGATGAGTTTTTCCTGCCCGATTCCTGGCAGTTTTACTGGAACGACCTCCATGGCGATAAATATCTTCGATATGTACCGAATTATGGACACTCACTAAGCGCAAGTGATGCAGGTGTAAGTATGGCATCGTTTTATAACAGCATCCTGACCGGAAGTGAAATTCCGGCCATGAATTGGCAGGCTGATCAAACATCGTTTACCATATCATTTGAACCGGATAATCTGCCTGATGAATTGCTTTTGTGGAATGCCCACAACCCTGAAGGCAGGGATTTCAGGCTTTATGTGATCAACAGGGTTTGGGTGGCTCAGGAAATTGATATACCCGAAAACGGCCGCCTAACGGTTGATCTCACGGTTCCCGATGAAGGTTTTACAGCCTGGTTTGTGGAAGCCACTTTCGGTGCTGATACCGAACTCCCCCTCAAGCAAACCACCGGTGTTTTGGTAACTCCGGATGTATACCCTGCTGATCCTTATATTCCTGAGCAACCGCTTGGAACACCGAAAAGCGAATAATATGATCATCTATTCTTACTGATTAACTTTTACATCAGTAACATTAAATATCATTTCATTCATATCAAAACCTCCATCCAGCATTGTCTGCATCTGCTCAAGCTGCGGACGCAGCTGCTCTTCCATTATTTCCCGTTGTGTCTCACTCAGTCCACTCAACTGATCCTCAATATCCTGAAGGTATTCTCGCATCATATTCATATCATCTTCGGTAAATTGATCCTGAAAACCATCTATTTTCATGATGATACGATGGGGAATTGCAAGGCCCCTATATTCACGATAATCTTCCATATCCAGTGTAATGTAAACTGAATAACCTTCGGGTGATATCTGCTCCATCTCCATTCTCACCGGGTAAAGTTCCGTTTTATGGACCCAAACTGTAGCAGACATTACAATAATATCATCCTCATCTTCATGAAAATCGATATCGGAATCATCCCTTCCAAGCTCATTCAGAGCATCAGTGT
>SKKO01000372.1 GCA_007123715.1 Balneolaceae bacterium | reverse complement strand
TGCAAAAAAACTCCCCCTTTCCTAAAGGGGGCCGGGGGGAGTTCTCCTTATCAAACTCCCAACCCTGCAAAAAAAACTCCCCCTTTCCTAAAGGGGGCCAGGGGGATTTCACAAACCCACCCACCAGCAACCAACAGCATTCACCCCAACAAATCCCGAATGACACCCCCCTAACCCCCCTTTTTAGGGGGGAGTTCTCCTTATCAATCTCCCAGCCCCGCAAAAAAAACTCCCCCTTTCCTAAAGGGGGCCAGGGGGATTTCTAAATCCTCAATCAAACCATCTGAAGAATCACTTATCATTCTCACAAATCCATGCTTCAATTGCCCTTAACACATGATCAATATCTTTCTTTACTTCAAGATCATCAAATCTTAATACCGTGTACCCTAAAGATTCAAGATACTTCTGGCGTTTCATATCATATTCAAACCTCTCCTCATCATGGCTGGCTCCATCTATTTCGATCACTAAGCTCAGTCTAAAACAAAAAAAATCCACTATATAATTTCCAATGGGTCTTTGCCGGTAGAATTGATACCCCTGCAATTTCCTCTGTTTCAATTCATTCCACAGCAGTATTTCTGATAAAGTGGAATTGTTACGCAATTCTCTTGCTCTCTCTTTTAATTTTGGATTGTAATAAATTCTCATTTGATCTTGATAAATTTTAATAGCGAATAACAATAAATAGATTTATTGGAATAAAGTAAACCCTCATTTCAATCTCCCAGCCCCGCAAAAAAAACTACCCCTTTCCTAAAGGGGGCCGGGGGGATTTCCAAATCCACCCACCAGCAACCAACCTCTTTACCTCAATAAACCCCGAGAAACACCCCCCAACCCCCCTTTTTAGGGGGGAGTTCTCCATATCAAACTCCCAGCTCCGCAAAAAAAACTCCCCCTTTCCTAAAGGGGGCCGGGGGGATTTCATTCACCTTTCAATCAGTACCAGCCCTTTACCTTCATAAAAAGCCTCATCTTTACCAAAATCGAACTCATAAATTTTAAAACGATATTTTTTTCTGCATTCAATAATTTCCTTCTCTGCATCTTCTGTTCCCTTCCACATCAGAATAGTTGACCATGATTTATCCCCCAGCAGACGTATTAAGTCAGGGATTTTAAATGCATGTTTGGTCACAATACCAGTACTTTTTCCAATACCTACAAGTGAAATACTTTTTGCACATGTGTCACAATTATCCAGCCCCAAATGATTGATGATATCATCAACCGCTCTTATTTTTTTGCGGATATTGTCATTCAGAGTCCAATTCAGATTCGTCCGGCAAATAGCTAGTGGTATACCGGGCAGGCCACCACCCGTACCCGAATCAATCCAATGGGAATGGCCATCAAGTACATTCAGGGGAATTGGCAATAAGGAGTGCACAATATGCTCCCTTATTGTTTCACGTGAAACATTGCGGCTCACGAGGTTTATTTTCTTATTCCATTCCAGTAAATAATCAATATACCTCTCAAGCTTCTTTTCATGACCTTGGTAAATCTGCCTGGCATTTTGAAGAAGATCTTTATTTACCCTGATACTCAGATCTCTATGTTTCACGTGAAACACCTACCCTTTCAGGTAAACCATCAATACGGCAACATCACTGGCAGAAACCCCGCTGATCCGTGATGCCTGTCCGATGGTTTCAGGTTTAATTTTCTCAAGTTTACTCTTTCCCTCTGTAGAAAGGCTATTAATTTTGTGGTAATCCAGTTTAACAGGTATCAGTGTGTTTTCCTGTCTGTTAAGCTCTTCTACCATCTCAAATTCCCGTTTAATATACCCTTCATACTTCACCTGGATTTCAACCTGTTCAATAACAAATCTATTTTGGGTAATTTCATTAACACGGCGCCTCAATTCTTCATCTGCATCCAGCAGATCCTGCAGGTGAATTTCCGGCCTCGGAATGAGGGTTTTTGCTTTTAAAGGCTGTGATAATACCGCCGTACCCTTCGATTCTAGCATCATATCCATTTTTTCAGGCCGAACCGTGTAATCACTAATCAGATCGTATAAAAGATCAATTTCTTCTTTTTTCAATTTGTACCGGTTAAATCGGTCTTCTTCTGCCAAACCAATTCTTCTGCCTAGCTCTGTCAAACGCAAGTCTGCATTATCCTGGCGTAGAAGAATTCTGTGCTCTGCCCTCGAAGTAAACATTCTGTACGGTTCTTCGGTACCTTTGTTGATGAGGTCGTCTATTAAAACTCCGATATAAGCTTCAGACCGTTTCAGTACAAATGGTTCTTTATCCTGTACATACAGAGCCGAATTTATACCGGCCATCAATCCCTGACATGCTGCTTCTTCATACCCTGTTGTGCCGTTAATTTGTCCGGCAAAAAAGAGACCGCCAACCCTTTTTGTTTCAAGGCTTCTTTTTACCTGATAGGGAGGAAAGTAATCGTATTCTATCGCATACCCGGGTCTTAGCATTACAGCATTTTCAAAGCCTGGTATACTTCTAAGTGCATGATATTGCACATCTTCAGGCAATGATGTTGAGAAGCCATTCAAGTACATTTCGTATGTATTCCAGCCTTCAGGTTCCAGAAATAACTGGTGCCGGTCCTTATCGGCAAAGCGATTAATCTTATCTTCAATGCTGGGACAATATCTCGGCCCGATAGATTTAATTCTTCCGTTAAACATTGGGCTCCGGTCAAAACCGGTGCGCAGCGTTTCATGGACTTCATTGTTTGTGTAACCGATCCAGCATGTGAGTTGCTGTTCAATTCCAGGCAGATCATCTGTCAGAAATGAAAATGGGCTTGGGTCTTCATCACCGTATTGAATTTCGAGCTTTGAATAATCGATAGATCTTCCGTCAAGGCGCGGGGGCGTGCCTGTTTTAAGTCGGCCAATTTCAAAACCAAATTTTTCAAGTGATGCAGATATTCCAACCGAAGCACGTTCTCCTGACCGTCCGCCACCGTACTGGGATTCACCGATGTGAATAATACCATTCAGAAAAGTACCACTCGTTAATACGACTGATTTCGATTCAAACGTTTGGCCCGTTTGAGTTACCACACCGGTTACCCTTATCCCGCTGTGATCGGTGAGAAGTTCCACTACATTATCCTGCCGAAAATTAAGGTTTGGAATTTTCTCAAGTTCCTCTCTCATAATATTCGCATAGAGCATGCGGTCACTCTGGCAGCGCGGACTCCACATAGCGGGCCCCTTACTTTTGTTGAGCATTCTGAACTGTACTCCACTACGGTCACTCACAATACCGCTGAGTCCGCCAAGTGCATCAATTTCCCGCACAAGCTGTCCTTTTGCTACCCCACCCATAGCAGGATTGCAAGACATTTTTGCGATCGCGTCAAGATTCATGGTGATAAGAAGGGTTTTGGCACCCATCCGGGCAGCAGCGCCTGCCGCTTCACTCCCTGCGTGCCCTGCCCCTACCACAATGACATCATACTTGGGATATAATCCCTTCATAATTATTTGTATTTTAATGTTTTATACTTTTTTACTGAACATTTTATCAGTCTGTAAAAATATTGTTTTTTACACAATTAATAAATCATTTGATTTGATCTGTAATCAGGCGATTTTATTGTGAAACTCAGATAATACTTATATCTAACAAAATTGTAGAATGATGTGGTTCAAAAAAAAGAGTGCTGAACATCAACATAAAGACTATTTCACACAGAACTGGATTAACGAATGGAAAGATCAAATCAATACAAGTACAAACTACCAGAGAGATGGTTCCGATTGGAATGCACCCCTGATTTTGAAAATCCTTCCCAAACCGGATTCTATTGAAGATAAGAACGCGATTGGGTTTTTTCTGAACCTTCAGTACGGTGAATGCCTGGAATTGAGGTATGCTACACAGCAAGACACAGATAAGAGCGACATTGTTCTGACTGCCGATGAAAAAACATGGTTAAAAATGATTCAGGAAAAACAGGATCCTACCATGATGATCATGAAAGGGCATCTTAAACTTGAAAAAGGAAGCCTGGTTACATTATCTACACATCGTAAAGCGGCTAAATCATTATTAAAAACTGCTCCGGTCTATTCTGATTCCAAGACCACCTCAAACATAAATAGAACCCTGAATGAACCATCGTCTGTCAGAACAGAGCATATCGGTTTTGTTACAACAAAAAAAGGCCTCGATTTTGATAGTTTTCCTATGAGGCTTTTTCAAAAGGCAAAAATTTTCGGGATATGGAATCCATCAGATATTGATTTTACAAAAGACAGAGAACAATGGATATCTTTAAACAGAGAGGAGAAAACAATTCTGATTCATCTATCTGCCTTGTTTATGGCCGGAGAAGAAGCCGTAACTCTTGATCTGCTGCCGCTCATTCAAACCATATCCAAAGAAGGGCGTATTGAAGAAGAAATTTTTCTTACCTCTTTCCTTTGGGAAGAAGCCAAGCACACCGAATTTTTTTCCCGCTTTGTAGCAGATGTGATGACTGACCGTCCAGATTTTGAGTCATTCCACGGGCCTTTTTACAAAATACTTTTTTATCAAAAACTGCCGTCATTCCTGAACGCACTTTACACAGATACTTCCCCTCTTGCACAATTAAAGGCTTCAGGTACGTACAACATGATTGTAGAGGGCACTCTTGCCGAAACAGGTTATGAAGCGTATGATACCATGCTTAAAGAAAACGATTTGCTGCCGGGGCTGCAGAAGGGCATTACATTATTGAAACAGGATGAATCTCGCCATATTGCTTACGGTTTATATTTGATAAACCGTCTGCTGGAAGATAATCCTGACCTAAAACAGCCATTTGAAGAGCATCTCGAGGAATTGTTAAATGATGCCACAAATATTATTCATGAAATATTCGAGCCATACGATGTAGTTCCGTTCGGTCTTGAGAAAGAGTGGTTCCTTGATTATTCAATCCGCCAATTCCAGCATCGGATAAACAAACTGGGATTGTGATTGTTCATAATATCACTTCCCCAAAAAAGGATTCGAAATCTCTTTTAAAGACCGGATACTACCCTCATCAAGATCTATGAGAAAATGATCATCAGGATACCCTGTTGCAAATTTCTTCATTACACTGAAGAGGAGACCAAATTGTGTTCTGAATAAATGGTTATCATCAGATACCACAATTTCAGTGTGGTTCAGCATATCATTTAAAATAGCATACTGATTAAGGCGATCAGCCGGTATGTCAGCGAATGCAAGGCTGCCTACGTTGCGTATCCGGTAAAAATCAACACTTAAATTCATTCCATCCCAATTCTCGAAATCTCTGGCGGTATAACCGTATTGATTAATTATCGAATCGGCTTCTTCTTCTTTTAATAAGTGGGATGAAGGCAGTGTGGAAAGTAGTATGTCTTTTCCTGTCATTGTTTCAAGTTTATCCCTGATTCCCTGCGGCCATTCATTAGGCAAAAAACGAAGTCTGGAAAGTTCGCGCATGTGCCAGTCACTGAATTCATAATAGTTTGAAGCTGTCAGAACATCCCGGTTCCAAATTCCATCAACTCCATAATCATCTAATAAATCCCATTCTTTTTGGTAAAGGGCGAAGAGAGTATCAAACCCGGGTACATTCTCAAGTACAATCGTCTCTATCTCTACTTTACTTTCTTGTGAAAATTGCAAAATTTTATATGCCGGAACATACCCTGCGATGGATGGAGCCTGAATATTATATAACCGGTTGCCAGTAATTTCATCCATGGCCATTCCCGTATCATTCATATGCATATGCCCGCCAACATGAAGTTGAAGGCCTGTATTTGCCAATAGATTACTAACCTCTGCATCGGGTAATCTCAATGTTTGAAACCTTCCGTGGCCCCAAAGCTCTTTGATTTCATCACTGGCATCATTATAAAAATCAACCGCCGGGTAGTGACTGAAAGCAACAAGCTGTTTCCCATGCTTTTTGGCACGTTTTGCTACATCCTCAATCCATTCAATAAGATGCGATTTATGAGTTACGATCGCATTATATCCTGCATTGCCCGGCCCTCCAAAATTTCGGGGATTATCGGCCAGAATCGTATCCGCATTTTGATTTGGTATATAAACATTACCATCAATGGCAAGAAGCCACAGCCCGACAGCCGGTTCTGCAAGATAACTCATATCCATTACATCAAAACAGTTTGTAAAATGATCTTTACGGTATTGTCCTCCTGCACCCTCACTGCAAATTTCATATAACCTGTTTGCATATGAAGATTCATCGAGTGCCGTATCAAAACCATAGTTGTCCATGTTATAGCTGCTGAACGGAGTTTCGAAGTAGATGTAATTTTCTTTTGGAATCATTCCATGATAGCCGAGTTCATTCAGAAGCTCTTCGTAACCATAATGTTTCACTTCGTCAGTGCAAATTACCCCGTGTGACATTTCAGTTGCAATTCCACGCGAATCTTCTCCTGTACAAACAGGATGTTCGCTGCTAAATACCGGCTGGCGTTTACCCTTTTCACCCAGGTAGTTAAATTTTCCCGCAGGAGTACTGAATGGCCTGCCCGGGTCATGATTTCCGGTTATGATAAAAAATTCAATACCGTGATTTTGATGATATTCATCCAATATGTTTCTGAAACCACGAACATGAACGGGCTGTCCGTCATCGCTGAAATCCCCCGGAAATGCTACAAATTGAATTCCGCGATTTACCACATCATCCAGTGCAGCCCTGAATGCAAAATAGTTTTCATTGAATAATCTTGTTGAAGTAAGCTGCGACTCCATGGTTCGAATTGCTGCCAACATAGTATCACCATTCACGGTAACGGGCAAGCCACTGAAAGAACCGTCTTGAAACTCCGCAAAAACATCATGAAAATGAACATCAGCCATAAATGCAACCGATACCCTTTTCTCTTGTGAGTGGTCAGTATTTAGAGGCCTGTCACTACACCCTGCAAAAATCAGGATTATTAATAATGCAATCACCTTTTTGAAAAACATAATCAGGAAATCTTATTTGATAGCAGACAATCTTAAATGAAAGAAATAACTCATATGAGATTTATTGTATTCCGGAATATCTGCTTCGTTAATAATTTGTACGATATCATGAAAAGGATCAGAGGCTATGAACTGAGAATCGCCGAATTCCAACTGTGCAGGAGTTGCCGATTGAGGTGCTTGCAACAACTGAAACACCGGTTTAACCCCATAACCTTTAATTCCGATCTGTTTGGAAAATGACAGAATTTGAGATACAGGGTACATTTCTCCTATTCAAATTTTTTAATATTAATCATCCAGAAAGAGTATGTTTGCCGGAATAATCTGCCGTTCCATTCCCGGACCTTCCATAAATGCCGCCAGCCAGTATCCTCCGCCTCCATTGAACCATTCAACACGTATTTTATGCCTTCCCGGTTCAAGGTTCATTGCCCCACTCCTGGTAATCACACCATGATCTCCATCATTATCAACAACCTGCGTGTCATTAATATACATGTTGCTGCCATCATCTGAAGCGAGATAAAACCGGTATCTCCCCTCGTTTTCTATTTCGATAAAGCCCTCCAGCACAGCAGCCACATAATTCTGTCGGGTAAGATTCAGATTATTCGATGAAATTTCGAGTGTGGTGCCCCTTTCTTTAGGTTCAAGAGTGGAGAAATCGGGCAAAAGATTCATTCCGTCTTTCTCATAAATTGAATAACGCAGTCCATGTCCATCCGGATTTTCCAGCATCCTGAAATATCCTGTGTTAACGGCACTTACCGGCCTGCCATTGTCAAATAATCGTGTGCTTACTACAGTATTTTCAGTTATTTGAAGCGGGCCGTCATATACAGGCGACATTTCGCCGGGCATGCTGCCGTCTACTGTATAGCGGATTTCACCTGTTCCGGATGGGTTTTCAATACTCATGGTCACCGATTCGCCAACAAATAGGCCGCCGGGTGGATTGTAGCCTCCTTCACCTGCCGGAAAAATATCAGGCGCCGGGTAGAGATTATTCAGTTGATACATCAGTTGTGGGTCTCCATTTCCGAGGAAGGCATTTTTTACCGGACGCCCGATCCATTCAAACGGGATATCAAGTCCAAGGGCAAAAACAGCCGTCGCTGGTGTATCAAATGTATTGATTGGAATTCTGAGAATGTGATTTTGTTTTACATTTTTACCGTACACAATAAACGGGATTTCCATTTCTCTTGGATCATTGCCGCCGTGGCCATATCCTACACCGCCATGATCGGAAGAGAGTAAAAAAACAGTATCCTCATAAATTCCCGCATCCCGTGCGGCCTGCAATATTTCACCAATAAGTGAATCCGCCTTGGCAACCGAGGCATAATATTGCGGGCTTCCATGGCCATACCTGTGTCCCGCCCCGTCAACATGATCAATATGAATAAATGTGAACAACGGTATATTCTGCTTTATATAATTAACAGCTTCAATTGTAGTTTCATCTTCATCTGAAGGCAAAGCGAGGTAGTTCAGTACATCATTTTCAATAAAATTCTGGATAGGGTTCCAGTCCAGAATGGCGCCAATTTCAGCTTCCGGCAGTTGATCCCTGACAACTGCAAACATGGTCGGGAAAAGGTTGTCGTCTCTCACAACATTCGGATGCAGTACAAAATTATCGACCCGCCAGTCATTAGAAATAATCCCGTGCTGTTCCGGCCCGGCTCCCATAATCATCGAGCCCCAGTTCGCGCCGCTGCTGGATGGCATCACAGCACGCGCATGCAACGAGTAACTACCGTTTTCCATCATGTGATCCATAACGGGGGTTTCCGCGTTCAAAATACCATCAGGGCTAAGGCCGTCAATTCCTATGATAATCACATGCCCGGCATTTGGGTTTCTGTCGCTTTCGGAGCAGGCCGCAAAGAGAAAAACTACAGAAAACATTGAGATCCACAAAAAGATGATATTTTTCATAAAAGAAGATTTTTAACAAATATGCGATTCAGGAAAGTGAATTATTATAAATGTTCACAATGATATAAACAGTACAATATTCCTGATTTTGGGTTTGAGTATATGTAAATGTAAATGAATGGCGGCATACTGCCTAACGAAGCAATGTAATTTAAACATATTTTAATGAAAAGATAACAAACTGCGTGTTTTACAGAATATAGTCATCAAATTACAAAATTTACGGCTGCCTGAAGATTTTCAAAAAACCAATTCATCAATGTTAAACTTTAATTTGCCTGTTTATTCGAAAATATTTTTTGCACATTAGTAAAAATCAACCCATCGATTAAAAATCTGATTCTTATGAATATTTCCAGTCTTCAGGCCAAACACATGATGCAGTGCTGGTCATCTCAGAAGAACTATAATCCGCTGCCGGTTTTTAAAACAGAGGGGTGCTGGATTTTTACTGAGGACGGCAGGAAAATTTTTGACCTGCGCAGTGCTCATGAATGTGCCAATATAGGGTTTAATCATCCGCACGTAATTCAGGCAATGAAAGAACAGATGGATAGTCTGATCTATGTTACCGATGACTTTGCTTCCGAATCTACAGCATCGCTTGCAAAAAAACTGAGTGAACTGACACCCGGGTCCCCCGATAAAAAAGTGTGGTTTGGCCAAAGCGGGGCATCGGCTGTTGAGGCGGCTATTAAAGCCGCTCGATTCTGGCAATATAACAGAATGTTTAATGAGAAATTGCCGGAAGACCGTGGCGTGCAGTACCCGTATCCTTATAAAATAATCTCGCGCTACAGGTCATGGCATGGTTCCACGGCAGGGGCATTATCGGTAAGCGGAGATCCAAGAAGGTGGTTTACGGAACCGGTTACCCAGCCAGGGGTGGTATTTGGCCCGGATGCCTACCCATACCGTTCACCGATGGGTCAGGATGAGGATGGAATCAAAGCGGCAGAATACCTGCGCTATATGGTTCAGATGGAAGGAGGAAGTGATTTTGTGGCCGCAATTATTGTGGAACCGGTAGTTGGTTCAAACGGAATCATTCCTGCTCCGGAAGCTTACATGAAGCGTGTGCGTGAAATTTGTGATGATTTTGGCCTGCTGATGATTGTGGATGAAACGATGACCGGAATGGGGCGAACAGGAAAATTCCTTGCCATCGAACATTACAATATAGTACCGGACATTATCATTATGGGCAAGGCACTGGGAATGTATTGCCCGCTCTCTGCGTGTATACTTTCCGATAAAGTGGCCCGGGTTTTTGATGAAAATATCTTTGGTCACGGACAGAGTTACTCAGGTCATGCACTTGCCTGCCGTGCTGCGCTTGCATCCATCGAAGTACTTGAACAAGAAAGGCTGCTTGAGCACACCCGGGAGATGGGAAATTACCTAAAATTACGCCTTAATGAACTTAGAGATAAACATCCATCCGTTGGTGAAGTACGGGGAATAGGTTTGATGTGGACTCTGGAACTGGTAAAGAACCGTGAAACCAAAGAACCGATTCGGAGTGCCGGACAAAAATACAGCGACAACCCCGTTAAACTACTTGCGGATTACCTTTTGAAAGAAAAAAACATCTACGTACCGGGTGATAAATTCGGCCTTTGGATCACGCCACCTCTCGTGGTAACTAAAGAAGAAATCGATTACCTGGTAAAAAGCTTCGATGAGTCGCTTTGGATAACAGATGGGTATGTGGAGGGGTGAATTTTTTTAAGTATTTTGATTTATGAGTGGTTAGATATTGGGTTAGCAGATGTGAAGGGCAGTTGTTTTGCATATATTGGTTCACATCCTCAAGTAGTAACGGCACAACCCACGGGGCGCCCTGGAGTGATGATTCACGTGCGCCGCTTATCTGGTATG
This sequence comes from Balneolaceae bacterium, assembly GCA_007123715.1. Taxonomy (GTDB): domain Bacteria; phylum Bacteroidota; class Rhodothermia; order Balneolales; family Balneolaceae; genus Rhodohalobacter. The sequence continues at coordinate 1,036 of SKKO01000372.1, read as the reverse complement.
GCTGGGATATTCCTGCAGGCAGAACATCAGGAAGAGGTTGACGCCATTCGGGCAGCAGTGCAACTTTATGTGGACGGGATTACATTTTCAAACACAGAAAAACTGGATACTGACTTTCATAAAGACTGGCACATGACCGGTTTCTTTGAAGATGATATGTATTAGCGAATCGATAGAAAACAGTTTATTCGTATGATAGGAAGTAATCCACCGCGAACAGAGAATGATCCTGCATTTGAAGGTGGCATTGTTGATATACAGTATTACGGAAAAACGGCAGTAGTAAAGGTAAGAGTAGAAAACGAGAGGGTTATTTTTGCCGATCATTTATCCCTGTTAAAAATTGACGGCGATTGGACGATCGTTCATAAAATCTGGGATACAGAACTTTAGAATCGATGATTTACGTGATCCGTAATTATTTTAAAACAATCAGAGGTTGAGTACCTTTCACTTCTCTCAAAATAACTTTTGTCATAATAATCTAAGACCGGCAGCGAATAGAAGTATGGAGTCCATCTCAGTTCTGGACATGTTTAAAATTGGTGTGGGGCCCAGTAGTTCTCACACGCTAGGTCCCTGGAAAGCCGCATTGAAATTTCTGGATGTAATTGGTGATAAAGGCGGTAAGATCAAGAGGCTGGAAGTTCAGCTGTTTGGCTCACTCGCAAAAACCGGAAAAGGGCACGGGACGGACATAGCACTAATTCTCGGTTTAAGTGGTTACGACCCGGTTACATTTGATGTGAATCAAATTGACTTAAGCGTCAACCGTGTCAAAACCGGAAAACAGCTAAACCTGGCCGGTAAATATACAGTCCTATTTGATCCCAAGTCTCAGATCCATTTTTTAGACGGCGAAATGCTTTCTTACCATCCCAACGCGCTCCGGTTTGTGTGTGAACTGAATGACACAACTCTTATTAAAGAGACCTATTACTCCATTGGAGGTGGCTTTGTGGTGCAGGAAGGTGACAATGGCCGATCTGAAACAGAGGATATACCGCTTCCTTACCCCATCGAATCGGCTGCCGAT
>SKKO01000130.1 GCA_007123715.1 Balneolaceae bacterium | reverse complement strand
TGAAATAATCTGAGTAGTATGATCGGGAATCAATACTGTTTTTGGACGGTCTAATCGGCCTGTAACTTCATCAGGTTCATATTCAAGGTGGGTAGAATGAAACCGGTTTTCAGGATTGTGAGCGGCTCCGCGTCCGTGAATGGGTACAGGCATATATTACATATATTTTGTACATATAATGTATGCCTGTAATTATTCTTTGTCAAGTTAATTTAATGATGTTCTTTTGGCATCAAACTCTCCTTTCACGGTAATCGTACCGAGAACCTCACAATTACCTGATTCATCAAAATCGTAGTCACTGGCTTTAAATTCGAACTTTCCGCTAACACGATCATCTGAAGAATTTTCAATGGTAAGTGTGCCTCCTTCTTCTGTATTCTCCGAGCAAAAACCAGAAAATAATGGGGCATATTCAGTTGCATTGTTACCGGTTCCGTGAGTATAAAATGCGGTAAAACCGCTGGAATTCAGAAAATCTGAACCAATAGAATAGTTTCCGGGGGCCGGACGTGAAATCGGAGAATTACCTACCCTTACAAAGGAAAGTTCAAATGTAGATGGTCCAATATCAAATATATCGATTGTCCATGAATGTACTCCGAATGCAGAAAAACTGTAAAACTCAGCAATTCCGGTTTTTTGCCCTGAAATATCTCCGGTAATCGTAAATGAAGCCTGTCCCCTTCCGGAAGGGCCATCATCCGGTCCGGATGCATTATCTGAACAGGAAAATAATACAGATAGTGAAAAAAGCATGGTTAAAAGGTATATTCTGTGGAATCTTTTCATTCTATTCATTTATATCTCAAATTTGGTTATTGGCTGAATAAAAACTCAAATTTTTTATTCTCTGGGTTTATAATCTGTTGCCTTTTGTTTCATCAAAAAGTTCGTCGCTGAACATATGACTTATACGCGTAAAAAAAATGAAATTCAGATCATATTTCTGAATTTTTTTTAAAATTATTTTCAAAAGAATTTAAGTAAAATAATATCTATTACATGTACTTGATTAACCATTTAAAAAAATGGCTAACCTGATGGGATTTGCCACTTCGTGCTGAAGTATTTTATGACTGATCAGATGTAGATATGTGAAAAGATTTGGCAATCTGTTTGATTCCAAGAGCTTATAGACTAATCTATCACCATCATTTCACTTCTCGTAATCACTACTTCCGGTTTCTTCTCAAGTTGATATAGTTTACAAGCCGGCTAACAGATCCTCACTCACCGCCTCAAAAGTTCCTGTAATCGTAACCGTTCTGTTGTCGCCTTCATCAATGTGAATGGCATTAAATTCAAAACTGCCGGTTACCCGATCACTGGTGGATGTTTCAATGACCAGTGAACCGCCTACGCTTTCTGTGGTTTCAAAACTAAAATCATCATTCAATCCGCCTTCGATATTGCTGTAACCGGCTTCAAACGATGGGGCCGTTCCTGAACCAATGGTATATGTACCGGGTGCCGGCCTGCTGACAGGCGAATTTAAGGATGTCGTATTAATACTAAATGGCAGGAACGTGGTATAATCTCCAGCTTCAATCCCCCATGTATAGATCGTTGTACTTCCTATTTCAGTTACTACCTCACCGAAACTCACCACACAACTGGCATTGTTGTCGCATTCGTGCACTGCATCAATCGCACCGGTGACAGTTACTGATATGTAGCCAAATATTTCATCAGGGCCTGATGCATTATTTACATTGTCGGAACAAGCAAAAACCACGGTCAGTAAAAATATAAGATTTATTATTTGCCAAAAAATTCTCATCGTAATTAAGTATAAGTTATTTATTGTTTAAGTTTGTATTGAAAAGCATGAACCATTATCCCCGTTTCAGAGCATCTCTAAAAATCAATCTCAGATTCCGGAATTTTCGGAGCCTGCACCATACCAGTGCTGATCATACATTTCATCGCATTCACATGGCTTGTTTTGAAAATCTTTGCCAGCGATTTTTCCTGCAGGCCATTCAGCAAGCAATGAAATTCCTTTTCCATCTACAAATGAGCGGCCCGTACCATTCGGTATAATCCCCCTTATCCCTCTGTTATCAATCATGAATGTACTGTTATAAGGTTCGGATATTCCCCCATCTGTTAGAATACCAGAAAATATGCGAATGCTTTTTACAACACCCTCCTCTCTTTCACTTTCCACATATACAAAAATTGTAAAGCGGTTATCCTGGCCAATAATGAATGCTCTGTCAGAAATTACAGGTTCGTTGTCGGACCGTGTAGCACGTGTTTCAAAACGGATTGTATAGTTTTGCATATCCTGGTTGCTAAACCGGAACGTACGGTCGGCCCAGGCAGTACCCGGTTCATTATTGCCTTGGTCGCTGGCAACAGTTGACCTGTGAAGCAGTTGCGGTGCCTTTTCGACCGTAAGACTGCCTGCTGTGAATTCTTCTCCATAAAATAAGTCTAAATCAGGAGGATATGCGCCACGATGGATAGGCATACCGAGATCATTTTCTATAGAACTGATCATGTCATCACTTAACAAATCCCTGATTTCGTTTAAAATTCCATCTCTAAATCCGTCTGTTTCATCAGTATCATTACTGTAAGTACCGCATGAGATAAAGAAAAGTGTTATGATTGTTAGTGAAACTCCCGCGATATACGACCTGATTATTTCTGATATTCGTTTCATTTTTCAGTTGTTTTTTTAAATCCACATTCCGCAATAGAAGAAAAGTTTTCCGAAGTATGTCGTAGCCGGCGACGGTTCAGATCATGTGAGCAGGTGAGATCATAGGTAACCACATGAATCGGTTTTGGATCACCGGTTTCCCAGTCAACCGTGCCAAAAACTTCCTTTTCTGAAACTCCAGGTGAACTATTTTGCGCTATTTGGTTTTCACTGCTGATTGTTTTCATAGTTTTCTGATTATTTATTTTAGGTAATCAATTCACGATTTTTTAACCTTATTTGGCTAATTGGTGCCAACAGTAATTTTTGATTTAATCTGGAATTACAATGGATTCTCCTCTTGTGGTAACAGGATGAATCGGTGTTCCGTCAGTTCCCACTCTCAGAGATGTCACAAATTCTATTTATCATCAACGAAAATTTCATTTCATATATCAATTTTTTTGATTCGGCTCTGCACTTAACACCAAATCTGACACTCCCGATCAATCATGTAGCATCAAATAAAGTATGATCTTTATATTCTTTGATTTCACCATTAAACAATTGAAAACATTCTCTTCGGGATTTATTTTAACAGACGAAATTTTGATTCGAAATGGATCACGGAATTTTAAATTATTTTCAAAACATTTTGTTGAACTGATTTATGGATGCAAAAGCCTGGGATATAGCGCTTGAGGTTTATGATACAATTGGTGAAATGAACCTGGAAGATTTCACTGCTGAACTTGAAAACTTTTCACTCACACAGGAGATAAAAGACCTTTTGATTGATTTAAAACGTTCAGAAGATGAGGCATCTGATTATTTTGACCATTTAAGTGACCGGATATCAGATTATATCGAACCTCCTGTTCCAAAAAATTTGGGAGTTTGGTCAATTCGAAACCTGATCGACACCGGCGGGATGAGTTCGGTTTATCTTGCTGAGCGGGATGACGGGCAGTATAAAATGAAGGCCGCTGCAAAATTCATCCATTTTTCGGGTTACAATCCCGCTGTTATAAAGCGCTTTAAACAGGAAATGCAATTTCTTGCACTTCTCGATCACCCAAACATCACAAGGATCATCGATTCCGGAGTTACAGAGCATGGCATTCCCTGGTTCATTATGGAATATGTTGATGGTATGCCTGTTACAAGATATTGCAATTCCAACAATTTAAACCTGGAAGAACGGATTCGTCTTTTTTTACAAATCTGTAATGCGGTACAACATGCCCATAAAAACCTTGTGATTCACAGGGATCTGAAACCATCCAACATTTTTGTAACTCATGATGGTGTAATAAAATTGCTGGATTTTGGCATTGCAAAAGCTTTTTCACCGGAATTTGAAGCGGCCCCCTTACAAAGGCTGACCCGCGAAAATCAGGCATTGATGACGCCGGAATATGCTTCACCGGAACAGCTGGAAGGAAGCCCCGTCAATACAGCATCTGATGTCTACTCTCTCGGGCTTATCCTTCATGAATTACTGACAGGCCGCAGGCCTTACCTGTTTGATGAACTTAGACAGGTAAAAATGCTGAATTACATGAAGGAAAATCCGCTTCAAAGGCCTTCCGTACTATTCAAACAATCTGAAAAAAAACCTGCCGGCATCATTCAGGCACGTCTGAGCAGAGAACTGGATGACATTGTGATGACTGCGCTGCGTATTGAACCAGAACTCCGCTATGACTCTGCTGAACAGTTTGGGCGTGATCTGAAGAACTATTTGAACAATGAGCCGGTGATGGCACGTTTAGATTCCAGGAAGTACCGAATGCAGAAATTTATACAGCGAAATAAAACTGCTGCCCTTCTTTCATTGCTCATATTTCTGACACTCTCTGTTTCCATATCCATTATTCTTTGGCAATCTCAGCAAACCCGGATTGAAGCCGAGCAGAGACTGGCTGAATCCGAGCGGGCTGTTGCGATGAAAGAGTTCATGGTTGAGATGATTACGGCTGCAAATCCGCATGTGCGGCCTGGTGAAATTCCAACCGCCCTGGATTTATTACATCAAGGCGCCAATATGGTGCAGGAAAAACTTGCCGACCAGCCAACACTTGCCGCTGAAATGCATGCCGTAATCGGGAAAAGTTTTTTTGGTCTGAGCCAGATGAATCAGGCAGCTGAACATCTGGAACAAGCTCTTAAACTTATTGAAGGAGGCGTTGAACTGGATGCACTTACAACTGCTGAGATACGTTACTCCTATGCGTTTACAAGAAATGTTTTCGGGGCCTTTGAGGAAGGATTAAATCTTGCGGAATCGACCCTTAGTGATCTTGATCAGATTGAAAATACAGCTGACCTGCGCAGCAGCCTCTATCTGGTTATACACGACTCCAAAAGCCTTCTTGGCGACTTTCATGGTGCACATAATAGCGCCGAAAAAGCAGTTGAACTGGCTTGTTCAGAAACGGAACTCAATACAAACTGTATTGATGCACTTCTGTTCCTTAAAGATGCTCAATATCATATCGGCCTTCATGAAGAGGGATTTTCAACCGCTGAGCGTGCATGGAATCTCACACAAACCCTGCATCAAGGCACAGAACATCCACAGATTATGAGCGCTGCAAGAATCTATGCAAATGCTTTATACCAGAGTGCCAGAGCACTGGAATCGATACCTATTATTGAAGAAACCCTTGAGCTGGCTGAAAAAATTTATGGCGAGATCAGCTTTAATCATGCCGTGGTACTCGACGACCTTGGCAGAGCTTATACCTTTACAGGGCAGCCACATAAAGCTCTTCCTGTATTTCAGCGAATGTGGGATATCGGAACTCAGGCTGAACCCCGGCACTCCTTAACCCCGGTTTGGCTGATTCGCAAACTTCAAACATCTATGGATCTTAGAATGGATGATTTTGCAGAAACTGCGTATTCAGCTTATCTGGAATTTGAACCTGACGCTGTACCGCAGCGAACACAGGCATTTATTGACCTGCAGCGATTCAGAATCCTGGCACAGCGCAAACCTGGAAGTGTTGAAGCACAACATCAAATTGAAAGGATGCTGGCTGAAGCCCGTGAGATGGGCTTTCCAATCATACATCAGGTATCTTTGTTATATGCAGCAAACCAGGCAATAGAACGGAAAGATCCTGAAACTGCCGGGTATCTGCTTGATGAATATAAAACCGTTTCAGACGGACTTTCACAGGGCGATATACAACCGGTGGTTGAACAGCTTTTACATGCTAGAAGATTTTTACTCATGAAAGAGACAGACAATGCCTTGCAGGCTGCAACAGCAACAATGGAGATCCTGAATTCAATCGGACATAGCAATTACAGTCCATTTATTGCAGAAGCAAGGGCAGTAAAGGCAGAATCTTATTGTAAACAAGGTGATCTATCCACCGGGCGTTCACTTCTGCAGACCTCTCTTCATTACTGGACAGAGGTTGCAAAGATAGCTAAAGGGAGTGCTCAAATGAAACGTATCGCGGAAAGCTGCAAAGAATAACAATCCCGGTATCCCGCCTTAGTTTACATGTTTTATTACGGCTTCCATAATTCTTTGAAAAATTTCCTGTAAATGCTCCAATTCAATTATGAGTGGCGGCGCAATCCGGATAAGTGAATTGGAATGGAGAGTCCAACCAAGTATAATCCCCTTACTGAAACAATCTTTCACAACTTTGGCGGTCAGATCTGCATTCATCAGCTGCAAACCGAGCATGGCACCCCGGCCCCGCAGCTCAACAATTCCGTGGCCTTTTAATATTCTTCGTGCGGTTTTTTCGATTGCCAAGGCTTTTTCCGCAAAATCCTGGGAAAGCAGCACTCTAAGATTGGCATGTGCCGCCGCGCAACTCACCGGATGCCCGCCAAATGTAGTTACGTGATTGAGCGGTGGTTCATACTTGAAAACTTCAAAAATCTCACTCGAAGAGACAAAAGCCCCGATCGGCATCCCCCCGCCCATCGCTTTGGCAAGACATAAAATATCAGGTATAACATCGTAATATTGATAAGCAAACAGGCTTCCTGTCCTGAAAAAGCCGGTCTGTATTTCATCAAATATCAATAGTGTACCCGTTTCATCACATCTTTTTCTGATAGCCTTAAGCCAATTTTTTTCCGCGGGTATAATCCCTCCCTCGCCCTGGATGGGTTCCATAATCACGGCTGCTGTTGAATCATCAATCTCCTTCAATCCGGCAGCATCATTAAAATCAATAAAATGTACGCCAGGCAATAACGGTTCATACGGATCACGATAAATATTGCGACCGGTTACACTTAATGAACCGTGTGTATCTCCGTGATAGCTGTTGTGAAATGCCACCAGCTTATGACGGCCGGTGTACTTTTTTGCAAGTTTAATGGCTCCCTCATTGGCTTCGGTGCCACTGTTTACAAAATAAACGCGATCAAGCTTTTCGGGAAGCTGGTCACAAAGAAGTTTGGCTAACCGGCTTTGCGGTGACTGGATAAATTCTCCGTAAACCATCACGTGAAGGTGCTTGTCAACCTGTTTCTTGATTGCATCGATAACAGCAGGGTGCCTGTGGCCAAGACTGCTTACTGCAATACCGGAAATCAGATCAACATAGCGTTTGCCGTCGGTGGTATAAAGAAAGCACTCTTCAGCCCGATCTATCTCCAAGCCCATAGGTCCATCGCTCGTTTGAGCAATGTGCCTGTAAAAAGATTGGAGGTCATTAGACATGATGTAGTAGATTGGTGAGGCTGAAAATTCCGTTTCTAACCCGCAAATTCCCACTGATCAAGCAGTGGCATAAACTCTTTCTGAATGGATACCGTGTGGTCGTCAGCATACCATTTATGGAGAGTTTCCGCGGCTTCTCTGTTTGAAATATCATCCCTGTCTCTAAGCTGTTTATACATAATTTGAGCTACTTCAGGCCGCGGGCCCCATGACCCCAGCACCTCCAGTGTACGGGAATCAAGACAAATCAATTTTGGTACTGAACGGCTGCGGCCATTGGTCAAAAACCGGTCCATTATTTCAAGGTGTTCATCACGCAGGATATATCGTATCTGAATTTTCGGTGATTCATCTGCCATTTTCTGGATTACCGGTATCGCCTGTCCGGCATCACCGCACCAGGCTTCAGTAAGCACAAGCCAAATCATGTTCCGCTCTATTGCAATAAGACGGTTTTTCAATTCAATGAACAATTCCGTTTGCTTGTCAAGCCGTTTCATCCGGTGAACACTCATTTTGGTATGATGAATCATTGACTCAGAATGATTCTCACCCGTAGTTTTGCCATCCTTCAGTAAATTATCTACCAATTCCCTGTACTCCGAATAGGTATATGCATTCTCAACGATGTTTCTTGTGATAAAGGAGACATTTACTTCTGTCATTGTCTGTAGTAAAATTAAAAATAGTTATTTAAAAATGTGCGCCCGATCCACTCATATCGGATGCTGTTTGCAAGCATCAGGAATATTACAAATGATAACGATGCAAAAAATTTTATTTTCATCACTTTTTGATACTCAATTTCTGCACCTTCCAAGCCGGACACATATCTGTGTATGATAACAAAAGAACATAAACCTGTGATGAAAAGTGCCGCTGCCGGAAGTTCATAAAAAGCGGCAAAGCATAAACTGAGCATCATTAATCCGATCAAATAGTTAAACCGAAAATATCTTTTCACCCCTGTTAATCCATACTTAAGAAAAAAAGTAAAATCTCCCCGTTTTCGATCTTCGCCGGACTGATATACCTGCGATACAGGATATAAACTAAGCAAAACAAGAGATGCCCCTACTGCACCAAAAATAATAATCGCCGATAAAGTGCCACCTGCAGCCCAGAAACCAAGCAATACAGAATTTGCACCTGTACTTACACCGATGGCAATAAGACTGAGGATTGGATGGCCTTTCCATCGGGCGTTAGGCGTGGAATATAGCCAGAACATCAACAGGCTTAAGCCATAAATCATAAAAAATGCCCATCCAGCAGTGTAAGACCACAACCACCCGGCAAACATAAAAAAAAGTGAGGCCTTATGCATCCAAGTCGTCATTTTTGGAGGATTTTTTAGCCCTCCGACAGGCCCTTCATCTTTATCCCAATATGAATTGAAAGCTGTGGCGCCGCCAAAAAGAAGCACATGAACATTAAAAAACTGTAGCCAAAATTGAACTGTATCCATCTGGTCTGCGAGCAAACCGCCCAGGAGATATCCGCCCGAGAGTATGAAAAACTGGTAATGCAGACGAAGATGGAGAATAAAATCTTTTACTTCTCTTATCATGAACAATGCAGCTTGGATAATAAGTGAATGACCTGTTATTCCTGAAACAGGAATGATATCTTAATACGAATGTTAAACAATTACGAAGAAATATCAATACAGGAATCCAACCTCAGTGTAGCTGAGTGGGCAGCACTCAAGAATCATCATGAAGAGGTACTCGGCCGTATTCTTGATCCATATCTTGAAAAACGATCCCGGCATATGAAAGACCCTGTACTGGATTTTCTGTTTGAATATTATCCGTTTCGACCGTCGCACCTGAAACGCTGGTCACCCGGAATGGGTGTAAAACTCCAAACTAATGGTAATCCGGCCCTTCCCGAAATATCGGAGTTTACCATAGAAAATGGCATTGCTTATATTGATGCCGTTTTTTTTCCTCAGAAGAGATTAAAATCGCTGCAGTGGATTCTTGAATTACTGAAAGAGAGCTCCGTAAAAAACCCACTCTTTGGGTGTTTCGGAATGCATGAATGGGCAATGGTTTACCGTGCCGGAGAAGTTCGGCATGGCCAGATACCGCTTCGTCTTGCTGATGAAGAGATCGCTGAATTCGTTGAGTCACGGCCGCTGATTTGCACTCATTTTGACGCGTTTCGTTTTTTTACGGAAAAAGCCAGACCTATGAACAGGCATCAGCTTAGCAGGGATATTTTCCTTGATATGGAGCAGCCGGGTTGTATCCACACCAATATGGACTTATACAAGTGGGCATATAAACTCTATCCGTGGATTTCAAGTGAATTGATCCGTGAAGCATTTCTCAATGCCGTGGAAGCGCGAAAAACGGACATGCAGGCCAGCCCGTATGATGCTTCGGAATTTGGACTGGAGCCTGTCAAAATAGAAACCGAAGAAGGGCGTAAAACATATCTCGAAAAACAGATGGGAATATTCGAGCGATCCATGCCAATCAGAAAAAAACTGATTCAAGCTTATGAGCAGGTTATTCGATTGACAACACATGCCGGTATTTGAATCCGTACTATAGTCATAACGACTTAAAAACCTCATTCAGAAACCAGATTGCAGCATAACCCGCAACCGACAAAAGAAACCCAAAAAACTTTGTGCCTTACCACACAGGCCGGGAAACCGTTGTACTTTCTTATTCCAATTACTTTCCCTATCCGGCTCAGCACCGTTGGCTTGGCTTTGGCACGAGCCGGTCTACAATATTACGCTTAGAGAGCTCTCAAAAGATCAAACGGGGAAAGAGATTTTCCCGAAATTTACCTTTTTCTTTTTTCCGTCCATTATTGAAAATGTAAATCCATCCCCCGCCAGCATTTCATTAGCAAGAACGGCAAACAGTACAGCCTCTTTCGCATCGGGATCGATGCCAAGCTCTGAAAAATTTTTGACCGGGCTGTCAGGAAGACGATCGGAGATTCGTTCCATCAGCAATGGGTTATGTGCTCCCCCTCCGCTCACGAAAATAATACCTGTTTCTCCACCGAGATGTGTTTTAATACTGGCTGCAATTGTCTGTGCAGAAAGTTCGGTAACCGTTCGTATCAGATCTTCCGGTTTGATTGTATCCAGGTCAATACCTGCTTCTCTGCACTTAGCCCGAAGCCATTCCAGGCTGAAGTATTCAGGCCCTGTGGTTTTTGTTTTCGATGATGTAAACCAGTTATCAGCGAGCAAAATTCTAAGTAAATGATCACTTACGGAACCTGTCCTTGCAATCTTTGCATTTTCGTCAAACGGCACGTTGAAATATGCCTGTGAAAGTTTATCGATCAGGGTGTTGCCTGGACCCGTGTCGGTGGTGAATGATTGCTGATCCGGATTATTTTTTGCGGGAACAAGGGTAAAATTTCCTATTCCGCCAATATTCAACAGGATTCGTGTCTCATTTTCACGGGCAAAGAGCAGGGTATCCACAAATCCCGCCATGGGAGCGCCCTCTCCGCCAAAAGCCGTGTGTTTCTGACGGAAATCACTGATCGTGATGATCCCTGTTTTCCTGGCAATATGGTCTCCATCTGCTATTTGAAGCGTACTGTTGGGTTTTTGATACGGATGATTCTGATCACGTGCGGGCAGGTGATAGATAGTCTGTCCGTGGCTTGCGATGCAATCCACCAGATCCGGTTTTACATTCCAGTTATCCAGCGCTTCGAGTATGTATTCTCCATGAAGGCCAGCCAGCCAGGTATGCTGCCTGCAAATTTCAGCTAACTTCACAATCTCAACCGATGATATCTCTCGAAGATGATTACGTGTCTCATCACCATAAACTTTGGTTACAAATTTTTCGACAGCAACCTGTGTCCGGTTTCCTGAACCTGTAATCCTGCACAGCGCGATATCAAGACCATCGAGTGAAGTTCCTGACATTAGGCCGATAATTGTTCTCGACTCTTTTTGAGCAATCTCTGCTAACTTTTTGATGGATGGATTCATATTTTCCAGAAATCTTAAAACCTTATTAAAGAATAAAAAAGATGGAAGAAAGTAACGAATCTGAATTTGAAGAGTGGCAAAAAGATGTGAATTACCTGGTGAACGTTTTAAAAGAGAGTTTCGAATCAACAGACGCCCGTTATACAATCGATGATTTAAACGACATCCTTTACGTTGAACTGGAGGGGCTTGATGAATATTCAGAGGACGAAATCATTGAAATAGCAGAGCCCATCCTTGATACGATTGAACTGGATTTTGAGGATGTTATTTTAATTCCACTACATAATTAAACAATATTTTATATTCCATAACACTTAATCTGATTTATTATGAAAATTATTTCAGCACTACCAGCAGGTTTCTTACTCCTGATTCTTTTTAGTTTTCCTGCAACAACTTCTGCTCAAATACAAACCGATTCCTATCTCAATCGTGTAGAAGTCCATTTTCAGCTGGCAACCAATAAACTACTTATGCTGGCAGAAGAATTTCCCGAGGAAACCTATAGCTGGTCGCCGGATGGTGTAGCCATGACCGTAGCGGGCGTACTGACGCATATTATTCGATACAATTACTCGATTCCCTCTGGCTGGCTGGGTATTGAAATCCCGGAGACCATCGATTTAACAGACATTGATCAAATTCAAAATAAGGATGAAGTCATTGAAGAGTTTAAAAATTCCATTACCCATGTAATCGAATTCTTAGATACCCTTACTGATGAAACTCTTACACATCCTGCTGTTTTATACGGGAGTGAAACAGAAAACTGGGCCGCATTATTTTTTATGATGACTCATCTTAACGAGCACACCGGGCAGCTTATCAGTTATGCACGAATGAATGGTATAACCCCGCCCTGGTCAAACTAAGTACGTAAATTTAAAAGTTCTGCAAAGAAGTTTGCCAAAGGTATCCCGATGGGGATAGATCTGAAATGGCCGAAGGCGGGTGACTGAAGTATCCTTTAGAACTGATTTCTCTATGCCATCCTGATGCATCCGGCATCGGTTTGTTGTTTCAATGCCGGTCTTCAGGTCCGGCACACCTACCCTGCACTTTTTTGCTATGGTCCAAAAAATTTGTAGCAGAATCATTTGAAATAAAGAAGGTTGATTTTGAGTTACTGTATTAGTATACTGGTACAGTAAATAATTAAAATCGCATATATGGTATCCATACATAATCTGTCTTTTGCTTTCAAAAAAAATCAGCTGTTATTTGATAATTTGAATCTTGAATTACAGACCGGCTTCATATACGGCTTGTTTGGACTGAACGGTGCAGGAAAAACCACGTTACTGAATCATATCTCGGGCATGCTGTTTCCCAAAACCGGAAGCTGTAAAATATCAGGGAAATCATCCCGAAAGCGTTATCCGGAAACACTGAGCGACCTTTTTGTTCTTCCTGAGCAATTTGATCTACCTTCCGTTACAGCCGAATCTTACGTAAATATTCACACTCCTTTTTATCCCGGATTCAATGTTGATTATATGCATCAGGCCCTCAGGGAATTTCTGGTTGAACCCGACAAGAATCTGAATGAACTTTCTTATGGTCAGCGAAAAAAATTCCTGATTGCATTTTCACTTGCAACAAATGCAAGTCTTCTGTTGATGGATGAACCTACCAATGGCCTCGATATTCCTTCAAAAAGCCAGTTCCGAAAAATTATGGCCGCCACCGATCATTCAGAACGGTGCGTGGTTATTTCTACCCACCAGGTACGCGATCTCGAAACCATGATTGATCACCTTACCGTTTTAAACGACGGCAACATCATTTTTCATGAGGGTATAGAGTCTATCGCAGAAAAACTGAGCTTTGAAAAGATTGCCGATGATGATAACCGTTTTGTTCTCTACAGCGAGGAAATTTTCGGGGGTAAATCTGCCATTCTCCCAAAAAAGCCGGGGTCAAAAGAAACACAAATTGACCTGGAACTGCTATTTAACGGTATCATCCATAAAGGCGATGTGATTCATCAGCAATTCAGAGAGGAAGTGGTATGAGAGACCCGAATCAATTCTCATCATCGTTCTCAATTGAAAGATTTTTTCTGGTATTAAAGCGGTTTTTTATTCTAAATCAGAAAAACTGGATTGTAGGTATTTTGGGTGCTGCTGGCCTTATTTTTTCCTTGTGGATGTTACCGGTTCTGTTCATAGACACCCCTATTGAACTCTTAGGTTTCAAAATGATGGAAGGCACCGCTATGTTTTTCTATACCGTTGGCGGACTCGTACTAACCAGCAGAATTTTTTTCGAATTGCATTCACCGGCCACTGCCTTTCAATTTCTAACACTCCCGGCCTCAACACTCGAAAAATTCACTGCAGCATGGTTTATTTCATCTGTCGCATATACCCTTGCAGCCGTTGCTGCAATTTTCCTGCTTGGTATCCTTGTTGAATCGATATCAGCATTTAAATTAGGTATATGGGATTATTTCCGGTTTTTCAACCCATTTGAAGCTGATAATCTTCAACGTTTTGCGGGTTACTTTTTTTATCATAGCATCTTTTTGCTGGGAGCCATCTACTTCAAAAAAAATAATTTTTTGAAAACACTTTTGGTGATCATTTCTATTTTTATTGGCCTGTTTTTCACTATTGCCATCGGCGGACTGATTCTTACATTCATGATGATTACCGATGATTTTTCTATTGAATATCAACTTCTTGAGTCAGCAGCAAACTGGCAATCTATTCTGACTTATTTTATAGGAACTATATTGATAGTCACTTTTCTATTATTCGGCTATCTGCAACTAAAGAACAAGCAGGTAGCGTAATGGACTTTAGTGAGAAACAACCCATTTACCTGCAGATTATCGATTTCTTCTGCAGCCGAATCCTGGAAAAAAAATGGACTCCCGATGACAGGATTCCTTCCGTTCGTGAGATAGCTGTGAAAATGGAAGTTAATCCGAATACAGCCATGCGGGCATTTCATTACTTACAGGAAAAAGAAATACTTTTCAATCAGCGCGGTATCGGATATTTTGTGAGCGAGAATGCTTATCAAAAAGTACTGGAATTAAAGCGTACAGAATTTATCAGTGAAAAACTGCCTGTTTTTTTCAGGGATATGAATTTGCTTGGCATTTCATTTGACGAACTTAAAATTCTTTATGACAAATACGGGAGTCAATCTACCGGGG
Source organism: Balneolaceae bacterium (assembly GCA_007123715.1). Lineage (GTDB taxonomy): Bacteria > Bacteroidota > Rhodothermia > Balneolales > Balneolaceae > Rhodohalobacter. Next base: position 17,738 of record SKKO01000130.1, on the reverse strand, counting down.
GTTAAGCCCGCAAGAAATACTCCCGGATTTCATCAAATAGTCACTCCAAATACATAGCCTACCAGCAGATATAGAACCCCTGTGATCACAACAACCATAGCGAGGTTAAAGATAAAGCCTGCTCTTGCCATTTGAGGGATCGTAACAAGTCCGCTTCCAAATACGATTGCATTTGGAGGAGTAGCTACCGGCAGCATAAATGCACAGCTTGCACCTATGGCTGCAGGAATAACCAACAGTAACGGATCGTACCCCATTGCAATGGCTACAGATGCGAGAATAGGCAGGAATGCAGCAGCGGTGGCTGTGTTACTTGTTACTTCAGTGAGGAAAATGATCACCAGAAGCGAAAGCGTCACAAGAAGGATAATCGGCAGAAAATCGAGTATCTGTAGAGATTGACCAATCCACTCTGCAAGGCCCGTAGAAGTAATTGCGGCTGCCAGGCTAAGACCACCACCGAAAAGGATGAGAACTTCCCAGGGCAACTGTTTCGCATCTTCCCATGTAAGAACAAACCGGAGTCTTTTAAAGTTGACCGGCAACAAAAACATCAATAAAGCGCCAAATATCGCGATTCCTGTATCCGAAATATTTGGGATATAGGGTTCAAGTAATGGCCTTGTAACCCATAGAGTTGCGGTCATTACAAATACAGTGGCAACCATTTTTTCCGGGCGTGACATTTTTCCTGATTTCTCAAGTTGTTCCTTTATGAGGCCGTAACCGCCCGGGATAATTTTCAGTTTAATCGGGAATACCAATCGGGTTAGCATTACATATACCAGTGGCAGTGAAACGATGACAAGAGGCAATCCAACCATCATCCATTGGCCAAACCCAATATCCACACCGTATGTTTCGAGCATATAACCAGCCATCAACGCGTTCGGGGGTGTTCCGATCAATGTTGCGATTCCACCAATATTACAGGCGTATGCCAATCCCAGAAGCATCACTATTGCAAAATTAGTTTGCAGATCGGCACCCTCCATGTCCTCGGTTGTTTCAACAAGGCCAATTATAGACAGCGCTATCGGCAGCATCATCATGGCTGTTGCCGTATTGCTTACCCACATACTTAGAAAACCTGCAGAAATCATAAAGCCTATGATAATCGATTTTGGCTTTGTTCCTACCAGCATTACGATGTTTAGGGCAATGCGTTTGTGCAAATTGGTACGTTCCATCGCCAATGCGATAATAAACCCACCCATAAATAGATAGATAAGCGGGTTTGCGAATGGCTGTGTGGCTGAAGCAATCGAGCCCACATCCATAACCGGAAAAAGTACAATGGGTAAAAGTGCCGTCGCGGGTATCGGAATTGCTTCTGTAACCCACCATATTGCCATTAATATTCCTACAGCTGCCACATTCCATGCTGCCGGTTCAAGCGCCTGTGGCGTTGGTACGGCTATCATGATGGCAAAAATTACAGGACCTAAAAAAAGCCCGATTCTCGGGCGCGAAAAGTAGTCGCGTAATGATTCGTCTGACATAAATTTGTCCCCTCTCAGTTAAAAATTTTACATACAGGCAAAATAAAAAAACTCTCATCAAAAACGCGTTTTTTTTGATTATAAACGGCGTTTTTTACAATATTTTGGACAAATTTATCCTGAATTATTTGTTAATTTGTGATGAATTTTTGGTATTTTTTTTTAAAATTATTTCGCTCCTATACTGAATTGTTGAGCAATCTTTTTGTATGCAATTAATACGACTAAAACCCATCTTTTTTAAGTGTACAAATCAGGTGAACAAATCTTGCCCGGCAGACGAATTTTCACTTTTGCCACATAAGTATGGAAATAAACGGGGAAAAACTTTCTATCTATTTGGCACTTCTTATCCTCAGGCTGAACACATTAGCAGGGTTTTTAACAAGCAATTGTTCGATTTCTTCATCCGTTAAACCACTCTCTAAAAGCCGTGATATGAGAAAGTCAAAAATGTCCGTATATCCGCGATAACCCCCGCCATTCGGCTCACCAACATCATACCAGCCGGCATCATGTGAAATCAGTATTTTGTTAAGATGTCCGGCGTCACGTAAAGCAATAATTCGATCCTTATACCAGTCAATACTGCCTTCTTGGCCTTCATCACGAGACGGATCGAACATGACGTTATCAAGTGAAATCCATGCTCCTTTTTCCGCCAGCCTTATATTCGCTTCTATTGTACCGGTTTGGGCATGAGTCCAGACCCATGACGAAGGTTTCAGCCCCAGCTGCTCCAACAATTCAATTTGTGCCAAAGCGGGAATATCACCAATAGTATGTGAGAAAATAGTCATTCCCGTCTCAATATGAGTCATGGCAGCCGCTTCAACTATTTTCTGGTGCAAAGGAGAAAGTTCACTGTGTTCTGCCACAGAAATTTTCATAAAACCGGGGCGCACTCCGCTTCCGTCAATTCCATTGTGAAATTCATCAATCCAGCGTGCCGCGATTTCCGCTGAGGTTTCATCGTATGCATAAGCAGGTATAAACCGGTTATCCACCGCCCCATAGAACCCGGTATTTGTTATCAAGTACATACCGGTACGCCGTGAGAGTTCAAGCAGAATAAAAGGGTCCCTGCCAAGATAGGCAGGCGTAAATTCACCTATGGCATCCACACCGCGCCCGGCAGCCTCCATTAAATAGGGAAGTACCCGCTCTGCAACGTCCGCACGGTCCCAGCGGTGGTAGCCGGTACTGTCTGCACCGATCCAATCCACAAGCACATGCTCATGAATCAGTGTAACACCCAAATCGGAAGAAAAAATGGCGCCATTTACAGTCATAATTCGTTGTTCATGTTCAGCTTCCTGGCAGGATAGGAATAGTAAAACAAAAATGGATGGCATCAGTATTATTTTCAATGGCATGATTTGACAAGATTAAATAGTTGGTTCTGTGTTGATTAGCATTTGTGCAGAGTGCGGGGCATAAGATGCTGAATACGGTTAAGGGTTGCGGACTGCCCATCCTAAAAGGTAATTCTCAGGAACGTGTGTGTCAAAGAAGTTTAACCTACACTCAACATAAAAATTGACGCACAATGTACAAAACAGAAAAAGAAAGTTATTTTATTGGGGATTAACCTTGCACCCATTTACGAGTTGATTGGGGCTCGGTTGCTGCAAATTTGAAATGCTTCACTGTTTTATTATAGTACCAAATCCGCCGACAAGAATTACGGTTTCTCTCATACCCCAGATATCTGTATAATTTTCGGGGGTAATACTGACTTGTTTCCGCCAGTCTTTTCCGTTGTACTGAACAATTGTGCCCTCAATACCTACTGCCGTTATATTATCAGGGGAGTTTCCCCACACGCCATATAATCCTTTATCTGTAGAACTCAGCATTTTTTGCCATTCGATACCGTCGTAATGAACGACGGTTCCACCGGAACCGACTGCAAAAATATTCTGATCGGAAGTGCCCCATATTTTAAAAAAGGTGGGCCATCCGCTCGTGATCACCTTCCATTCATTGCCATTATATTTGAGCACGCTACCACCTGAAGAAACAGCATAAATATTTTCTGCCGAGGTGCCCCAAATACTGTAAATCTCATCGCTTATCGGGGTGTCGACCCTGGTCCAGAAATCTCCGTTAAAAAAGAGTACGGTTCCGGCGGCACCAACTGCAAAAATATGATTGGGAGCTGTTCCCCATATATCCTGAAGCCTGCTTGTAATATGGGCCGGGGATTCTGTCCATTGGCTCCCATCGTAATGAATTATCTGACCACCTTCCCCAACGGCGAAGACATTGTCTGCTGAACTGCCCCAAACACCATTTAACCTCAGGGTCGCCGGATTTTCCATGACCCTCCATTCTTCACCATTGTAGTGTACAATGGTTGCATTTGATCCAACCACAAATATATCATCAGGCGAGCTGCCCCATACCGCCTGGTAATATTCGCGGGGCCATTGGTAGTCGATTACTCTTGTATCTGCATCTTCTGTACCGGATAAATCTGTACACGCCGGGATCAGTAGCATCATTATTATCATGATGGTGATCCGATCCCTGTTATTAAATATGTGAGTTGCCAACAACATCCTGTTAACCTTGTCATGTAATCATTCATCAACTATACTGACGAAGAAACTGAATAAAAATTATAGCAGAATAAGATTCTTAATACAAATAACCAGAAATCAGCAGATGTTTAAAACTTCAATCATTTCACCTCAACCTCAAAAAACCTGACTTCATAAGGTTGAAATTCGCCCGATTGAACAGGATGTGGATAAATCCTGTTTCCGTTCACATCTGTTTCCCATACAGTTATCTCATCACCAAACAACGACTGGATGGTTGTGTGCCTTCCATCCGTTTCACGCAAGTGAAACAGTATTTTGCCATTTTCCTTTGGTTTTACAGTGACAACATGAATATGGTCCGGAAATACATCAAGCAATGACCTGTTAACCGGCACCGCATCACTGCCAGACATCCCGGCAATAAGTCTTGACACAAGAATCTGACGGTTATTCATTGCAAATATCATCGCGTCACTGTTATTCACACTATTGCCGGAAGTGATGTTATACGTCCATTCGAATTCTCCTTTTTGATCGGCATTAAAATTGGTTACCCAATAGTTATTCATCGGCCATCCATAGATATGCGGGAAATCCGGGACAGCGCCTGCATTAAACCTTCCTGTATTGATATTCCCCATTTGCATGAGCGGGGCTTCATGGCTGCTCAAAATGATTTGAGCGTCATGATTCCTGACCACGGCAACATTTTGCACCATATTCCAGTCATTCGATGAGCCCGGAATCTGATGTATTCCAGCCTGTATCATACCTCCCGGCACATCAAAAAAGATTTCTCCGCCATCAAGAGCAAAAGGAAAGGAGACATAGATACTCTCGGGATCTATAACCGGTTTTTTCCGGATGTTGTAGGTAAAATCAAGCTGCTTGTCGGCATGATGCATCTTGATTTCCAGGCTGAAACCATCATCGCCAATGGCAGCTATCGTATTGCCGGTAAATCGGATTGTATCCCAGATATCTCCTTTTTGGTAACCATCAAACCGGACTGATTCCAAAGGATACCGGTCGTAGGTTTCAAGGTAATACTGATCCAATTCTACGCGGTTTCCAAGACGTTCATATATGAATTGACCAAATCCCCACGCTGCATTTCCATCAGTCAGCTCTTTTTCCAGTTCTTTATCAAATAAACCGGTAACAACACCCCGCCCCGGATCAATTTCAAGGCGGTACCATTCATTTTCAAATATCTGTTGCCCGGCAGGCTGAAGAGATCGGTTTATTCCATCCTCTACTTGTTCCAAAATAAACTGCCTGAACCCGAATGACGGAATTTCACCAACCCGAAGTGCCCAGTAGGAACCGCCGTGAATATTTTCAAGTAATTGTGCAGGATGTATCCGGCCTTTATCATCACGTAGCTGAATGTGTGTACCCCGCGGTACCGTTTCGTGATCAATAAATATTCGTGAAATACCGCTTCGGATTCGCAGTGTTGTGTTGTATATAACGATGCTGGTTTTATCAAGATTCGTAAAATGCGACTGAAGTAATCCAAATGCATCCTCCTGAACAAGTTTTGTTCGCCTTGAAGCTTCCCATGCAAACGATTCTTTTAAACGCCTCATTTCCTTGGTACCTTTGCCGTAGGGATCACTCACACTGGCATGGGAGCCAAATGTATGTTCGCCGTAAAACAGAAGAGCATCATTCGACAAAGCCATTTGCTGTTCGGAGTGCTCGGGCAGTTCATGGCCCAGCAACCGGGCCATGCTTAAGAGTCCCTGCCCGGCTATGATATCCATATGGGCTTGTCGTGTGGCCCCCACCTCCCTGGCTCCCGACCCGAATCCGTCTACCCACCAGTCGGGCCATGCAGCACGATAAACCGGCAGTTCCCCGGCATGAAGCTCTTCAATTTCCTCAAAGAAATCGCTGATGACTGACAGGCGAAGTTTTGGCCATTCATATTTTTCATTCCATTTCCGGATCATTTCAGCAGGGCGAATGGATGGGGGTGAATTATCTGTAAGGTAGCCGGAATGCTGAATCATCATCACGTCATGAGGATAGCCGCGGTCCGCCAATTCATTCAAGTACGAAAGCAGCTCTTTCTCGAAATAGTCAAAATCTTCCCGGCTGATGTGAAAACGGGTATTTCCTGTATGATAGTGCTCGGCACGAAATGCAAGCATCCGGTTACCCGAGGGTGATTCCCACCAAAACGCCGTTGGGTAATCAAATGCGATGAGTGCTTTATGCCCGTGTGTACCCATATTCAGATATTTTACACCCAGAGAAGAGAAATAATCACTAAATGCCCAGCCTATGCCATTCACGTCATTCTGCATGGCTGCCTGAATCTCAAAACCGTGAGAACGAATCCGGTCAATGGGTTCAAGAGACCTTGCAAGTGACTGTTCATCAGGCAACTCATCAAAGTTCAGGTACATCCCGGTCAGCTCAATTCTTCCCTCTTCTACCCTTCGCCTGAGCCGGTCAATTTGTTCAGCTGTTCTGTTTTTCAGGAACTGATCAACGGCCCACGTGTTTTCGGCTGTCCACCGGAACCTGGAATCATCAGGAAAATGATCCGTTTCATCTGCATAATCCAGCGCCAGGTCGAGATGGCGGATCAGATCGCTCATAATTTCTGTCTGAGGGCGTGTATATCCAATATCAGTGTGGGTATTTTGCACAAAATGCATTTTCCATCTTCTCACAGGCTTGATAAGTGCCTCCGTCACAATTTTTCGGCCAGCAGCCTCCAGTACAGCTTCAGCAGGTGTATCTATATTCACCTGCGGGCTCCTGGCTGTAAATCTGTTGTATCCAAATATCAGATTGACTTCTTTTTCAATCTCTGCACCAATTTTAAGAAAAGCATTACCCGGATTGCCCAAATAGATAAGATCGATTGTAAGGGGCTGAAACATCTTTCCACTTTCCATGAAAAGTGCCGGATCAGAATACACACTCATTTGCTCTCTGACCGGTGTTTTCACAGTCATATACCAGGCATTTGATTGTTCCCGTCCCCCGGTAACTTTAAGCCTTAGAGGCTCTCCCGGAACAAGGTTTTCTGCAGGTACCTGCAAAACCATAAATCCGTAATAATCTTCATTCGGATCAGTAATATTTTCCATAAACCAAAGAGAGGTACCTGCCTCGTTTTGCACTTTCCATTCCCTGTCGCGTGTTAAATAAAACCGGACTTCTTGATGCCCATTTAAGGTAAGAGTCATAGGCACCGGCCGGTCGGTTGCATCCAGGTTTGCGGCCCACACAAAAGAGACATAATCTGTTTCGATCTGTTCCGGCACCGTGTCTGTCTCCCATTCCATCGACCAGTTGCCATCTGTTGCCCGTACAATCATTGTCTCCCTAAACCCGGGTATGGCCGTTCGGTAGAAAAAATCGGTACCGCTGATCTTTTGGCTGTAGCCGGACAACAGCAAATCATCAACATCAACAAAATATGCAGTCTTCACATCTGATTTAATCTCTAAACCATTTTCGGCAAATAGAAAAACCGGCAAGATTAAGAATAACAGAATAATTCCGGTGATTTTCATCTTAAATTTTTTTGCTTTTAGTAATTTTACTGGAATAATCTGAGGCAAAATTTCAATCATGATTCATGAGCCCCCAGTTTTTATTTGGCTCAGGCCCCATTTCAAGAATAAGCTCTCCTCCATTCAGCAACTCATAAGCATCGAAATAAAACGTTGATAATTCTGTACCGTTTAGCATTGCACTTTGCACATATTTGTTTTTTCTCGATGCGTTTTTAGCCTCAATCACAAATATTTCACCGCGGTTGTACCTTCCGCCCAAATTAATTTCCACTCTTTCATATAACGGGCTTGCAATTTCATAGATTGGGTTTACACGCGTGCCACCGTCAGTCTGAAATAGTCCGATGGCCGCCATCACAAACCATGCACTCAGCTGCCCCTGGTCTTCATCACCCAGGTAGGCATTTTCAACTCCAAAACCGTAAAATTTGTCCATAACAGCACGACTCCATTTTTGTGTCAGCCACGGTTTACCCGCCCAGTTAAAAAGAAATGCAAACTGCATCGACTGCTGATTTCCCTGGTCCACAGCAATTTCCCAGTATTGGTCGTTCAAGGCATTGAACCGTTGTGAATAACTGGTTTCAAAGCCCCATTCCAGGTTTTCGATAAACCTGCTTTTTCCGACATACTCAATGAGAGCGGGTACATCCTGCGGAACAAAATGGGTGAGCTGCCAGGCATTTCCTTCAACATAGTGACGGTTTGCTCCGGATTCAAAAGGGTCGAAATCTTCGAGCCAATTTCCATCGCTGTCTCTCATGTGGGCAAACCCTGTATCTGAAATGGCATTTTTCCACCAGTAACCCCTATCATTAAACATCTCATAGACATCCCTGTCTCCGAGCGCTTTTCCAAACTGGCCAACGGTCCAGTCATCAAATGAATACTCCAAACTGTTAGAAAACCGGCCGAGATCGTATGGAACATATTGATACTGAAGATAGGCTTCAAGGTCTCTGTTCCCTGCAAATCCATTATGAACTTTTTGAGCAGGAGTCGTCTGCATTTTTACGGCTGCTTCCAGGGCTTTTTCGGCATCAAAATCCCGGATTCCCATCTGATAGGCTCCTACAATCAGAGGAATTTCATGCTCAGCAACCATCACCGGAACAAAATTCATTCCGGCCGGCCCCTTGGCAAGCCATCCGTAGGCATCGTACATGGCCAACTGGGAATTCACCCACCGGCTGCTCCATTCCGGTGTTATCAGGTTCCACATCTGGTTCAGGTTCCAGAATGTATTCCAAAAAGCATCACATCCCAGTGCAACATGATCCGGATTCATCAGCCGGTGAACAGTTCCATCTGTTCCGCGCCACTCGCCATTCACATCACTCCAGGTATTACGGCTGCTGATGGATCGATAAACCGTGTTATAAAACCTCTTTTTTTCCAGCCGGTTGTTTGTGCTGATGAGTACTCTGCCCATTAGCTCGCTCCACGTGTCCACCTGGTTTTGCCTCACTGCATCAAAATCCCAGCCAAATGGCTCGCTCATCTCGGTTTTTAGATTCTCAGAAGCGTTTTCAATGCTCACCAGACTGATTCCCGTGCGAATCTGCACAACAGCATTCTCTTTTTGATCAAAATAGACAATCAGGCCGGCGTCTTTGATATCTTTTGCATAAAGATGTTCACCCTCAAACAACTCATCCTCAACCCAACCTCCCATTGAAAGTATCGGCTGATCGAACTCTATCACAAAATGAACGGTATAATCCTGATCTGCATCCTGGCTCCAGACACCTCCCGAATACTGATCGGAATAACCCTCCAGCCTGTGGTCTGAAACTTTTCTTACATCAACTTCCTTCAGTACATAATCGTACTCAGCAGGAATATGGAGATCAATCAGCACACGCGCACTGTCGCGTTCTTCGGGAAAGGTAAATCTCAGCAGGCCGCTTCTTGTCGTTGCTGTCAGTTCTGCTGTGATGTCATAATCAGTCAGGTGAGCTTTGTAATACCCGATGGGGGCTTCCTCGCTTTTTTTATCGATCCGTGAGCGATAGCCGGAATCCGGATTTAACTCATCACCAATTTGAGTTTGCAGGGGGCCGTTTGTTGGAAATATCCCAAGGCCTGCCATCGTCCATTCGTGAATATGGCTGAAAGTCCCGATACTTTCAAAAATCGAATCATATCCGGCCTGCCATCCTGAATTTTGGTTAATGGGACTCAATTTTACCATACTGAATGGCATCCATGGCCCCGGGGTATACATCCACCTTGCATGAGCGGCACCCATACGTGTATCAACATAACCAGGAAGGTTTTGGATTTTTTGCGGTGAACGTTCAACCGTACCCGATTCAATAACTTTGTTATCAACTACAATCCTGTATTCACTCGTAACCGGTTCAGATACTGCCGGCATGGGAGCTTCAAAATCGTACTGCCCCATCTCCACGGTTTCTTCAAAAATGGGTTCTCTATCCAGCTCTACACGTAAAACCGGTTCTCCTGTAAGGTGTTCAACATTTATTAATAATGGCTGGACATTGCCTTGTTCTGTTTCGAGCTGATAATCTGCCGGATGCGATTCTCTTATAAAAAGCCGCTCTGACTGCCGGATTGTTAATTCCGGTCCTTCAAGGCGTATCTGATCAAACATAATCCATGACCCTTCCAAAACCGTTATCGTCACCCTGTTCCCGTTTTTTTGGATAATATTCTCTTCAACCGGTATGGAAACAGTAATTGGAGTGGCATCGGAAGCATCTCCTTGCAATGCATTTTCACTTACAAAGGGTTCCGTTTTCGAAGGCGAACGTTGAGACTTCCGGTCATATCCCTCCGCCTCAAGTTCAATTCGCTGCTCCTGGTTGTTTATGTAAACTTTCATCAGAGGCAAAAATTCTTTCGCAAAATCCGCAAGCTCAATGTACAGTGTATATTCGCCGTTATCTGGCAGCTCATCTACAGAAAACAGAATCGTTATCTGGTTACTGCGCCAACCTGAAGTTGACCATGTGCCTCCCCAGGTATCAACCGGACCCGGCAAAACATAGGGGATTTCTTCCTTTACATCGTGAAAACCAACTACAAAAAATTTATCCTCGAATCCAAAATCCTGATACTTGAAATCTTCAAATCCATCCGGGGCAAGAGCAAATTCATTAGCTGACCCATCTTTCTCCCCGATACTCCAAATCATTTTAATTTCATTTTCTACAAGCTCCTCAGATATATTTCTATCACTATTTAAAGCATAAAGAAAAGCAGGAATGGTCATCAAAATATATAGTAGTACTGTATTTTTGAGGATTCTCATGGCGCGTTAATTTTATTTTTTTATTACTGGTTTTCAGCCCATTCTTCGAACATTTCGATGGCGGTAAAAAGTACCCCGGCCGATCCTCTGAATGTGCCTGACCCCATGGGTTCATTCGCTGGGGTGTACCATTCGTAAAACCCATCATTTTCAATTACCCTATCGAACATGGGCCGTGCTTCTTCATACGCTTCTTCTACAAAGCCGTATCGGATCAGTTGTTGTATCATGCGCCCGCCAAACCATGTCCAGTCGCCGCCATTCTGATAACCGTAAGGGTACATCCCCGGATTGAGGAAAAATCCTTCAGGATATGGAGGGTAGAGGGTTAAGCCGATGGTAGCGGCATTTGCAGCCACTACATTCGCGCGCATGCGCTGCAACGCTTCATAGACCTGATCACGGGTTAGTAATCCGGCTTCGATGGCAACTGCCGTACCCCCATGCTGATAAATTTCATCCTCATTAAAATCGTCAGGAAAAGGAGATCCGTCAAGATAGCGGTGTGGCACAAACTGCCGATTTTCCTCATCCCACAGATGGGCCATGATATTGGCAGAAATCAAATCATGAATATCACCCAGGAAGTCCCCATAATCTGGCAAGAGTTCGGCAAGATTCTGCAAGGCTATCACGAACATGGCATTATCATAAACTTCTACAGCATAGTGGGTATCTTCGGTTAAATATACACCCCATTCATGTTCGGGCTGCACATCACCCCAGTCGGCGGTTGTGGCGCCCCATATAAGACCGTATTCCTGGCTCATTCGGTGTTCCATCAGGAAATCAACGGCCAGCAACAATCTGTCAGCGATTGTGATACCGTCAATTACCTCATCCAGAAACGTGGTATCGCCCGACCTTTTAATATATTTATAAACCGTTTGAATAAGGGAAGACTCGTGATCGGTTTCCACCGTATTTTTATGGGCCATCAAATCGGGTTCGAGATCGGTGTAGATATAATCATAACCTCCCGCCCCTTCAACAAATGGTCTGAAACCATCCACAATTCCCCCATCCTCTGCCTGGAACCTGAAGAAGATGCGAAGGTTCTCTTTAATCACCTCATGGTCATGAACTTCCATTGCAGGCTCAATAAAGGTGTTATAATCACGAATCCATACTTCTGAATAGCTGTCGCCGGCATTAAATCCGGTTGATATGATTTCGAGAGCTTTCTGTTTTACAACAGGAATATTTGGGTCGTTCTGAATCTGTTCAAACAGTCCACTGTTATTCTGATCAGCAGAACATGAAAGTAATATGATAAGCGGGAATATGAAATAGTTTAATCGTTTCATGGTGTATTGATTTTTATTCAAAGAAAATTAATGTGTGACTCCAACATTCACCGGCTCGTCAGAACTCATAAAATGAAGGTGCCCACCGTTGATAAATGTTTGCCACGGAAAATAAAATGACTCCAGTGCTTGTCCGTTCAGGCTTGCCGATTCGATGAAGTAATGTTCGGTTGGGTCACCTTCAACAGAAATCACAAATTCCTTTCCGGGATAGTGTTCCGGATGAAGCTGGATAGTTATGCGATCGAACATAGGCAATGCTACCTGCAGTGTTGGTTCATAACTGCTGCCGCCGGCTACATCAAACAATCCCAAACCGGCCAGTACGAACCATGCCCCGAGCTGCCCCTGGTCTTCATCCTGTCCGTACCCGTAACCATGAACGGGATCTGTGCCATAAAACCCGTTACTAATCCTGCGTACCCAGTTTTGGGTCAGCCATGGTTTACCGGCATAATTAAAGAGCCATGAGATATGCAAGCTGGGCTGGTTTCCATGATTATAAACCCCTCCTACCCCGGCAAATGCGTCTATGGTTTCACCGCCTGAAAAGCCATCCTCCTCGGCTCGTTCAAACAGGCTGTTCAGTCGTTCACTAAACACCTCTTCTCCAATCAAAGAAACCAAACCCTCAGGATCATGAGGTACATAAAAGGTGTACTGATAGGCATTTCCTTCCTGGAACCCGCGCCATGGTTCGGAAGGGTCAAAATTTTCCAGAAAATTTCCGTCCAGATCACGCGGCCTTATAAACCCCGTTTCCTCATCATAGAGCAGTTTCCATCCTTCGGAGAGTTCCATAAACCGTGCATAATGATCTGATTTTCCAAGCTGTCTTGCCATTTGAGCGGCAGCATAAGCGCTGAAACTGTATTCAAGGGTATGAGAAGCAGAAAACCGGGATGCCCTTGCCGAACTGCTTGAATAGTGTTCATCATCAAATTCAAAGGGCACATATCCTTTTTCGATAAATGCTTTTGTATCGGCCTTACCGGCACCCAACGGACGGTTCATCCAGCCCATTTCGTTTTTATAAACTGCTTCCCAAGCTGTTTCGGGATCGATCCCTTTTATACCCCTGTTCCAGGCTGATGCGATAAACTGCCCGGTGAAATTGGTACCTACCCCGGAAACGTATTTTGATGTGGCGATTCCATCCGAGAGCCAGCCACTCTCTTTGAAAACATCAAGCTGTGTGTTGATAAATTCGCTCAGATAATCAGGATAGGCCATAGCCCACAGAGTACCCAGGTTCCAGAAAGCTCCCCAAACCGCATCCGTATTGTAATGATTGTATAACAATTTTCCGTCTTCATCGGAAGGTATTTCACCAATCAGACTGTTGTTCATCCGGTAGGCCCCGTTTACATCATTTGCCAGCCCCCGGCCAAGAATGGCATGATAGAGTCCGGTATAAAACTTGATCCTGTTTTCAATGGAGCCCCCTTCCACGGCAACACGGCCGAGCATTTCTTCCCATTTTTCTTCGGCCTGATGGCGTGCTGTATCAAAATCAAGGCCTGCAGCTTCGATTTCGAGATTCAATCGGGCATTTTCGATACTGGTATAGGATAGCCCCACTTTTACGGTTACCGATTCATTTTCCTCTGTTTCAAATGTTACATACATTCCGGAGCCCCTGCCCTGTACGGATGATGCTCCGGGCCTCCGGTTTTCTCCAACAAAAGTGCCATAGCTGCTGGCTTTCTTATCCCATCTGGCTACGAAATACATTCCCACGGTCCCACCCGGCTGATAATGCCTCACATACGATGGCAGGGTAATCACAAATCCTTCTACTTCATTGTCTGATACTTTATGCACGAAGGCATCAGCCACTTCCCCACTTTCTCCCTGCCTGTTACCCACATCGATAATAATGTGTGACTGGCCGGATGCCGGGAAGGTATAACGATGAAAGGCTACCCGCGGTGTCGATGTGAGTTCTGCGGTAATATCATAATCATCAAGATGAACGCTATAGTAACCCGGCCCGGCTATTTCAGTCTCTTTCGAAAACCGTGACCGGTAACCGTTATCCGGTTCCTCAAGAAGTCCGGCTGTTGTTTTAAGTTCCCCCGTTGCAGCCATGAGCGAGATGCCGCCAATCTGGAATTCATGAAAATTCACAAAGCCTTCGATCGATTCGTGCCGGGGATCATAGCCAACTGCCTCCCAGCCCCAGCGATTCCCATACTGGCCGTTGGTTGAAGGAGCCGGCTTGGCCATTCCGAAAGGCTGAGCAGCCGGCGTGTAAAAAAACCATCGCGAATGTGCCGACCCGATATTTGGATCAACATATTGATTATATCCGCCCGATTGTGCCATAACCGGATCGCCTGCACCGGCTGCGAGAAAGAGTATCATTGCCAAACAGAACGTTTTTTTCATGAGGCCTGAATCATATCATTTTAAGATTTCGATTTCACTTCGATCCACATTTTCTGAATTTCTTCAAGTGATTTTCCTTTTGTTTCCGGCACCGCTTTGTAGATAAACAGAAAGGCAATCCCGCAAAAAAACGCAAAAAACCAGAAAGTAAAAGCAGCCCCGCCGGAAGCTAGTAAAATCGGGGTTATCTGGCCAACAATTGTATCAGCAATCCACATGGCCATGATGCTGAGTGCAAGAGCACGTCCCCGGATTCTGTTCGGGAATATTTCGGATGCAATCACAAACTTAAGCGGGCCGATTGAAAACGCGAAAAAACCCAGGAAGGCTATTACACTTACCAGTAGAAACACACTTCCTGTGGCACCGGTATAGAAAAAATAGCCTGTAATAACGAGACAAATCATGGCGCCGGCCGTTCCAACAAGATAGAGCGGCCTCCTACCCAGGCTGTCAACTTTCCAGACCGCGATAAAAGTAAAGATCATGTTTGCAAAACCGAGTAACACCTGGCTGTGCATGGCACTACTCAGCTCAACCCCCGCCTCATTTAATATCCGAGGACCATAATAAATAATGGCATTGATTCCACTAAACTGTGAAAAAACCGGTAGTAAAATTCCAATCATAAGAGCTACCCGAAGACCCGGCTTGAACAGTTCTCTGTACGAGCCCTGTACTTCCATAAGGGTCTCCCTGATTTCCGATAAACTCTTTTGAGCATCGATGCTGCCAACAAATTTGGTGAGTACAGATTCTGCTTCATTGTGCCTGTTTTTTTGCATCAGCCATCGCGGGCTTTCGGGAATAATAAGCAGGCCGGTTAAAAATATGATCGCAGGAAGAGCTTCTATTCCAAACATAGCCCTCCAGGTCTCATCGATAAGAATGAATCCAAACAAACCTTCTGTCAAAAAGCCTGAAGCTGATTCCGATAGGTTCAGCAGCCATGCGTTGGAGATATATGCAACAAGAATTCCTACAGTTACAGCAAGCTGATAGCAGGTCACCAGCCTTCCCCGGATATGTGCCGGAGCAATTTCCGATATGTATAGCGGTACTACATTAGAGGCAATCCCGACAGCCATGCCGCCCAGCAGCCTTGCGGATACCAGGAGTGCAAATCCCGGCGCTGCTGCCGTTCCGATCGCAGAAAGTAAAAACAGGGCCGCAGATGCGATCAAGGCGGGCTTTCTCCCAATACGATCACTCATTTCACCGGAGACAATCACCCCCAAAATACAGCCAATCAATGCAGAAGAAACGAACCAGCCTTCCTGTACGGCTGTCAGATCAAACTGTGCCTGTACAAAGGTAATAGCTCCGGAGATCACGGCCATATCAAAACCAAACAGAAAACCACCTGCGGCTGCAATCAGGGTAATAATAGTAAGATATAGCGGATGGCCGTTTTTCATGATCTTATTCATTTCATAAAGGCTTTGATAATAAAGGCCGGGCTGTCATCTTCATTTACAATCATATATTCCCCTGTTGCAGCCGGAATAATCATGGTCTCCGCAAAATTCAGCTGTAGTTGCCTGTTGCCGGCTAAAATTTTTACAGCCTTACCTTCAACCAAATTAATTACCTGGAACTTCCCTTCCGTATTCACCTTTACAGAGCTCACAATTTCAAGCCTGTGTACCCCGTACTGATGACTTTGATGCGTCGGAAGGTCAAGCATGCGTACGTCGTTACTGTCTGAAATCACTTTCGGTTTACTGATCAGTTCATCTGAAACCATCCGGCCGCTGCGTCTAAAATCGAGATTCTCCATTGCACGGTCTATGTTGATCGGACGTGGTTTCCCGTCCAGATCCAGCCTCTGCCAGTCGTACATCTTGAAGGTGTAAATATAGGGTGTGTTGCTGATTTCCAGTACCAGATTATTTTTCCCTGAACAGTGTATGGTACCGGCCGGAATGAGAAACAGATCGTGTCTGGAGGCCGGGAATGACTGAACATAATGATCGGCATCAAAAAATACACCCTTTTCATGCGAACGATTCAATTCTGATTCAAATTCAGCCGGATCGATTCCTTCCCGGAATCCGAGATAAACCCTGGCATCCGGCTCTGCATCCAGAATGTAGTAGGTTTCGTCCTGGGTAATCATTTCTCCGAAATGATTTTGTATGTACTCAGTCTGCGGATGGCACTGAAGAGACAGGTTACCGCCCCCCATCGTATCCAGATAGTCGAACCGTAACGGAAAGTATGTTCCATATCTGCCGGCATCTTTACCAAGAACGGATTGGCCCGAATGATACATCAGCCACTCAAATCCGATTTCCAATAATCTCCCATCACTTTCAAATATTACCCCGTTTTCGGGTGCAATAAGCTCAAACGACCAGGCAAAATTTTCCGCATCCGGGTTTAGTCCGTTAAAATTTTCCTGCATCCATTTACCGCCCCAAACTCCGGGTTCAAACCAGGGCCTGACCCTGATGGGCGATTGGGCCGCCTGCTCCAGGCCATCTCTCAGGTCTTCTCCTTTCATCCAGTTAAGATCCCCGTCGCGCTGGCCATCAGCTATAGCAGATAAATCAGGAAGGAGATGTTGTTTATGGCGATTGCAAACCTGCCAGTCAACAAAGTAGAAGCGCTTATACATGGATTTTGGATCTTCAGGATGCGCTTTACCGATATTGCAAATGCTTCCGGCCCTCGACCTGTACTGTATCTCATTTTTCGGAATGTCAACATAAAAGACCGGGCAATCCACTCCGGCAAGAGATGCACCCGTGCCGTAGACGAATGTTTTGAGGTTTTCTGACGATTTCAGAATTTCCAGCTTTGTTTTGTCAAAAAAATCTTCCAGATTGCCTTCGTACAGTTTGCCGAATACAGGGTCATCTCCACCCAGATATCCTTCAATCATTTTATCAATGTGATCTTCAGCAAGTAAAGCGGAATTCACATCAAAGTACAGATATTCGGCATTGTTTAATTTCAATGCGTTTGACAGATTACCGATCACTGATTCCCAGTCAGTCCCGATATTTCCGTCCATAATTATTTTGTCTGAATCCTGCTGCGAAATGAATGCTGCCAGTGAATCAAATCCATGTTCGATTTTGCCGGTTTTGAGCGAAAATGCCGGGTAGATATCGTAACCATTATGATGATCAGGCTTTATAGCAGGCAAAACCGGCGACGCGGAT
>SKKO01000008.1 GCA_007123715.1 Balneolaceae bacterium | reverse complement strand
CAGATGTGGTAATCTCAAATGCCGATATAGCCAATACATACCGGAACCTGATTCCCGAAAATCTGCGGAAAAAATTTACAAATCGTAAAATTGATCGGTATCAATACAGTTCCTCTCTGTTTGTGATCTACTTTGGAACCAAAAAAAGATATACCGAGTCCGGTTTTTCACATCACAATATCATCATGTGTAAGAATTATAAAAACCTCCTCAAAGAAATCTTTGATGGCACTTCATTACCCGATGATTTAGCACTCTATCTTCATATGCCAACGATAACGGATAAATCAATAGCGCCGGATGGTTGTGAATCATTTTATGTACTTTCCCTTGTACCAAATCTGAAAGCTGATATCCATTGGCAGGACGTATCAGAAATCTACAAAAATAAAATTCTGCAATATCTTGAAGACAATTATTTGCCCGGTTTAAAAGAAAATATTGTTGCTGAACATTTCATAAATCCGCCACACTTCCGTGATACATTGAACAGCCATTATGGAGCCGCATTTTCTTTACGCCCAAATTTATTGCAATCAGCATATTTCAGGCCCCATAACCGGTCTGAAGAGTTTAAAAATTTATATTTTGCCGGAGCGGGAACGCATCCCGGTGCAGGAGTGCCTGCAGTGATGTCTTCGGGTAAGATTGTTGCAGAATTAATTGATGCCCGCTAATCTCAATCTTTATTCTATTTAAATCGAATGCGGAAAGCATATCAATTAGGTTTCGCTAATATAGAAGATGAACTGGTTATCGATAAACTCAGTGTAACCGGCAAACTTCCGGAATGGGTTGAAGGTACTTTGTTCAGAAACGGCCCAGGAATGTTTAAAGCCGGGAATCAGGATTATCGTCATTGGTTCGATGGCTTATCTATGCTTCACAAATTTAGCTTTAAAGCCGGAAATATATCATATGCCAATAAATTTTTGCAGTGCAAGGCATATCATGAGGCAAAAGAAAATAACAGAATCAGTTATTCTGAATTTGCTACCGACCCCTGTTATTCATTGTTCGACAGGGTTAAAGAAATTTTTGACCCGAAAATAACCGACAGTGCAAAAGTAAACGTGGCCAGACTCGGGGGTAAATTCGTTGCAATGGGAGAACCATCACTGCAAATGGAGTTCGACCCGGATACCCTCAATTCTCTCGGGGTTTACACGTATGATGATAAACCAAAGCAGCACATTACCACTGTACATCCGCACGAAGTTGACAATGAAGTTATTAATCTTACCACCCGTTTTGGCAGAGTGAGTTCCTATCGCTTTATGAGTAGGCCTGAAGGTGAGAATCCACAGTTAATTGCAAGTCATAAGGTTAAAGAACCGGCATATCTACATAGCTTCGGTTTAAGTCCATCTTATCTAATTCTTACAGAATTCCCCTATGTTGTAAATCCCCTTAAAATCCTTTTTCATGCGAAGCCTTTTATAGAAAACTATGTCTGGAAACCGCGTCGGGGAACAAGGATTTTTATTTTTAACAGGAAAAATGGCACTCTTGTTAAGCAATTCGAAGCAGATCCTTTTTTTGCATTTCATCATATCAATGCGTTCGAAAGAGGAGAAGAATTATATTTCGACATTGTTACTTATCCTGACCCTGAAATTATACAATCTTTTTATCTGGACAGAATAAGGTCTGAGGGGAAAAAGCTTCCGGGTGGCCAAATCCGAAGATTTCATGCTGATATGGCTGGGAACAAAGATATTTCTTATCGCATCCTTTCGGATGAAGCCATCGAATTACCACGTTTTGATTATGAACACTATCATATGGACAGTGATTACCGGTATGTCTATTCTGTTGGAGTGAATAAAGCCGGTAATAATAGTTTTTATGATCAAGTTGTAAAGAGTGATCTCAAGACGGAACAGGCAAAAATCTGGCATGAAAAAAATTGTTTTCCAGGTGAACCGGTTTTCCTTGCTAACCCAAACAGAAAAAGCGAAGATGACGGAGTAAACCTTTCAGTTGTTTTGGATGAGGCGAACGGTAATTCCTTTTTACTGATACTGGATTCGGTTACTTTTACCGAAATTGCCCGTGCCGTTATTCCACAACCCATACTGTTTGGCTATCATGGTAATTTTTACCTGAATAATTAATCATCTCAGTTTGTGATATATGTTTTCCAGTATACTGATGATTGTAAGTTTTTCCATGTTGTTGCACCAAAATGAAGGCAATATAGGCGGTACAATCACAGACAGCAGAAATTTACAGCCATTACCCGGTGCTACCGTCTATATTGAATCTTTAGACAGGGGGGCAGTAACAGATAACGAAGGTTTTTTCTTAATTCAAAATATCCCCGCCGGCAGTTACAATCTTATCATTCGGTTTATCGGTTACACGCCGGTAAACCGGGGAAATGTAGTTGTGGCACCAAACCGCACTACCACACTTGAGATTCGAATGAATATGGACCTGATTGAAGGCCAGGCGGTTGAGGTAAGAGGTACTTATTTCGAAAGACCCAGAGATGCAATTGTAAGTGCCAATTCTATGGACTTTGAAGAAATTCGCCGAAGTCCCGGAGATCTTGTCGATATTCAGCGTGTTGTGCAGGCTTTGCCATCTGTTGCATCCGGCAGCGACCAGTTTAATGAAATTATCGTGAGAGGCGGTAACCCCGGCGAAAATCTGTTTTTAATGGATCATATAGAAATCCCCAATCCCAATCATTTTGCGGTTCAGGGTGCAGGTGGCGGACCTATCAATCTGCTGAACAGTTACATGGTACGGGAAATTGATTTTTATGCAGGGGCTTTCCCCGCCCGTTATGGTGATAAAGCATCCTCCGTAATGAATATCCGCTTAAGAAATGGCTCGTTCGATAGGTTCCAGGGAGAAGCCTCAATCGGTATGGCTGGTGCAGGAGCTCTTTTGGAAGGACCTGTTTCATCGAATAGCAGTTTTATTTTTTCAGCAAGGCGAAGTTATCTCGACTGGATCATTGCTGCTACCGGTTTAACAGCGGTCCCAAACTATTACAACACCCAGGGAAAACTCACTTATAACCTTAACCAATCTCATACATTGTTCCTGAATGGAGTATTTGGCAGCGACAGGATTAACATTGAAGGTGGCGATGAAGCAGGTTATGGCAGAGGTGCTGAAAACCTCGATACACAAAATTCTCAAATTATCAGCGGCGCTACCATCCGCTCTGTCTGGTCCGAACAATTATTCTCATTCACTACAGCATCAGTCGTCCAAAACAATTATTACGTGGAAGTTTATGACACACCAGGCCGTGATGTTTTTTTTGTAAATGATTCAAAAGAAAGGGAAATCACTTTTAAAACCGACTTCACCTGGCTTGTAAACCGAAATCTTGAATTGGGGTTTGGCGGTGGTCATAAATTACTAAACATGAAATATGACATCACGAATGATGCCGATACCCTTTATACCTATCAAGATGGCAATCCGGATTTAATAACAGGGATTTATGATATTTACCCTGAGTACAGGGTTGCATTTGATGAATCAAGTTTTAAATCTGCTATTTACTCACAAATCACCTATGAATTTCCTGGCATACTTCGATTGTCAGGTGGTTTACGTTACGATTATTTCGATTACAACAATTTCAATTCCCTGAGCCCCAGACTTGGCATCGCAATTCCTGCAGGTTCAAAAACTAACCTGAACGCTGCCTATGGCAGACATTTTCAGTCGCCCTCTTATAATGAGCTTGCAGCCAATGATGTAAACCGTTTTCTCAGAAACAAATATACCGATCAGTATGTTGTTGGTGTGGAACGCCATATTCGTGAAGACATAAAACTCACACTGGAAGCGTTTATCAAGGATTATGTGGATGTACCCATCAGAAAAACACTTACGACTAACGATCCGTTGGTTTTTGATGATGGCACTTTTTTAAATGCAGGTAAGGCAAATTCAAAGGGTGTTGAACTTTTTTTACAAAAGAAACTCTTGAACCGATTTTCCGGAATTGCAAGCTATTCTTACTCTGAATCCATGGCAACCGACCCCAGAACCGGCGATACCTATAACTGGGACTTCGACTACAGGCATATGCTCACCCTTATTTCAGGATACAGGTTTGGCTTTGAGCATAAAGATTGGTATCAAAGCATGAAGTCGAGTTGGTGGTTTTCGATGTTTTCATGGATACCATTCATGCCTGCCGATGAGATTGAAATAAGCCTTAAATTCAGATACCTTGGCGGCAGGCCATATACAGCCCCGGTTTACATGCCCAATTTACGCAGATGGATTGTTGATGAAAGCCTATCCCTGAATACAGAGCGTTACCCGGCCTACCATCGGCTCGATCTCAGAATTGACAAACGTTTTGCATATCCCAAAATGAATTATGTGATATTCTTCGATATTGTAAATCTGTATAACCGGAATAACATCTGGAGTTTTCAATACAATGATGATGGCACAGTTGACAGGATTCTCCAATTTAATACACTCCCGGTTGCGGGAATCTCGATTGAATTTTAAAACAGAAACCGGCATTTCCCGGATTTCGAATTTTTCCCCATCATAGTGCTGTTATATCGGTGAAATGATCATCACTATCTCATGAACAGAAATCTGGACGCAAAATCCATCATCGAAAACTGGTTTAAAGCAAAAGGATGGACGCCATTCGGCTGGCAAAAAAAAACCTGGGATGCTTTTCTTTCAAACCGGTCCGGTTTGCTGAATGCTCCAACCGGAAGCGGCAAAACATACGCACTTTTTCTGCCTGCCCTGATGAGATGGATCGAATCCAATCCCGGCGATTATCAGGAAAAAAAGTCCAATGGTTTGCAGCTGCTCTGGGTTACACCACTCCGTGCACTGGCAAAAGATATCGAATTGGCCATGCAACGGGCTGTAGGTGAGCTTGGCATTTCATGGGAGGTTCAGCGAAGAACGGGTGATGTACCATCATCCATCAAACAAAAGCAGAAGAAGCAAATGCCGGAAGTGCTCATCATTACACCCGAAAGCCTTCATGTTTTGCTGGCACAAAAAGGATATCCTTCCCGTTTCAAAAGCCTGAAAACAGTAGTGGTGGATGAATGGCATGAATTAACAGGCTCCAAGCGCGGCACACAAACAGAACTGGCCCTGTCACGGCTTCATGGAATGAATTCCGGTTTACAGGTTTGGGGTATTTCTGCTACAATCGGTAATCTTGACGAAGCATGTAATGTGCTGCTTGGGTTACCCGTTCCCGAAAATGCAGTCATCATCAAAGCAGATGATTCTAAAAAAATTGTGGTACATACCGTACTTCCCGACGATGTTGATAGATTCCCGTGGTCGGGCCATCTTGGCATAAATTTACTGCCAAAGATCTTGCCAATTCTTGAAAAGAGCGGTTCCACACTAATTTTTACCAATACACGGGCCCAGTCAGAAATATGGTTCAGACAAATACTTGAGGCAAAGCCGGAGCTTGCAGGTACCCTTGCTCTGCACCATGGATCACTGGATCGTAAAATTCGCGATTGGGTGGAAGAATCGTTGCACAGCGGGCTGCTAAAAATCGTAGTCTGCACCTCCAGCCTCGATTTGGGTGTAGACTTTACGCCTGTTGACAGGGTTATACAAATCGGCAGCCCGAAAGGAGTAGCAAGGTTTATACAGCGTGCCGGGCGAAGCGGACACCAGCCCGGATCCGTCAGCACAATTTGGTTTGTACCAACACATGCCCTCGAACTCATTGAAGCTGCCGCACTGAAAGATGCCGTGAAATATGGAAAAACTGAAAACAGAATCCCGCATCTTAAACCTTATGACGTTTTGATCCAGTATCTGGTAACGCTTGCCGTTTCAGACGGTTTTGAACCAGACAAGGTGTACCGGGAAATAAAAAGAACTTTTGCATACCAAACCTTACGGAATGATGAATGGAATTGGATTCTGAACTTTATACAATCGGGTGGGAAATCACTCTCCAGATATGATGAATACTCCAAGGTTGATGTGGATGAGGCCGGCTTTTGGCGGGTGCATGACCGGAAAATTGCCAGCCGGCACCGTATGAGCATCGGAACAATTGCCAGCGATACCATGCTTAAAATTAAGTACTTGAAAGGTGCAACCCTTGGCAATATTGAAGAATGGTTCATTTCACAGCTAAACACCGGGGATACCTTCTGGTTTGCAGGACGAAACCTTGAACTGGTCAGAATCAAAGATCTGACAGCATATGTGCGTAAATCATCAGGCTCAGCCGGTAAAATACCCAGCTGGCTTGGCGGGCGGATG
Source organism: Balneolaceae bacterium (assembly GCA_007123715.1). GTDB lineage: Bacteria > Bacteroidota > Rhodothermia > Balneolales > Balneolaceae > Rhodohalobacter. The sequence goes on along the minus strand of SKKO01000008.1, from coordinate 26,001 downwards.
TCACTCTCTTCCAATATGTCGGAACTTTTGCGCGAAAAGCTGCAGGAGGCGGTTTCCGGAAGTAATGAAAGCATTGAATTAAAAACCATTCACCCAATTCTGGAAATCCAGAAACAACGCTCTGTTTTGCCCGGTACCGGTCAATTTTTAATTGAAAAAACTTGGTCAAAAGAGGGCTGCCACTGTTTCTTTTTCCCTTTCGAGGGGCGATATGTTCATGAAGGCATGTCTGCACTGGTGGCTCACCGTATCTCCAAAATGGTACCCATCACCTTCTCTATAGCCATGAACGATTACGGGTTTGAACTGCTGTCCGACCGTGATATACCCATCAGGGAGGCACTGAAGAACGATCTGTTTTCTGAATCATACCTTGTAAGAGATATTATGGGAAGTTTAAATGATACCGAGCTTGCCAGGCGCAGATTCAGGGAAATCAGCCAGATTGCAGGGCTTGTTTTTCCCGGCTTCCCGGGTAACCAAAAAACAGGAAGGCACCTGCAAATGTCATCAGGGTTATTTTTTGATGTTTTCATGGAATATGAACCGGATAACCTCCTCATTCAGCAGGCATTTGATGAAGTGCTCCAGATTCAGCTGGATGAAGCCCGGCTGCGGCAGGTACTTCAGAGAATACAGAAACAGGAAATCATATTAAAAGAAGTTGCCCGTTTTTCTCCCTTTGCTTTTCCAATATTTGTGGACAGGCTAAGAGAGCGGATGTCATCAGAAAAACTTGCAGACCGTATTATGAAAATGCAGAAAGATCTGGAAGCTGACTGACAAATCTTCAGTGTATTCATATATATTGCCGCTGAAACATACACAACTTAATTTATTGTTAATGATATATCCATGACTGAATTCCCGGTTATTCAAATAAAAGGTCATTCCTGGCAATTGCTTCCTGAAAAAGCAGTTTATTGGCTCGACAGACATATTTTAATTTTGTCGGACATTCACCTTGGAAAAGCAGGACATTTCAGAAAATCGGGTATCCCCGCACCGGAAAGTATCACACAAAAAAATCTCGTGCGTATCGGGTCGTTGATTGAGCAATACCAGCCCGAAACTGTTTTGATTCTGGGAGACCTGTTTCACAGTGATGCCAACCGTGAATGGTTCCTTTTTGAGACATGGCTGGACTCTTTTCCCGGCATCACATTCAAGCTTGTTTCCGGAAATCACGACAGCCTTCATACTTCGTTTTATGAAGCAGCGCGTATTGAAGTATCGCACCACTGGGAAAAGGATTCCTTTATATTTGTACACAACCCGGCTGATGTTCAACCAGCTGGCCAAAAACAGGTTTTAGTTGCAGGCCATATCCATCCATGTATCATATTGCGTGGAAAAGGGCGTCAATCCCTGCGTCTTCCCTGTTTTCTTTTTTCTGATGACAGGGTTCTATTTCCCGCTTTTGGAGAATTTACCGGACATCATGCCATCAAACCAAAGGAAACGGACCGGGTGTTTGTTGCGGTTGAAGGAAATGTAATGGAAATCATCAATCAAACTTAACTCCTATGAAAAAGAGACTTCTGCTATTTATCCTTGTTCAGTTCCTTTTTTACGGCTGGCTGCATGCTCAAACCAATCTCGTAGATCTTGAAGAGATCAATGAAAAAAGATTATCCATCAACAGCAGCGGCATGCTGGTTTTAGGCGGCTGGGCAGTGAGCAACCTGTTTATTGGAGGTATTGGCATGACGCAGACCAGCGGTACCACGAAATATTTTCACCAGATGAATGCAGCATGGAATACAGTAAATCTGGCCATTGCAGGTTTTGGGTATTACGGGCTTCGTAATCAATCTACAGGTATTGGGCTTTCAGAGACAATCACTGAATTTCACAATTTCGAAAAAATTCTGCTATTTAATGCAGGCCTGGATGTGGGCTATATGGCTATCGGAGCTTTTCTGTGGGAGCGCGGGCTTCGGAAAGATAGTACCCGAATGGTGGGATATGGACAGTCCATGATTTTACAGGGCGGCTTTCTTTTTGTGTTTGATGCTGTTCTCTATTTTTTAAGCCGCTCGGAAAGCAGCCGATTGATTGATTCATTAAACTATATTCAAGTTAACGGCACAGCTCTATCTCTAAATATCCCTTTTTAAATCAGGTAACCTTTACACGTCTGAGTATTCTGTTAAGGATTCCCGGGAAAAAGCGTTTCATATAAACCGCCAAAATTTCATAACCCCCGATATAGACTTCCTCTTTCTCTTTAGCCAGCTTAGGGAGCAGTTTACGGGCAAATTCTTCCGGGTTCATCGCTTTTTTCTGGGCATCTTCCATCCTGGAGTATTTTTCTCCGTCGGCAGTTAATGCATTTACAGTGATATTGGTTTTTACAAACCCCGGACAAACAAGGGTCACATGGATATTGTGCTGATACATCTCCTGCCGCAGACAATCGAACCAGCCGTGCAGGGCATGTTTCGACGCTGCATATGCTGATCGATGTTTGGTGCCTAGCTTGCCCATCACACTCGAGATCACTACAATATGACCCGAATTCTGTTCGATCATGAATGGAAGTACAGCTTTTGTTAATGCAATTGTACCAAAAAAATTGACCTCCATCAGTTGCCGGATGGTTTCCATGTTTGAATCAGCGGCATAGGCCCTTTGGCTTATCCCCCCGTTGTTGATCAGCATATCCACACTCCCAAAAAGTGAAATTGCTTCCTGAACCTTGCCTGATAATTCACCTGTATCAGCAAGATCCAGAGGTAAAATCTTCACAGTGTCAACATGGTCAATACAGGCTTCCTTCACACGCGTAAGCTCTTCAATCCTGCGGGAGGAAAGAATCAAGTGTGTGCCTTTTTTGTTAAATTCATAAGCAAGGGCCTCTCCTATACCTGAAGATGCTCCTGTTATCCAAACTACTTTTTTGAAAAGTTCCATGATTCGTTTACCGGAAAAATTGTAACCTTCAGAGAAATCAAACTGAATGCAGCAGATTTAATGATTTCTATAAAATCTTTGTTCCAATTGATTATTTTATGCCATTAAAACATAGCAGTTCAACAGAAAGTAAGAATTTATGAAACCCAAACATACCATATTACTGGTTGAAGATGAAGTTGAGCCTGCAGAAATGCTTGCAAATTTTCTGGAGATGAATGAATATAACGTCCTGCTTGCTCACGATGGGAAAAAAGCACTCGAACTTATCGAAAAACAAACGGGCAACATACACCTTGCAGTACTTGATATTATGGTACCCTATGTTGACGGTAAGGAAATCTGCCGGGTTATCAGGCGCCATCCTGTATTAAATAGTATTCCCGTCATATTCCTCACCGCTAAAGATAAAGAGAAAGACGAAATTGAAGGCCTGGAACTTGGTGCCGATGATTACATCTCTAAACCTGCAAGTTTAAAACTTGTGAAAGCACGGATTGAGTCACTCTTGAGGCGCCAGCAACCACATAACAGCAAATGGATTCACCATGGCGACTTGCTATTGGACGTTAACGGGAAAGACCTTTTTCATAAAAATTCCAGAATTGACCTTACATCAACCGAGTATGCTTTAATGGAGCTTTTTTTTCAAAATCCAAAACGGGTTTTCAGCCGTCAGGAAATACTTGAACATATTGGCGGTGATGACCGGTTCGTTTTTGACCGAACCGTTGATGTTCACATCAAAAATCTCCGGTTAAAACTGGGAGATGCTGCCAATATGATCCGCACCTATCGCGGCATAGGGTACGGACTAAACCGCGACTCACTGCCAATATGAGCATCCGTGCAAAACTGGCCTGGACGTTCATTCTCCTGCTGATTTTTGGAATCACAGCTATCAGCAGTTATTCTATCTTGTTTATACGAAATTTCCTGCTCAGCGAAGGAGAAAAACAGATCATCAACGATACGCGCTGGCTTGCCATCACAATCCAAAACCTTCGTTCCGATGAAGATTTTGAAACCAATCTCAATGAAATAGCATCTGCATCCGGCTACCATCTCGCGATTTATGATGAAAACGGAATAATTTATGCTGAAGTGCCATATCACGAGACATCTGTAGCTTCTAGACAGCTGCAAAGCGGGCTGAGGGATCATTTTGTTCGCGATGGTACGCTGATCGTAGCTGATCATATCAATGACGATCAGCTCGTGGCATACGTGCTCCTGCAGCCCATACACAATGCGGCAGCATACCTTAAAGTCAGTATCCGTAAAGAACTCATATATGAGCCTATCAAAACAATTCGCTGGATAATATATACCGGCATGTTTATTTCAATCGGACTGGTGCTGCTTGTAAGCATCACGTTTGCAAGAAGTATTACATTGCCGATTTTACAGCTCGAAAAAGCAGCTCGTGATATATCGGACGGTAACACAGACCAAAACCTGAACCTGGACCGTTCTGATGAAATAGGAACACTTGCCAAATCTTTGAACCGAATGGCCGATCGGCTTCGGACTGATAATCTTGAACTAAAACGCCTTTATCAGAAACAGAACCAATTTTTTGCGGACATTACCCATGAAATACGCAATCCGCTGCATACCATTGCCGGATCACTGGAAATGCTGAAAATGAATAACCTCGACGAAGCCCTGAAAGAAAAATATATTCTTACTGCCGAAAGGCAGACCCAACGGATAAACCGGCTTTTTAAAGACCTTGTTACATTGCAGCGTTTTGATTCTGACGATCAGTTTATACAGAAAGAGTCTTTTGACATTCAAAAAATTGTGACCTATGTCAGAGAAACAGTTGAGCCTGAAGCCCATGAAAAGGGATTGCATCTAAAAGCAGATGTAGACCCTTATAACGTAATCGGCGACCCCGACAAAATAGAGCAGGTATTGGAAAACCTGCTCACCAATGCCATTAAATTTACATCCGGCGGCAGCATTGTCATTAACACCCGTGAAGATAATGATAATGTGATTGTGGAAGTTACAGATACTGGAATTGGCATATCCGAAGAACATCTCGACCGGTTATTCGACCGTTTTTACCGCACTGATAAAGCCAGGTCTCGTGACAAAGGAGGTACAGGGCTGGGACTTTCTGTTGTAAAAAGTATCCTCGACGCACATGGTTCTACAGTTCATGTAGAAAGCAAACAGGGAAAAGGAAGCAGGTTTTGGTTCAGCCTGCCAAAGGCTTAGCCTACCCTGCACTAATTCGGACACACCCTTCTTAATTAGACAGATTCTAAGTTACAACTCTTCACGTATCCTTCATAAAAAAACCTTTGTTTTAGTAGTTGAAAACCCCCCATTGAGTGACTAAAAAAAATTATATGCGAATTGGAGTAGTTTTAATGAATTTAGGAGGCCCAACTCACGAAGATAATGTGAGAATCTTCCTGAAAAATCTATTTAGCGATGAAGATATCATAAAATTGGGCGGTGGTGCAGTTCAAAATCTTTTCGCAAATGTAATATCCAAATTTCGTGCTCCTAATGTAGCTAAAGACTATAAAGAAATTAACGGCTGCCCGAAAGGATGTACCGGTAACAAGCACTGTTTAAACAGACAAAATAAAACCATCTCCGATTGTTGCTCGCCGATTAACGGCCTTACCGAGACACAGCGAAGGTCATTGGAAAAATATTTTAAAAATATACTTCCTCAACACGAAGTAAAAGTCTATACCTGTATGCGTTACTGGCTTCCGTTTGCAGACCAGGTAATGGATGATATGGTAGAAGACGGTATAACTCACGCTGTGCTTATGCCCCTTTACCCGCAATTTTCCTGGACTACTACCGGAAGCAGCTTCCGTGATTGGGAAACCGTTCTGAATCAAAAATTTAAAGATGGAAAAAAGCCCTGGAAAGAGTTTCATGTAAAAAACTATTATCTTAATGAGAGTTACCTGAGCTCAATCAACGACAGGATTGACCAGGCACTATCGGAGATGGATGAAGATACAAGGCATAAAACACATTTTATTTTCAGCGCACATGGCACCCCGTTACTCGAAGTTCGCAGCGGAGACCCCTATACCGTAGAGATCAAAGAAACAATGGAAGCGGTAATGGCACGGCGCGAAGATAAAAATTCTTACTGGCTTAGTTTTCAGTCAAGAGTTGGCCCTCAGAAGTGGACACAACCCAACACAGAAGACCTTGTGAGACGCCACCTTGAGTATGGCATTAAAAACTTTTTAATGGTACCCGTTGCATTCGTTACCGATCACATTGAAACGCTTTACGAACTTGGAGTAGAGTTGGTTGAGGATATGGAAGAAGAAGGTTTTACATTTGAGAATTATAAGGTGATGGAGGGATTAAACGATCACCCCGATTTTATTAAAGCATTGGCAGAAGAAACGTTACAATGTCTGAAACATGAGGTTCCGGAAGATACCGTTCAATGGAAACACTCATTAACTGAAAAACCGGTAACCGTTTAGGGATGGTTCATCCAACAATCCAGGATTTTACAACAATTGGTATCAATCATTGGGATGCCCCTGTTGAGGTACGTGAAAAATTCAGCCTCGACGAAGTAAACAAAAAACGTTTACTTGAAGGTGCCAGGAGAGAAGGAATAAGCAGTATGTTTTTAGTTTCTACCTGCAATCGTACCGAGATCTTTTCACAGGGAGCCTCAACAAGCGAGCTCATCAGGCTGCTTACCAATTACAGTAATGGCTCACTTGATGATTTTCACAGCCATGGTTTTGAACTGGAAGGCCAGCGTGCTATTCAGCACCTTTTCCATGTGGCAACCGGCCTAGACTCACAGATACTCGGTGACCTTCAAATCGTGAAGCAGGTTAAGGAAGGGTATGAGCTATCAGCTTGTCATGACATGATCTCCGGTGAATTACACCGACTGATACAGCATGTTTTCCGGGCGCATAAACGCTCTCGAAATGAAACATCACTTGGTCATGGTGCAGCTACTGTTGCATATGCTGCCGTTAAATTTGCCCTGCGAACATTCGAGAACCTTACTCATAAAAATATTCTGCTGGTTGGTACCGGAAAAATTGGCAAAGTAACCTGCAAGAATCTTGTGAATCTCGGAGCGAGCAAACTCACTCTTATCAACAGAACACGCGACCGTGCCGAATTTATTGCCGGCAAGTTTAACCTCCAGGTTGCTGACATGGAACAGCTGCCCGAACAAATTGCCGATGCTGATCTTGTAATAGTAGCTACGGGTGCAAATGAGCCGGTAATCCGGCCCGAACATATGCTGCCGTCTATAAAAAAACCCAAATTCAAGGTCATGCTTGATTTATCCGTTCCCAGAAACATCGATCCAAAAGTCGCTGCCCTCGACTTTGTGGACGTTGCCAATATGGATATGCTGAGTGATGTAACGGATGAAGCTTACAAAAAACGGGAAGAAGAAGTGCCTCTGGTGAAAAAAATTATTGATGATGAGCTATCGAACTACAAACTCTGGCTCGACGAACAAAGGGTAGTTCCAACAATCAAAGCCCTTACTCATAAGTTTGAAACAATCCGTGAAGACGAACTCAATTTTTTCAGAAATAAAATTGAAACGGATAATTTTGACAAAATCGACAAACTAACACGGCGAATTGTTAAAAAGATTGCTGCCTACAGTATTGAGCATTTACGCGACCATCATCACTCTGAAGAAGTAGCTGAAATGGTTGCTAAAATGTTTAAGCTTGAAGCTAAAAACGGGCATGACTAATCTCATACGAATTGGGACAAGAGATAGTGAACTGGCAACCTGGCAGGCCAAAACAGTTGCTGCAAAGTTACGGGAGCAAGGTTTTGAGTCTGATCTTATATTTGTAAAATCTGAGGGCGACCTTGACCTTACAACGCCTCTCACAGAAATGGGCGGTAAAGGCGTGTTCACAAAAGCACTGGATGATGCCCTGCTGGAAAATCGTATTGACATTGCCGTTCATTCCTACAAAGACCTGCCCACTGATAATCCGCTGCCCCTGAAAATATCTGCTGTACTGGAGAGGGAAGACCATCGCGATTCGCTGGTAGCACCGAAAGGAACGGTCTTTTTGGATGATCACTCATTTAAGGCAGTAATTGCTACAAGCAGTAATCGCAGAAAAGCACAATGGCTTCACCGATATCCGAATCACTCCATCACCAATATACGCGGCAATGTAAACACACGCCTCCGTAAGGTAGAGGAACACGGGTGGGATGGTGCTATTTTCGCTGCTGCGGGCCTCAAACGAATCAATCTGGATCACCATATCTCTGTTTACCTTGACTGGATGGTACCCGCACCGGCACAGGGAGCCATGGCTGTCATGATCCGTGAAGAAGATGACGCCATGTATCGTGCAACATCCGGCCTGAATCATCGGCAAACAGAAGTTTGTACAGGTATTGAACGAGACCTGCTAAATGAAATGGAAGCCGGCTGCAGTGCTCCGGTCGGGGCTTTTGCCTGGATGGAAAAACGGGAAGTTTTTCTCCACGCTGTCGTACTCACAACAGATGGTTCCGTTCAATACGACATTCAAAAACGGGTACCGCTGGACCAGGCAAAAAATATCGGAAGAGAAGCTGCCACTGAGCTGATGAACCAGGGTGCAGATAAGCTCGTTGAAGATATCAGAACATCGTAATAAGTTATTCACAGTATATTGGAAAAAATTTTTAACATACTGGTCACACGTAATCTGACGGATGCACAACTTTCACTCGCCGGTTCACTTGCCTTTAACGTGGATATGGAACCGGCTATCCAAATCAAGTACCGGGACAACTGGTCTGTTGTAGAGTCACACTTTAAAACCATTAAAAATCCCGTACTGGCCTTTACCAGCCAAAACGGGGTCTTCGCTTTTCAACGGTACTTAAGCTCGGGACCTGCACCGGTAAAAAAAGTACCTGTTTATGCCGTTGGTGATAAAACTGCCGAAGCTTTTGAAGGGACAGGAATCGAAGCCCTTGTTCCTGAACAGGAAGATGGCGTTGGGTTGGCAAAGAAAATTACAGATGATTTTTTGAATACTCCCGAACTGCGTGATGCAACCGTGCTTCATTTTTGCGGCGATAAACGCCGGGATGAATTCAGGCAATATCTTGAAAAATCTGAAATCAATGTCTGGGATGTAGTTGTGTACGAAACGATCCTTAAATCCATGAATATTCCGGATCGGCATTATGACGCCATACTGTTTTACAGCCCGAGTGCAGTTCAGGCATACAGAAACAGTGGAGGATTTAAAAATATGCCGGCTGCCGAACTATTTGCAATCGGCAACACTACTGCAGAGGAACTGAGCATTGAGAGTGGTAAACATGTACATATTTCCCCAAAACCGGATACAACTGCATTTTTGAAATTTGTGGCTCAGGTTTTATATCACCGTATTGAAAACCCCTTATCAGGGGGTCTTTCGGCTTAAAGAATTAAATCTCTCGAAAATGTCAAATCACAATTTTCCTGCCCTTAAAAACGACCTGTTTCTCCGCGCCTTAAAAGGAGAAGAAGTGGAGCGCCCGCCCGTATGGATGATGCGACAGGCAGGCCGTTATCTTCCGCAATATATGGAACTGCGTCACAAATACAGTTTTTTTGAGCGGGTGGAGACACCGGAACTGGCCTGTGAAATCACTATTCAGCCGATTGACGAACTGGAGCCCGATGCCGCAATTATATTTTCCGATATCCTCACAGTACCACAGGCACTCGGGATTGATGTTCAGATGATACCCGGCAAAGGGCCTGTGATGGGGAATCCTATCCAAACTGAAGATGATGCTTTTTCGGTATTAGCGGAAAATATACCGGAAAAATTGCACTATGTAATGGACGCCATCACCCTTACCCGCCGGGAATTAAACGGCAGGGTACCTTTGATTGGATTTGCCGGTGCACCCTGGACACTCTTCTGTTACATGGTTGAGGGAGAAGGCTCTAAAACCTTCGATAAAGCCAAATCTTTTTTATACCAGTATCCTGAGGCCTCCAGACACGTAATGCGTGAACTGACCAACGCTACCATCTCATACTTAAATGCTCAGATAGATGCCGGGGCACAGGCTGTGCAGCTATTTGATTCATGGGCAGGCCTGCTAAGCCCCGAGGATTTTAATGAATGGGCACTTCCATGTCTTATGGAAATTTCAGCTTCAGTAAAAGGGGTTCCAATGATCATCTTTGCAAAAGGGGTTTGGTATGCATTGGAACGGCTGGCTTACAAAAGCGGTGCTGCGGCACTCGGCCTCGACTGGACCATCTCACCCGAATTTGCCCGTGAAAAAACCGGAGGCAACATTACCCTCCAGGGAAATTTTGATCCGTCTCATCTTCTTGCGCCGATTAAAGAAATTGAGCAAAAAACCCGCAGAATGATCCACCGGTTTGGCACACGAAGGTATATCGCCAATCTTGGCCATGGAATTCTGCCGCACGTACCCGTAGATCATGCCAGGGCATTTGTTGATACGATAAAAAATTATAAACAGGAATAGATTACCAAATCCTGTTTTTTTTCACCCTTTGGAAGGAATCAACAAAGTTGATTCCGGGAGAACTCGCAGCTCAGAAAATCACACTAACGACACGTTTGCACCATGATTTTGCCTTTTGCCTTTTGCCTTTTGCCTTTTGCCTTTTGCCTTTTGCCTTTTGCCTTTTGCCTTTTGCCTTTTAAAATATGACACACATAAAAAAAGAATTCACCCAATACATCCATAATCTGCAAAACGAAATCTGTACCGCCCTTGAGGATGTCGATGGAAGAGCAACATTCAGGGAAGATGAGTGGAACCGTGATGGCGGTGGAGGCGGGCGTACCCGGGTGATTGAAAAGGGGGATGTTTTTGAAAAAGGCGGTGTAAATATTTCAACGGTACACGGTGTTTTGCCCGATCCCATTAAAACCCATTTTAAAGTGGATAAGGGATGGTTTTGGGCCGGAGGAATTTCGCTGGTAGTCCATCCTGAAAACCCGATGGTGCCCACCGTTCATGCCAATTTCCGATATTTTGAACTCTACAATCACGAGGGTATGGATAATCCTGTTGATGCCTGGTTTGGCGGCGGAGCCGATCTTACTCCGTATTATCTGCGGGAAGAAGATGCCCATCACTTCCACCGTGTTTTTAAAGACGTATGTGACAAACACGGAGATAATCTTTATCCGGATTTCAAAAAGCAGTGTGATGAATATTTCTACAACAGCCACAGGGGGGAAGCACGGGGAATCGGCGGTCTTTTTTTTGATTACCTCCGGAAAACTGATGATAGAAAAATAGAAGACTGGCATGCTTTTACAGAAGATGCCGGACACGTTTTTTTAGATGCATATCTTCCTGTAGTAAAAAAACGGATCCATGAGCCCTGGAATGATGAGCAGCGTTACTGGCAGGAAATTCGCCGTGGCCGGTATGTTGAATTTAACCTGATTCATGACCGCGGAACACTTTTCGGTTTGAAAACCAATGGCCGGATTGAATCCATACTTATGAGTTTACCGCCACGGGTAAGGTGGGACTATGATTTTAATCCAGAAAAAGGTTCAGGAGAAGAAAAGATGGTTGAGGTATTGCAAAACCCGAGAGATTGGGTGTAATACTCTACTATCGTGTCAACATTAAAATAGCATGGGAGTCATTTCATCGTTGATATGACACTACATTCATAAGCAAATTGCTCAAGACCCAAGTTCGATCTAAAATTGTAAAAAAATACTCCTCTCCTTCTCAAGAAGGGGTTAGGGGGGTGGTTACAGTACTTTGTTTAGGTCTATAAAAACAAAAATGTTGGACGTGGGTAAAAAGAGAACTCCCTAACCGGATTCACTCACTATACCATTTTCATCAATAATCGCCCAAGAAACTTTCTGCCGTAAACCTTTTTGATGTGATTCATATCCGCAATTACCACCAATTCCTTTTTACTTCGTGAAAAAGCAACATTTAAGAGCCTGGGTACACTCAGGCCGTTTTTTTCTTCATCAAGCGGGCGAACCGAATAGTGCCGCACTTGCCCGCGCTGCTGTTCGCCGCTCATAACCGTATCAAAAATGATGTAATCTTTTTCGCGGCCCTGAAACGTATGTATCGTACCAACTTCCACGGTTCGTATTCCTGCTTCATACAAGCGGTTTCTCAGGTCATAAACCGTGCTTCGAAACGGAACAATAACCCCTATTTGTTCTGTAAATATTCCCCGTTCCTGCATATTTCTCACCAGTCTTTCCACTACTTCCTGGTGAACGGGATTTACCGGTTTAAAACCTTTTTCTCCTGATTTTTGTTCTAGAAAAGGGCTATACTTCGATGTGTCCACCAAGTGAAAAGCACGGGCATTCCGTTCATCTTTTTGATTCTTCTTTCCCGTTTTCAGCCTGCCCTCATAAAAAACCGAACTGATAACATCCGCCAGTGATGATTCAAGGCGATACTGGGTATCAAAAAAAGAAGTATAACCAGGATTTTCATCGTGCCATAAAAAAAGCTGTTCACTGTTTTCGGCTCCGGAAACCGTAGTAAAAATATCCCGTTCGAGAAATTCCCGCGATGAAAGATCCGAAGTAAGAGCAATTGGCGGCAACTGCATAGGATCTCCCACCACCGCCATATGCCATCTGGCATGAGATGCCAGAACCATCAGGTAAGGCAGGCTGGCCATAGAGCCTTCGTCTACAACCACGGCGTCAAAATCAAGATCGTGAAATAGGTCAGATGTACACACTTTGGCCAGTGTAGTTGCAACGAGCTGCTTTTTCCAGAGTTCTTTCCTTTCTTTGACAGCCGTAAGATCAGCAAGTCTGCTTTCGAGCCCTTCAATACCTCCCGCATCTTCAATCTTCTGTTCTGAGAGTTTAAGTTCCAGTTCCTGGTTTGTTGTGGCCTGTTTGCCATTCTCTAGGCGCTTTTTGATTGCTGATAATATTTTTTCGCGCCGGCTTAGTAAATCAATCCACTCAGCAGCCTCATTTTTTCTTTCCCTGCTGATGATTTCATTCTGACTGTCGAACTGGTATTCTTCAAGTTCCACGCTGTCAAGAGCAGTATCCCCGAAACGGGTTATTTTCTCCGGCCGGATTTGCATACCGATAGTTTTAATTGCATTCAATGTACTCAACAGGCCAACATCTACCGCACGATTCGTGTTTGAAGCAAATAGAACCGTTTTTCCCTGTTGCAGATAATTGGCAATGATATAGCCGAGCGTATCGGTTTTACCGGTTCCCGGAGGCCCCCAGATAAAGAGAGTGCGACACTGCATCGCCTTGAATATGGCATCGGCCTGAGCCTCATTGCGAGATCCATCCTGTGATATTTTACCAGAAAATGGAATGATTTCGCCGGCCGGTTCAAAAAGCCGGTTCAGCCTTTCTGTAATCTCCTTTTCTGAGTCTTTAAGGCTCAGGATTTCAGATAAGGTGCGTTTCAGAACAAAATCATTCTCCCACTCAAGATGCACCTGGCTGATACTGTCTCCTATATTTTCAGGAAATCGTAATACCACCGTTTTATCTTCAAAGGATACAGGATGCACTGTACAGATTTTTTCACCCATACCTGCTTTTATTTCTTCGGCAAATCGGATTGCTGGCTGGTGGCACTCGAAAGTATAATCGGTATATTCTGAAGCAGCAGATGTTACACGTTTGCCATTAAAGAGAATATCGGACGATGGTTTCTCACGTACTGTTTCTATTTCCGATTCAAGTGCGGATACTGCTTGATGAATAATTTCTTTGATGTTTTTCATATAGAGTAATTGTAAAAGTGAAAAGGCAAAAGTGAAAAGTGAAAATTGGCCTGCTGAAAACTTTAGATAGCGTAAACGGAGTATTTGTGCCATCAGGCTGGCACATGGCCGCTTGTGCTATTGTGAGCCCCACTTTTCACTACTGATCCCACAATTCCGAACGGATCGAATCTGCACTTTTTTCGGAAATGATATATTCGAGCCTGATTCGGTTTTTCTCCGGTATTTTTGACTCAACAAGGCGGGCACTTGCTGGTGTGTAAACAATCAGATCTGTATTTCTCACAAAAAGAGGCAGCGATTTACCATACGTAGCCCCCGCCACAAAAGCACCTTCAAACTTCATGAGTGCTTTAAGTTCATTGATAATTTTCGGAATGGTGTCTTCTTCTGCTGTAACCAGGCCTATGGCTTCAATTCCGGTCCGGTCAAGAATGGACAGTAAGACATCTGCATCATAGTGAAACATAACGGGTATAATACGAATGGATTCCCTGAGGTTTCGTAACTGGTTTACGAGTTGAATCGGAACAAACAAAGCATCAAAATGGATCACTTCATCGTAATCATTGATACTGAGTGTCGAACTTTTTACACCAATCTGGTTCCTTATCGAATCGGACAGAAGCTTGGCAAGCTCATGAGTCTCACCTATTGTAGCAATACGTTGAATTTTTTCCGGCCATTCCATAAAACTGATTTTTTCTTCAAAAATAGCTTCCACTTCCGATTCGTCAAGCCCGAAGCCAATCAGTTCTTCAAGCAGGCTATGCATTTTTTCAGCAGCAAGTTCCAGTCTTTCGGCTTTATCAAGTGTGGTGCTCTGCCTCAACACGACAAACCCTCTCCCCTGTTCACCTCTGATCATCCCCTCATCTTCGAGCTGGTGGTACGCCTTTCTCACAGTATGAAAACTGGTTCCAAGTTGTTTGCCCAATTCCCTTGTTGACGGAAGAATTTCCCCGACCTGGAACTGTTTTGTGGCTATCAACAAGCGGATACGATCAGCAATATGTTTGGCTGAATGCTTCATATTGTGGAAAAAATAAGTACTGCATATAAAAAAACCTGCTCAAGCATCGCTAATCAGCGCCGCTTTCACAGGTTTAATGTGGCTCGAAAGATCGTGAAATAAACCCGGGTAAACAGATTTAATATTCCAGATTCTTCATGTATTCTGCGTTATCCCTTACAGCATCAATCGGAGTAGTACCTGCATAGGCTTCCTGTTCTACCAGAAAATATTTCATCCCATTTTCGCGTGCTACCGGCAGGATTGTAGCATAATCCATAACACCCGTTCCCAATGTCACAGATTCCATGTCTCCTCCACCATTAGATGCGTCTTTTACGTGGCTTGAAGTGAACCTGTTAGGATATCTTCTGAGCCAATCGATTGCATCATGCCCACCGTTATGGACCCAGTAAATATCCAACTGGTATTCAACGAGGTTCGGATCGGTGTTTTCCATTAAAACTTCCTGGGGAATCTCACCTTCCAACTCATGGAATGTGTAAGCATGGTTATGGTAAGCAAATTTCACTCCTGCATTATTGGCAATTTCTCCCAGACTGTTGAAAGTATCTGCCATTTCTTTATAGGCATCAATAGACCCCTGATCACCGATAAACGGACAAACAATATATGGAACTCCGATTTCGGCAAGTTGTTCAACCTTTTGCTCAAAACCCTGAAAAACATTTGCGTGAGTTGAAACCATTTCGATGCCAAGATCATCCATGAAACGCTTGAAACCTGTGTTGCCCATGCCCCAGAAAATTCCGGCCTGGCCTTCATAGCTTTCAATTTGATTATAACCGAATTCTGCTACCTGCCGGATCACTCCCTGAGGATCGTCGCCGATTACATGGCGCAGCGTATAGAGCTGAATACCGAAGGGGTTGTATGAGGCCTCTGCGGGTGCACAGGATTTCAGGAATGGTATAGTCCCTAAAGCCAGGCCGGATGCCAAAGCTCCGGATCTTTTTAAAAACGAACGACGTGTATATTCCATGTCAATTTTTTCTTTTAAGTTTTGGTTTCGGTGGATGTGAAGTAAAATCTTTTGAGCGATTACACCACCATAAGTTTACTGCTTATTATATTAGGATACTGAAGAAAAACAATTTTCTCAATTACAGTTCATATATATACTAACTTATTTTTTTAAACTTATAGTAATTTCAATAACTTACTATAAGTTACTTATAATTTATTTTACAAGCCTTTTTAAATCACTAAGCAGCAACAATGCCTCGATAGGAGTCATTCTTTCAGGATCACTTGCTTCAAGCTTGTTTAGCAGCGTTTCCACATTTGGGTCTAAACGTGTGTCAAATAATGTCATTTGAGGAAGTTGCTGCTGCTTTTGTACCTGCTGTACCGTTTTTTTCGCAGCTTCTTTTTTAAGGACCGTTTTATTGACAGCCCCGTTTCCTTCATGGCTTACATCCAGGGTATGGCTCTCAAGATTAGCAAGTATCTCTTTAGCCCGATTGATAACCACCTGTGGCAAACCGGCCATATTAGCCACCTGTATTCCATAACTGTGGTCTGAACCGCCGCGCACAAGTTTTCGCATAAAAATCACCTTCCCATCATGCTCTTTCACCTCGACATTGAAATTTTTAATGCGCTCGTAACGGCTTTCAAGTTCATTTAATTCGTGATAGTGTGTGGCAAAAAGTGTTTTTGCGGCTACTTCCGGCTTGTTGTGCAAATACTCAGATAAAGACCACGCAATGCTGAGGCCATCAAACGTGCTGGTACCTCTGCCTACTTCATCAAGTAATATCAATGATTTTGGTGTTGCATTATTCAGAATATTTGCAGCTTCGTTCATCTCTACAAGAAAGGTACTTTCCCCGGCTGCGAGATTGTCGGATGCCCCAACCCTTGTAAAGATTTTGTCTGCCAGGCCTATTGTTGCCGACTGTGCAGGCACGAAGCACCCAAGCTGTGCCATTAAAACAAGTAGCCCGGTTTGTCTCAGAATAATACTTTTCCCGGCCATGTTTGGCCCGGTAATGATCAGAATCTGATATTCGGAATTATCCAGATAAATATCATTGGGAATAAAAGGCTCACCGGCAGGCAGCGTTTTTTCCACAACTGGGTGACGTCCTTTTTTTACATCAATCACATCTCCTGTATTAATAACCGGCCTGACATAATTGTTCCGAAAAGCCACTTCTGCAAAACTCTGGAGACAATCCAGTTCGGCAAGCGCCCTGGCAATTTGCTGAATGTCATCTGCATACTCGGCAACATACAGCCGAAGTTCTTCAAATAGTTCACCTTCCAGCATTTTACTTTTATCCTCTGCCGAAAGAACTTTTTCTTCAACTTCTTTTAACTCAGGTGTGATGTACCGTTCTGAATTAACGAGGGTTTGCTTCCGTATAAAATGTTGGGGCACCTTATTTTTGTGGGTATTTGTGATCTCGATATAGTAACCGAAAACTTTATTGTAACCAATTTTAAGAGATGGTATACCCGATTCCTTTACCAGTTTATCTTTAATACGCGCAATATATTGTTTGCCGTTCCGGGCAATTTCGCGAAGTTCATCGAGATCCTTATTGAACCCGTCGGCTATCATTCCGCCATCACGTATGCCGGCCGGCGGCTCATCCATCAAGGCTCTTTCTATACGTTCCTGAACTTCAACCAGTAATTTGAGGTTACCGGTTATTGTAGTTAAAAGCGGATTGTCAGTTTTTGAAAGTTGAATTTTTACACGGGGAATCTGCGCAAGAGAAAGCTGTAACTGTTTCAGATCTCTCGCGTTGGTTCGCCCGACACTGATACGGCTGATAAGCCTCTCAAAGTCGCCGATCTGTTCCATCTCCTCTCGCAAATCGTTTCTTCGTTCGTGTTGCTCCCGAAGCCAGCTAACCGCTTCGAGCCTTGCCTCAATCGGGTTCACTTTTTTTAGAGGGCGCATAATCCATTTCCTCAGCAAGCGCCCTCCCATCGCCGTAACCGTGTCATCAAGAATGGAAACCAGCGTACCATCAATACCGTTTTCCTGCATGGTTGAAATCAGTTCCAGGTTTCGTTTGGTGGAACCATCCAACGACATATATTCGCTGTTTTCATAAGCGTACAAGCGCCTCAGGTGCCCAAGTGAAGATTTTTGAGTCTCCTGCATGTAGTGCAGAAGTGACCCTGCTGCGACATGTGAAATTTCAAGTTCTTCTACTCCAAAACCCTTTAGTGAATGGGTTTTAAAATGGCTCGTAAGAAGTTTGTAACCGTAATTGCCTTCGTAAACCCAGTCATCGATATATGTAATGTTGTACCTTTGCCGTGTCAGAGATTCAGGCAAATTGTTCTTCAATTTCTTCTGAACCAGTACCTCCGAAGGCTGAAGGGATTGCATCAGGGAATCAAGATCAGCTTTGGATACCTGGCTAAGTGCAAATTCTCCGGTCGAAATATCAGAAAATGCCACCCCGGCTGTTCCTCCTGCAAAATAAACAGAAACAATATAGTTGTTGCGATTGTGGTCAAGTAGCTTTTCGGATAGTGTGACCCCCGGAGTGGTGATTTCGGTAACTTCACGGTCTACAATTTTTTTCCCTGCTTTTTTGGCTGTTTCCGGGTCTTCGGTCTGTTCACAAACTGCCACCCGGTAACCGCGCTTCACCAGCCTGGGAAGGTATGTATCCAGTGCATGATAAGGAAAGCCTGCAAGAGGTGTCTGGTCGCCTCCGTTATTTCGTTTGGTAAGCGTAATTCCCAGTTCCTTGCTTATCAGAACGGCATCGTCTGCAAAAGTCTCATAAAAATCTCCAACCCTGAATAGTAAGATTGTACCAGGGTGCTTCTCTTTAATCTCAAAATATTGCCGCATAAGCGGCGTCTGTTTTTTCTTTTTACTCATGTTGAATTCTATGAAAACCTTCCGCTCTTTTCAAAAAGAACATTGTAATAATAACTTTCCAGCCTGTATTGTCCATTCAATCATGTATCGTAACATACACAATGCTCCAAACAGTATCTGCCTGGCAATTTAATAAAAAAGGTCATTTTGCTTTAAGTTCCGATCAACTTATTTTGCTTATTGTATGGGCGAGATCACAAAAAGCAACATAGTACTTTTCTGGAAACGCGTGGGCATCTTATTATACAAAAAGGATGTGCTATTTAACGCATCTGCAATAACATTTAACCTTTTCATTTGCGCAATTCCCTTTACACTCATTCTCATTTCCATACTTGGTTATATTCTCTCCATTGATGCAGCGTTTGATGAACTTGTTCGTTATGGAAGAGAATTACTCCCTTCATTTGCCTATGAATCACAAACCGGAGATATCATCGAAGGCGCCGTTACCATAGAAGCGATGCTGGAACCACTTATCGGGGCAAGACAAATTTTCGGGATAACAGGCCTTATCATTTTAATCATTTTTGCACAGGGATTGCTTCATTCGCTAAAACATGTATTGTTTATCGTATTCGATATTAAAGACCGCAAGAGCCCTGCTATGGAATTTGCACATAATTTTTTTGCCTTTGGAATCATCGGCGGGGTTTTCATCATTTTTACAATGGCGATTTCATTCATATCTTTTTTCAGTTTTGATAACTACAATGTACCATTTACAGAGATTGTGATTGAATTGGGCTGGCTGTCTGATTGGCTCACCGGTCTCATTCCGCTGAGTTTTACCTTTCTCCTTTTCTTTGTGATTTACCGGTTCATCAGCGAGGGCAAAATGAATATTCGGGCTGCACTCGTTGCAGCCTTATCTTATACCTTTTTATTTGAAGCGTCCCGGTACGGTGTCAGCATTTATCTTGAATATGCATTTACAGCCTACAGGTTTTTTTACCAGGGGTATGCTGCATTGCTGATTATTACTTTTTGGGCATTTTATGCAGCTGCTCTTTTCATTTTTACATCCATACTTGCACGAGCCTACCAGGATGTATATTTGCGGAATATCCCCGCCATTGAAAAAAATCCCTATACCGCTATTTCTTAACCATGAGAAACCCGGGTGTACTGCTCTCTGAATCTTTTTATGCCAACCCGAACGTTGTGGAAGTCAGTAAAAAACTGATTGGAAAAGTACTGTGCAGTACTATTGACAATTGGTTTACGGCCGGCATCATTACTGAAACAGAAGCTTACTGCGGGCGAAACGACAGGGCATGCCACGCTTACAACGGTCTCAGGACTGAACGAACGGGGGTGATGTATGGAAATCCCGGCCATGCATATATCTATTTGTGTTACGGCATTCACCATATGCTTAATGTTGTCACAAATATCAATGGAATGGCAGATGCCGTATTGATAAGGGCTGTTCACCCTGTTGAAGGAGTGGATGTGATGATCAAACGGAGAAACATCAAACAACCGGCTAATCTGGCCAACGGACCCGGAAAATTAACTCAAGCTCTCGGAGTTACACGACATCTGAATACGGTCTCTTTATCAAAACCGCCATTGTGGATTGAAGACAGGAAATTTCAAATCGACCCTGGAAAAATTCAACATTCAAAACGGATCGGAATAGATTATGCCGGTGAAGATGCAAATAAACTATGGCGCTTTCATATATCATCAGGCATACTGTGATACAATTGTGCTGATTTTAAAAACATTTCTCATTAAGATTCCCCTTTACACGAAGCAGTATTCGTAATTTTCCGGAACTTTTGAAAAATCAGGAAAGTTCTGCTTAGAAAGACACTATAAATCAAGAAATAAACCTGACAATATGAACATGATCAAAATCTTTGTTATAACACTTTTTCTTATATCCTTTTCATCGGTATCATCAGCTTTTTCATCTGAAAATCAACACGAAGATACAGCAACTGCCTGGATCATCGACCGGTCTCACAGTGCCATTAACTTTACAATTAATCATTTTTTTACACCGGTCAACGGCAATTTTGATGATTATGCTGCAGAAGTATTTTTTGATCCGGATAACCTTCCGGGAAGCAGTATTGATGTTACAATACCCGTCGAAAGTATTAACACAAGAAATCAGCGCCGGGATAATCACCTCAGATCAGAAGATTTCTTTCACGTTGCCAGGTGGGCAAACATCCGGTTTGTTAGTAATACAATCGAGCAGACAGGGAATAATCAATTTATTGCCAAAGGTGAATTAACCATCCGGGACATCACCCGAGAATTTGAACTTCCTTTTGAACTCCTTGGTGTCATGGATCATCCTATGCGTGAAAATGTGACAGTAGCAGGTATCGTATCAAATGCTCAGTTATTGAGAACTGATTTCGGAGTGGGTGTAGGCGATTGGGCAGCTACTGCCGTAGTTGGAGACAGGGTGAACATCCAAATTAATCTTGAGCTCACAACGAACAGGTAAGTACTCATTTTTACCTGCAAACTCAATTTTGGTGACACTTTTTCCCGGAGTGCGGCTTTTTTTATGATTACTTTTGTATTCTTACTCACATTTTGTTCCCCAACTCTTATATTTAGGGCAATAACAAAAAGCCAAAAGTAACGATGTCAAAAAAATCTATCTACATAATAGCCGGTTTTATCATTTTCGCAGTCTTGTCAAGGTTGTTGCCACATGCTTATAATTTTACCCCGATCGGCGCGATTGCCCTTTTTGGGGCTGCTTATTTTTCGGATAAAAAATGGGCATTGATTGTGCCTCTGGCAGCTCTTTGGTTGAGTGACATTTACCTCAACAATATCGTATATACCGCCTACTTTGATGGATTCACGTGGTTAACAGGCGGATTCCTTTATCTTTATGGCAGTATTATCATGATCGTTCTTCTGGGATATGTTCTATTAAAAAAAGTAACTTTCGGCCGTGTACTCGGTGGAGCACTGGGGGCATCTGTCATTTTTTACATCATCAGCAATTTTGGAGTATGGGTGGGCAGCCCGATGTATCCGCTTACCTTTGAAGGGCTTATCGCCTGTTATGTTGCTGCCGTTCCTTTCTTTCATTACACCATTGCAGGAAATGTTATTTACAGTGCAATTCTGTTCGGTGGATATGAATGGCTAAGATACAGATACCCTTCAGTTGCACCTGTATACACAGAATCCTGAAAATCTTCTTTTCTTGAAAAAACGAATGATTATTATCGGTGCCACTTCCGGCATCGGTGCTTCTCTTGCCCGGCAGGCGCATGACAAAGGTTATGAAGTGGGCGGTACCGGTCGGCGTGTTGAAAGGCTGGAACAGCTTCACCAGGAGTTGGGGAAAGGTTTCCATTTCCGGGAAATGGATGTGGTAAAGCAAATGGATGCAAGTTCAAGTCTCCATTCACTTATTGAAGAAATGGGAGGTATGGACATTATCGTTTTAAACTCAGGAATTTCCAACTATCCGGCTTCTTCTTTCACAGCAATGGAACAGGAAATTATTGATGTGAATGTAAGTGGATTTGTACGGCTATTCGGGGAGGCCTTCCACTATTTCCGCCAGCAGGGGCACGGACATATCGTGGGAATATCGTCTATAGCAGGTTTATTTGGGAGTGCAAAGGCTGCCCCATATTCAGCTTCAAAAGCGTTTATATCCACATACATGCAGGGATACAGAAATCGTTGTTATCACTATAAATATGATATTACCATTACGGATGTAAAACCCGGATTTGTGGAAAGTGAGATGACTGAAGGGAAAAAGGGGATGTTTTGGGTAGCTGACACAGAGAAAGCGGTGCGGCAAATACTGATTGACATAGAAAAGAAAAAAAAGATTTCTTATATAACCCGCCGCTGGAGATTCATTGCCTGGCTGATCAAGTTTTCACCAAATTGGCTGATTGAAAGAATTTGAGCACTCTTTTATTCTTATAAAAAGAGATATAAGAGAAGCAGAATAAATGGCAGGGTAAATACCCAGTTGCCTTTCCAGTATGTTTGATATTCCCGGTCCATTACCTTTTTTATTTTTCATACTATTAATCTTCGGGAATGTTTCAACTTATGAAACACAAATTACCCCAGCCATCCTTCCCTGTCGAGCGTTCGGTACTGAATAGCTTCGGCTATATGATTTGATTTTATGTTTTCTGATCTATCCAAATCTGCAATTGTGCGGGAAACTTTTAAGATCCGGTCAAATGCTCTTGCTGAAAGGCCAAGTGAATTCATTGCTTTTTTCAGCATCTGTTCACCTGCCTCATCTATCCTGCAAATTTTTCTTGCCAGTTTCGTACTCATCTGTGCATTGCAATAAACACCCTTGATACCAAAAAATCTTCTGCTTTGTATCTCTCTTGCTGCAATGACTCGCTTCCTTATGCTTTCGGAGTTTTCACCTTTCGTTTTTGCTGACAGTTCCTCAAAACTCACTTTATCTACATCTATATGAAGATCAATTCTGTCAAGAAGGGGGCCACTGATTTTACTGAGATATCTCTGCATTTGAATATTCGTTGCCCCTTTTTCATCAGTAGCGTCATACCAGTCGCCGGTAGGTGATGGGTTCATGGAAGCAACCAGCATAATCCGGCTCGGATAATTCACACTCATTCTTGCTCTTGATATACTCACGGAACCATCTTCGAGTGGCTGCCGCATAACTTCGAGTGCACTTCTCTTAAATTCGGGAAGTTCATCAAGAAACAAAACTCCGTTATGGGCCATTGAAATTTCTCCGGGCATCGGAATACTCCCTCCGCCAACCAGTGCCACATCAGAAACTGTATGATGCGGACTTCTGAACGGACGATTTGTTACCAGTGAATTACCCGGTTCCATAAGGCCGGCCACAGAATGAATTTTGGTTGTTTCGAGAGCTTCATCGAGGGTAAGAGGTGGCAATATGGTAGGAATTCTTCTGGCCATCATCGTTTTACCCGAACCCGGTGGACCTACCATTATCACATTATGCCCACCTGCAGCTGCTACTTCAAGTGCCCGTTTTACATTTTCCTGCCCCCGAACATCTTCAAAATCGAGCATTTCAGCTGAACCGTTTTGATGAAAGAGTGATTGCAGATCCACAACAAAAGGATCCACACGGCTTTCATCATGAAGCCACTCAATTACCTCCCGAAGGGTTTCAAATGCAATCACTTTTACACCATCAACAACAGCAGCTTCAGCACCATTACTTTTCGGTACTAAAACATATTCCAATCCGCGGTTTCTGGCTTCAACAGCCATTGGTAAAACACCTTTTACCGGACGCAGTTTTCCGTCCAGTGCCAATTCTCCCAGAATCAGTGATTTATGAAGTTTATCTGTTTCAATCTGATCAGATACTGCAAGAAGGCTTACCGCAATGGGAAGGTCGAATGCGCTACCCTCTTTTGGCAGGTCGGCCGGTGCGAGATTAACGGTAATTTTACCACGCGGCAAAAATGCACCGGCATTTTTCAGTGCTGCATCAATACGGTCTTTTGATTCACTGACAGCCCTGTCTGGCAAACCGACTAGAAAGTATTTGGGTACTCCTCCACTGAGATTCACTTCCACTTCAATTAATCTCGCATCCACCCCAATTGTGGATGCGCAAAATACTCTCGAAAGCATAGTATATCCTGTATCTTTTTTTGTGTGTTCCCGTAGTATGAACTATGAAAAGCGAATTCCTTACAAAAAAATTTAAAAAAAGTGGTGCCATCATGGAAAAACAGTCCAATACCATTCTTGAAGAGATCCAGGGAACCGTTGATGAGATCATCAATCAAATAAAAAAACTCATCAAAGAAGGGAATGCCAGACGAGTAATGATTAAAAATAAACATGGTAAAACCCTTTTTCAGAGTCAATTGACAATCGGGGCTGCAGGCTTGGCCTTTTTCGTTTTCTATGCACCGGTTATTACAGCCATCACCACCCTTTTACTGGTCGCAAACGATGTATCTGTCATTGTGGAAATCGAAGTAGAAGAAGATCAGGATGAATATGAAGTGCAGGCAGATGTAATTGAAATAAGGGATGAAGATGAGGTTGACGAAGATGAATCAGATAACGGAGATACCGATAAAACCGTAGGCAAGAATAAAAAGCAATAATCACTAGTGGTCAAAAGCAAAGTAGCATGGGATTCATTTCATCGTTTACATGACACTAGATTAAAGCCTGCTTCACTCGCTGTGATTGATGGATAGATCTTGATTTATCCTGCCAGTTATGGAAGATTAAATCATCGTCAGACAGGGAAAGCACCCGTCAGACGATGATTCGGATCATCATTCTGTTATTTCCAGTGAGCCTGTGCAATGGCTTTTTCATCCACATGGTCAGACAGGAACCGTTCTGCATCCAACGCAGCCCGGCAACCGGTTCCTGCAGCCGTTACAGCCTGGCGATATATCGGATCCATTACATCACCGCTTGCAAAAATGCCCGGCAAATTTGTCTCCGTAGACTGGCCCCTGGTAATGATGTAACCAACATCATCCATGTGAAGTACACCTTTGAACAGGTCTGTGTTAGGTTTATGGCCAATTGCAATGAATACTCCCGTTACATCCTCCAACGTAATTATTTCGTCCGTTTTCAGATTTTTAACTTTTACTCCCTGTACTACCTGTTCTCCAAGCACTTCTTCAAGTGCAGATTCCCATAAAAATTCGATTTTTTCGTTATCAAAAGCCCGCTTTTGCATGGCTTTAGATGCGCGTAATTCATCACGGCGGTGAATTACGGTAACTTTACTCGCGAATTTTGTAAGAAATGTGGCCTCTTCCATTGCCGTATCACCACCTCCCACAATAATCACATGCTCGTCTCTGAAAAAAGCACCGTCACATGTGGCGCATGCACTTACACCCCTCCCGCGGAGGCGCTGCTCACTGGGAAGATTCAGCCATTTGGCTGATGCGCCTGTTGAAATGATAATGGTTTTTGCATGAACCGTGGCCTCTTCATCTACGGTTACTTTATAAGGCCGTTTGCTGAAATCAATATCTGTAACAAAACCGTACCGGCAATCTGCTCCAAATTTAGTGGCCTGATCCCTGAAATCCTGCATCATTTTTGGCCCAAGAACCCCTTCAGGATATCCCGGATAATTTTCCACATCTGTAGTCTGCATGAGCTGACCGCCGGGCTCAGGGCCTTCAAAAATTATTGGCTTTAGATCGGCCCTTGCAGCATATAATGCAGCAGTTAAACCGGCCGGGCCTGATCCAATGATCACTACCTCAAACGTTTTTCCTTCAATATCTTTCATATGTATTTTTTTTAAATTATTTCTACTATAAATGTAAGAAAAAACATGGCATGATATGGTCACTATTCTCTATAAGGTCTATAGCTTTTATATAAACATTTTTTCGAAGAAAATTAAAAACGCTTCCATTTCATGAACAATGTTGCATATTCTTGAAAATTCGCTATGTT
>SKKO01000191.1 GCA_007123715.1 Balneolaceae bacterium | reverse complement strand
CGGATTTTGAGGGGTTGACTGTTCCTCAGTTCCTCTGTTTAATCCCGTCGAAATGACTAGGTGCATTTTTTTTTTTTTTTTTACCACAGATCAATGTTGGCAGCATGCGTGCATTCCATCGGAATAGAGGATGGAACCAAAGGTGCACCCCTTTCGTGGCTTGCATGTTTATCCATCAAATGCGATACATCTCCGATCCTGTGTATCACAAAAAAGAGAATATGAGATCCAATCAATCCCGGGTGCAGATCATTCTTGAAGAACCCAATTACGCAGCTCTTCACTATATGCCTCCAGGTCTTCGTTCTTCATCATGCCGTAGCGATGCATCAGCAGAATGTGCATACCCATTTTGGATTTTGAGTACCCATCCAGGCAGTCTCTAAGAATCTTGCCCTGTTTATTCATGGCTTCATACGTATCCCAAAACTGCTCTGTGGGTGTTCGCTTATCGTCGTTTAGAATAGCAATGAACGTTTTGTTTTGCTCTGCAAGATATCGTTCGCGCAATTCCGGCAGGCTTTCCTGAAATGTTTTCCAATCGGTCTTAGAAATTTTCATGATCAATGGATTGGTTTGGCTTGGCAGATTTATTTCTATTTGATGTCGGAAATCTATGGAAGTTTATAATTTTGCACAAAAAAGAGTGATATGCCCCTGAAGGGAACCCTTATAGGACGATTGGAGCACAAATGACTGCACCTTCAGTTGCTTGCATGCAGTAATAAACAGAGGAACGGAGTTAAGTGGAGAGGAAATCAGATCGGTCATTTCCCATGGGAAATACCCGATTTGCGAAGTGCAGAGGCGTGGTTTTGGCTATGGACTTATTAAAAAGAATCCTTCGACATTCGATATTGGATATTCATTATTCATTATTCAAGACGAGCGCTTTAGCAATCCGGGCAACGCTGCCGGGGTGCTTTTTTCTGACACAGGGCTTAGTTATATTCGGGACGAAGTGCGCTCATCAGAAAAATTGGATGTTAATTAAATTAAAATACGGCTATATGAAACAGTCTATTCTTTTAGTACTCTTGGTAATGCTCATCGGGTGCGGTTCCGGGGCAGGAACCGGTGAAACCGCAACACCTGAAGGTAACGGTGAAACCATGCAGCTGCGGCATGTTGTACTTTTTAAATTCACCGAATCATCCACTCCGGACGATATTCAGCGGATCGAAGAGGCGTTTGCGGCCCTCCCCTCACAAATCGAGGTGATCAAGGATTTTGAATGGGGAATCAACAATAGCCCGGAAGGGCTTGATAAAGGCTTTACCCACTGCTTTTTTGTGACCTTTGACAGTGAGGAGGGACGGGATATCTACCTGCCTCACCCCGCACACCAGGCATTTGTGGATATCCTGCTCCCGCATCTGGACGATGTACTGGTCGTGGACTATTGGGCTGAGAAATGAGATGATCTGTCTCGCATTTCCGGAATGCCCATTATCGCCTTGCCTATATCACTAAAATCACCGAAAATTATCCGTTCAAACGGTATAAAGGCGGCCTTACATCCGACATTCTGATTGCAATCTGTTAGAAAATCGCGTCCATAAAATTACCGATAATGAATACAACAATGGGAAACCAGGCTTGGCCGGTGATCAGATCTATTTTCTGTCGGATCAGGAACCTGAATTCAGGTTTCATTTACGCGGGTTGAATGTCAATATCCGTTTTGGAAGGCCTGAAGAAATTGGGGGCTATTTCGGCCGGATATTATTCGGTTTCTCAATTTTCTATCCACAAAAAAAGTGATAGCTTTCAGCATGACTGATTTTAAAGCTATCGAAAACATCTGCCATGAAAACAGCCGGATTTCGAAATCCGTTGTGGATGAATTTTTAATCTACTATGCGGTCGAACAGGATCGTGTGGATCGTGAGGTTGATAAACGGCTCGCCCGCTATCGGCATGTAACGCGCGATCTGCCCGAATCCGCCTTGAATTTCATGAAGTCGCAATACATCGCCTGGAAAATCTTCCGCAAAGGCGGCCTCATCAAAAAGTACAGAAACCACCAGGACCTGGCTCATCTGACTAAAGAAGAAAAGAAATACATCAGTACTCAGGCAGAACATCCATGGAAGTTCAGTTTCGGTGTGATCATCAATAAACCTGCCGAACATTTTTACCGGATGCAGGATGTTTTCACTCATGAGACCTATCTGCTCCACTCTCCCGGAATGACCGACATCCTGCTCGAGCAACCCGTAGAATTGTGGTTTAATCTGATTGGCTACAACGGAGCCTGTTGGCAAACGTTTAGCCTGATCGGCGCCTGGCAGAGTTTTGAGCCGGCCGATATCATGTTTTACACCTCCTGCCTGAATCCCCGCAAGTGGATTGAAGACCCGTCGGAAGTGCTGCAGGAAGTGGAATCAAACCCGGTTCCCTACATGTTATTGATTTCAGGAGCAACGCTTCCGGTGAGTTATCATGATAAAGATCAGATCATTTTGAAGTTCGCCGAATTTCTTGACGACGATTTTACACCGGACGCTCTCAGGGCCCACTTCCGCATTGAATATGCCGAAAATATCTATAAGCTCACTCCGGAAGGATGGGAGGAGTTACCTCATTTTTCTATCGTCTATTATGATGAAAAAGAGAATATTCTGTTACTGAGTGCTATGACTGACCGCGGATACGCCGAGTTGATCCGTCGTCTGAACCAATGTGGATATAATCTTTCCGATGAGCCCGATCACCGGGTAAACATCACCATGCTCACCACAGCAGAAAGAATTCTGAAGCAGAATTTTAACCCGGTTGCCCGATACAGTTCCCTTTTTGCAGAAGAGCCTTCAATGGAAGAGGAAATGGAAATCGACAAAATCAACAAATTGATGGAATTGATTTTGCCGGATATCAATGCGGGCAGAGTACCGGATATCGAGGCTGTGGCACGCCAGGCCGGAGTAGATTTGGAAACAACCAAAGATCTGATCAGGCAGATTATGAAGAAACTGAGGAGGTGACAGGCGGGGAGAGTAAACAGACGAACAGACGAACCGATTAACGGATTAACAGAGTAAGTGGGGGGCGTTGATCTGGCCGGGAGTTTGTTAGAAAAAACCCTTCGTCTGTTAATCTGTTCCTCCGTTCATCTGTTCTTCTGTTTAATCTCCTCTTCGGTTTTCAATTTTTTATGGAATTCCGGGTTTTCCTCCTTAGGGTTTGTTATGTGTTTAATTGGAACCGCAATTTACGAATCCGGGAGGAGGCCATGAATAAT
>SKKO01000359.1 GCA_007123715.1 Balneolaceae bacterium | reverse complement strand
CTTGTCACGAAAATCGGTCATGTATTCAGAACCGGAAACTGCCAATTCCCTGTTCATGATTTTACGGTTTAGAATCTGCCATGAATACTGGCCCGGCTGTTTGGTGATCTGTTCCACAAGGTAGCGTGTATCGTAGGCGGTAATGAGCGGTACCGACCCGATTCGTTTGCCGTGAGCGTTTACCCAAAGCGCAGATTTTGGCGGGATAAGGCTCAGTCCATGATGGGGCTTTCGTGGATTGGGATGATGAATTCCTGCGGCATAATGGAACTGTTTCTCAAGGTGAGTAATATTGCCACCCATAATTTCCACCTTTTCATGCATGTCGCCATCGGCATATTTGTGTGAACCGGTCAGCATTTTTTGAGGCGGATCGCCCCAGGGTTTATACCAGTGTTTTCGCACAAGATCCAGATTACCGCAAATCCCGCCTGATGCGACTATTACGGCATCAGACTGTGTGATAAATTCTTCCCCGGATGACTCGATTAATCCGTGACAACCGGAAACTTTACCGTCAATTACATCCAGGTCAATTACCCTGTGGTTAAACTTTTGTGTAAGCTTATGCTGGTTCGGGTGAAATTTTAAATGGTGGGCCAGGGCTTCAATCAATCCCTGGCCGGTACCCCAGGTGATGTGCCATCGCGGAACGGAATTTCCAGGAACAAACAAACCGCGCTCCGGCCAGTTTACCATGCCCAGGAAGGTGACATACCGTCTTTTTAGCCAGGTATAGATCAGTTCAAGGGAGTTTTCGCTGTAATATTTTGCCCATCTTTTTGGCCAGAGAGCATCCTCTTCAAATTCCGCAAAGGATATCCAATCCTGCAGAGCCAGTTCAGGGCTATCTTTAATCCCCATTTTTTTTTGTTCCGGGGTTCCGATCATACAAATACCGCCGAACGACCATCTGGCAAGCCCTCCAAATTCATCTTCCGTATCGCGATCTAACAGCAACACTTCCTTGTTGTTATCCAACAACTCGATGGCAGCAGCAATTCCGGCCAAACCGCTTCCTATTATGGTAACATCAGCTTTGTAAATTTTTTTAGCCATTCTTTTAAGGTATCATCTTTTCTTTCAGGGTTGTACAGCCTGAAATGAGGGGCATGAAGCTCTGTCTATTTTACATGTTTTCCTCAGTATAATCCAACGATATTCACGGATTAATCGAACTGAGAAACTCCGTGAAAAACTGTGGGTGCGGGGATAATCTTCTTATTGGCAAGCCTTTCCGGATCATCTTCTCTCGCATTCACCACATCACGAATGTAAATTTCTTTCACCTGGCCGGGAAACCGTCTGCGGATTTCACTGAATACTTCGGGATCCGCTTCCCCGGAGTCGCCAATAAGAATAAAATTCCGCATCGGAAAGTGTTCTAATATTTGAGAGATCTGCCTGATTTTCTGATTGAATGTCACATCTTCGTTCATAACAAGTTCACGCAAATCACGCCACGTATTTATACTCAAAAAATTCTTTGTGACGCTTTTCATGTGAAGTGTCCCTACTGGAAAACCGGCCTCATCACTGAATAAAAATTGAGACAGGGGCCTGTAAAGCTGCCATGGTGAACCCGATACGTAGTGAAACATTGCATCCTTGCCATAGTCCCTGTAAAATTGGGCCATGCCGGGTGCCGGTGTGAATTCCTTGTAAAAAGTATTCCTGACAACAACGGATGAGCCTGCCGGGATTTCGGTGACTTTCACGGTATCATCAATATCAGAAATGACTGATAATCCATCCGGCGGAACCAGTTTAACCATCCCGACACCCGCATGACCGTGCGATATAGCATGAATTCTCAGCCATCCATCTTCATCAGGCTGGTTTTTCAGAAGTTGCTCTGCCCGTAATGCAGAAAGACGAAACTTACCCTCCACCATTCCGTTCAGATTTGTTCTTAAAGGTTCACTTCCGTTGTTCATCAGTGTGAAAACTTCCCTTTCCGGATCGCGGTAAAACTGAAAGAGAACGGATTGCCGTGATTCACTGTCCACAACAAAATCTCTTATTCGCGATTCAAATATCTCTGCCTGCTCCTCATTCAGATCCCGGTAACGCTTAAAAAAGCGGGTAATGGTGCGCTGTGTTCGCGGGCGGTATTCATAAACATAGATTCGAATCGGTATTACCCATTCTGATCTTTCTTCATCGAAATATCCATACGCCGGAAAAAAAATGACTTTTTTTTCTGTATTGTTTTGTACGAAAAACAATGACAGATTCATCAAAATCAGTATGAAGGAGAGGATTTTTAATGAAACCATCTAGAATCGTATAAATCAAATGTTAGTTCGGAAGATAATCATTGAGCCAGACCGGGGCATCTAACTTATGAATCATTCACTCGAAATGAAAAAGACAAAGGTCTGTTAATTTGATATGCAATGTCCGATTGCAGCTATTTGAAGTGTCCGGGATCGAAAATCACATATCGGATATCATTCAAACGAGGTTTCAAAAAAACCAAGAAGGTAGAAATCGGGATTGATTGTAATGCGGGCTTCAGATGATTTTTATCACATCAGGGACTATTTTCGTGATTTTCGCATTTCTCATTAAAACATGAACCCGTATTCAACATTTTCACCCCTGCGAATTCTTTGTCTGATCTTAACTAAAGTTCTCACTACTCTCCTGCTTACTAACTCAACACTGCCAAATCTATGTTTCATCACGAAAAAATGTGCCAATCCGGCCGGCAAGCCATTGCCTGAACTCATCCGTTGTTGGGGGGCAGTGCCTGCTGTTTTCTATCAGCTCTGTTTCCACATTTTGCATCTGTTTGTTCACCCTTTCCAACAGTGCATTACCGGGAAATGAAATATCATTTTCGGCTCCGATTACCAATGATGGCGTAATGATGCCGCCAAGTTCCGCGTTACTGAGCAACGGAGGAATCCGTATGTCGGGATTAAAGTTTTGGAACATATCACCCATAAAATTTGACCAGTCATCATCCCATGTCGTCATGATAGGTTCAATCAGGCGCTTCAGCCGTTTTTCGTTGGGCTTCATTTTATAGCTGATTGCCGGAATTGCCATTTTTAAAAGCCCTGCCACAACCTTACCCCTTACAACACCGGCGGGCACAAGAACTGCCAGTTTTTTCACATTTTCAGGATACAAAAGCGAATATTTCAGCGCTACAAATCCACCCCAGCTAATGCCCATCAGATTGAATGAGTTTAATCCCAATTGTTCCGTGATTTCATTTAGCCAGGAACCGTAATCGTCAAAGGGCAGCCGCAATTCCGGGCCTACGACAGACTGTCCCGGAATATCGGGGGCGATGATTTGAAAATGTTCTGTAAGTTTCCATAACTCGGAAACGGCATGAGCCGAACTGCTCATCATGGCATGCATAACGACCAGCGGCGGCTTCGATTCATCTCCCGCAAACAGAACATGATTCGCCCCGATGGATGTTGAAATCTGCTCCCTTTTTACCGGGGTTTCAATTTTTTTCAGAAATCGGCCGTACCAATCGCGGAGTTCGGTTCGGGCCGTTTCATTTTTAAAAAGGTTAGCTTTCTTTGCGGTATCCATCTGAAATATTATAGATTGGTTAAATGATTGATCCATACAAAATCATCAATTGCCGATAATACCAAAAAATGAGTTAATAAAGATCACAAAGCATGCTCATGTTTTCAAAAGTACAAATGGCAGGGGTGCTATCCCCATCAGGAGCTGGCGGACGTGTCGACCCGGGATTTTCTCCATATTTTATATGAGTCTTTTTTCGAAAAAATCCGTGAGCCTCTCCCAATGGGGATAGCTTTCTTCCTTTACCCGAACTCTTTTCCCTTCACATGACACTACTTGAAAAAAGATCATACAGAAATTCATATGATCACCCGTGAACAGCCACCTTCATGCCGGTTTTCTTTTCGTATGCCTGTACTATGATGGAAGCCATCTGATCGATTGTAAACCTGTCTGAATTTATGATAAGGTCGTAATCGGTTGGGGTATTTAAATTTTTGTGAAAATTCTGGTTTACAAAATCTTCCCGCTCCCTGTCTTTTCTTTCGATAATCTCTTTGGTTTCCGGTTGTGAGAGATTCATTTTACCTGCATATTCCGCAATTCGCTTATTCAGCGGGCAAACCACTCTCACATGTAGAGATTTTGGATTTTTGCAGATATAATTTGCACCTCTTCCAACAATGATACTGTTTCCATATTCTTCAATCGTTTTAATAACACGGGTTAAAGAGCGCAGATAATTCATATTTGTTGGAATGTTCATCAAAAAACCGGATACGGTGTCTTCTACCGTTTGCTGGCGCCTTTCATCCAATACTTCGATGGTTCTCATACCTCCGCCCAGCTCTTTCGCAATTGCCTGAAGCAGGTCTTTGTCCCATACTTTAAAACCGATATTTATTCCAAGATGGGCAGCAAGTGCAGCTCCCCGGGCACCAAACTCACGTGAAATGGTGATGACCGGGTACATTTTTTTTACAGATGCCCGTGAGCGTGCAAGGGAATTACTGTGTTTCCATGCGCTTATCTGTTCCTCTATGATCTGTACGACTTTTTTCGTCATGGTTATATCTGTTAGATTTTTATTTCAGCACCGGTTAAACAGCTTCTTTTTTTATAAATGCGCCAATTATAATAAACCACTCCTCTATGAAATGTACATACTCCCCGGATTGCTGCAAATTAAAAAATTGGTTTTACCACAAATTTTGCAACAACATTATGAAGGGGATTGGAACATTGCTAAAAATACAAGGGCAAAAGACAGGCCCTTCGTTTATGCCACCAGGAACCTCCTCAAAGGTATGAGGCATGCGGATGCCTAAATGTTTTTTATACCACTCCTCAAGCTTATGGGTTTTTTGTTGTAAAGATGAAACCGCTGATTCCCGTTACGTTTCCCATGTTGGCTTCATGGATATAATCTTTTCACTTTTTTTATACTGTTTAAATTGTATTAAAATAGCAAGAGGCGATTACATACAATCTTTTTTAATAAATACCCTTAATGATACCGTAATGATAACATTTCGATTCTTTTTGAAACTCCTCATTTCTAGTGCTTTTGTATTTTTTCTATTGCAATATGAGCCTTTAGCGGCTCAGGACCGAACCATTCTCGCAATCGGTGCCCATGCCGGTGATATGGAGATCACAACCGGAGCACTGCTTGCGAAACACTCTGCCAAAGGCGACCGGGTGGTAATACTTCACCTTACACCCGGCGAGCGGGGTAACCCGGCCATGACTCCGGAACAGTATGCCACTCAAAAAAGAAGCGAAGCAGAAGAGGCCGCAATAATACTTGGTGCGGAACCTATCTTCGGTCCGTATGCTGACGGTGAAATTCCCGATACCGAAGAAGCAAGGAGATATGTGAATGATGTAATTCGCCGGATTCAGCCCACACACATTATCACTCACTGGAAAAACAGTATTCACAAAGACCACAGCATCACACACCGGATTGTGACTGACGCGGTTTTATTGGCCTCACTGGAAGGGGTAGAGAGCGATTATTCTCGACACAGAGGTGTCAGAGGCATCTACTTTGCCGAAAACTGGGAAGATATGCAGGATTACCAGCCCTACATTTTTGTGGATATCACCGATTCATTCGATGTATGGAAAGAAGCAATCAGCCGGTATGAGTTCATCTCGGGTGACATCTCCGCATTTCCCTACTACGATTATTACACATCCCTGGCACGGGTGCGCGGGGCACTGGCACGTTCAACCTATGCCATCACTTTTGCCATTGATGAATTCGGAAAGAGAATTACCTGGCAGCACCTGCCGTAACGGTCACTGTTATATTTTGGGGTGGAAGCGGTGCTATCAATTTTGCCTGGCCGGTTAGTTTTGCAATACCCGCCAGAATTCCAAAAAGGATATCCTGCATGAAAAACGGCAAACCTCCAAGCCTGTATTCTTTCCGAAGTAAAAAAAGAACATAACCGGCTTGTAAAAGAGATACATCGTCCCAGCTGCCACCCCTCTCATTTGCAGATCTGGCCATTTCACGGATTAAATATCTGAAATTGCGTGCCGGAGTAATGTATCCCCTGCAGATTACCGGTTCGGTATTGCTTCCATTTCGAAAAGTATGTACCTGGCCGGCCTTTACCACTGCTTTTTCACCGGCATGTAAAATAGTCTCTTTTCTGTCAATGCTTACTGCAAGAATTCCCGAAATAACCTCAAAACCTTCGTCAGAAACGGTATGTATATGAGGAGTCGGGCCAGTTTTACCAGGCGCCATTATAAGTTCAATATCAAGACGGCCGGTATCGGGATCTTCAGGTGAAAGAAAGCGAAGGGTTTCCCCCTGTTTTTCGAGGTGGATAGTTTCCATAATGTTGCAGACTGAATCAGGTTTGAGTTGAGTTGAATGGCACCAATTAATCAATACAGAATTTTTGATCGAACCAGCTCACACACTGCTTCTATCTGACCCGATTCTTTTACATCGAACCGGAAAGTTCTGCCTTCCGCATAAACCGGGGCGTCCCTGATAATCTGTTTGATATCTTCAGTCAGGCTGCTTTCGAGACACTCCGCAACGCCATTTTTCCCGAGTGTAAAAACAATTTTAAAGTAACCGTAATTAGGAATCAAATGAAACAATCGTCGATTTTTATTCCGACAGGCGGCTGTCCATCCCGCTTGTTTACCGTAAAATTTCCACTCCCATTCAATACTGCCGTATTTCTCAATGATAAAAGCTTCAATCTCTTTAAGGATAGCCGAACTCTCTTTCAATGCTTCATAGAGATCGCTCAGGCTGGGTTGATTGGTTTTGTCTTCGAAGATACTTTCTGCCATTGTCTGAAACCTGATTACTTTTAGGTAAGGGTAGGATGTGTTGCCTCAGAAAAGTTAGCTGATCCCACTACCTGCGCTGAAACACTAATTTGCCATTCACAATCCGGAAAAAGCCGCAGCCACTGAGACCGAGTGGATCTTTTCTTTCCAGGACTGCTCAATCACTATCCACCAAAATCTGCTCCGGCACTTATTCTCCAATTTGAAGCATTTATTTGATAAACTATGAATCATAAAAAAATCGAAAATCGTTACATCGGTAGTTTTTAAAATTCGCATATACGTTCAATTTACGATTCTTGATATTACCAATGTAACGACGGTTTCTATGCTTTAATCGAATCAGTAGAGTCAGATCATACTTTTTTTTAAAAGCACTCTTCATCTCCTACTTTGAATCCACACAAACAGGAGCGCTGGCCAGCGATCGCCCGCCTGAGTCTCTGATTTCGATTGTCATATTACATCCAATAGAATCTTCGGCAAATCCTCCTCTGGGAGCTTCAACTCTCTGAATTTCAGGAATTAATTCGATGGAAGAATAGGATCCGATATTGATAACTTCTGCTCCTCTTTGATTCAGAATAACAACAGATACTCCACCTCTTGGCGGTGCTTTCTGCATCGTTTCCTTCACCGGACTGAGTTCAAAATCCCGGGCACAATTCAGGCATTGATCTATGCTTCCCGCCAGTCTCCTTGAAGATTGTACTTCCATGTATTTTACGGATTGAAGCTCATGAAGATGATCGCGCAACGTAGTTGTTTCGAGATCTACAATACCCGGATCAAAATTGATATTAAGAGGGTTCCAGTTAACCGGTATGATATTTCCGGATGCAAGTTGTGGCGGATCGAAAGGAAAACCGGGATTATCTATAAGGTCCAAAGATGCCATCGGTGGTGATGGAGGTTTATTTAAAATCTGGATTGCCGCTATACTTTCAATTCGGGCATTACTAAAATCCTGATTTGATGTGGTTGACAGTTCATCCAGCTGATCTAATGCATTAAGGCCGGCATTCAGAAGCACAACCGGCAGCATAGAATATCGCATCTGCAAAGCCATAAGTTGCTGCTGAATATCTGGCAGCCAATTTAAATTCAAAAGATTTTCAGTAAAGTGTTCAAAAAGATTATATGGCTGGCTGCCTATAAGGAGGGTAGCAATGCTTTGTATGTCGTTCAACATTCCCTGGCTTTCAGATTGGGCTGCAGAGGCCGAAGCCTGTAAAGCAACATTTAACTGATCAAGCAGATTGTCAAAACCAGCGGCACCTTGTGTGAGGTTACTGGCAGCCAGAGGTATTCTGTCTTCTATCGCTTCAAGCATTTCAATACTTACAGCGGCCACCATTTCATTCATGAGGTTATAACAATCAATCAAATCGCCCACTTTTCCGCCTGTTTGTTCAAGAGTTTGCATTGCTATTTGAGCTGATTCATTGATAATCGGTTCCAGTCCGTTTATGGCACTCTCTAATGCCTGACCAATTGCATTCATTTCGTTCTGGATGGTTTGAAACTCCTGCTGGGAATCTTCTTCCCATGCGTCCGCAAACTCAGCCAATGCAACTCCCGCTGCATTCCATTTTTCGTAAGTACCCGACAAGGCCACACCCAAATTCCAGCTTGCCTCGGCAAATTTATACGTTTTCAGCACCATCATAGGAATGGTGGGAATTTTCTTCTTAACATCGGCACAGGTTGGTAAACTTGCAGCAACCCCAACCAGTGCTTCAAGCAATCCCTGTGGGATAATTGCACTTGTCCAGCATGAACCCCCATAAGCCACCGCGGTTTGCGGACATGTAGTGGTTACAGCAGTAGCCCCGGTTGCCGCCTGGCCTGTTCCTTTTGAACCGGTTGCAACACTTATAGTACAGCCGATACAAGCCAGTGTAAACGGAACTATTTTTTCTGCAGCCTCAATACCGGTTATTATTGTTTTAAAGCCCTCTTTTTCGGCGATATAAAGCAGGGCATCAGCCAAATCAGCCGTAGCAAGTTCCAGTTGTTGGCGTTTTATTGCTGCATCCGAACCGGGTACTACCGGCTTGTTGGCAATATTTCCCATTTGTGTGGCAATGTTCATAGAACTACCAATGGTTGGTTCAAGCAAGAGAGCAGCTTCACCCATCTGAATAGCCAAATTCAAAACTGCCACCGAAGTATTACCCAATTCGTGAAAAAAACCTTCCAGCTCGTTCAGTGCAGCTTCGGAGCCGCAAACCGGATGATTTAAAAATTCATCGGTGGCATCTAATATCGGCTGTGAAAGTTGAACTGATTCATTGAAAAAAGTTATAGCAGTCCCCATCCTCACATCCCCGGCGGCTTCCTCTACCCGTTTCCTGAATTCATTTTCTGCAACAGAAAAAAGGTCACTTGTGAAGTTATTTAAATCATTAAATACTGCAGGATCGCTAAGAGATTTTAACAGATCCAGCGTGTCACATACCGGAGTACCAAGAAAATCAGAAGGGCAGGGGGGTATTTGCGGCAGTTGCTGTGCATGTACCTGCTGATTACCAGCCACCATCAATGCAATCCATACCAGAACTGTCCATACTACAGTTTCTATCCTTTTCAATGCATATCTCATTAAATTAATTCTTGTTTTCATTTTTTATAACTGTTTAATTGTTCTTGTTTTTTGGACATCCGTCAGTTTTTACTGCACTGAAGTCGGAAACCTATTTATGTTATCGCAAAGCAGGTGAGTGGGGTATCATAAATACCGAAAAAATGTTGCACCTTCTCCGCAGTGTAGACTCACTTTTTTGGCTTTATTCTGGTTCGTACTGGAAAAGTATTCGGGATGCGGAAAATAGATGTACGAATCAATGATCATGCAAAAAGCCTGCCCCGATCCTACCGGATCCCATTTGCGCTCCCTGTACCATTAAATGGTATTTCAGTTTGACAAATAGATTTCCCTCTTT
This sequence comes from Balneolaceae bacterium, assembly GCA_007123715.1. Lineage (GTDB taxonomy): Bacteria > Bacteroidota > Rhodothermia > Balneolales > Balneolaceae > Rhodohalobacter. The sequence goes on along the minus strand of SKKO01000359.1, from coordinate 22,655 downwards.
TATCAGCATTCTGATCGGCTCAGCAGACCACCGCTTTCAGTTGACCGGCCGAATACAAAGGTAAGCAATTCCAAAATGTTGACCGGACGGCAACGTGTACACATATGTGGAAATACACCATCCATCTCTCCTCGCCGATGTGCTTTAACCTGGCGATCGATTTGACTTACTCACAAAACCCAAATGTATTACTGTAACGGTGAAATCGTAATATTCCGGAAATCTACACGATCGCTGTGGTTCTGCAGGCCGATGTATCCCGAACGCCGTACCAACCCCGGATGGCCGTCTGCTTTTTCTAAATGGTTGATAAGATTGGCACTCAAAATCATTTCCCCGTTCAGAGTTACCTGAATCTTCGGCCCTTCTGCCACAATCCTCATCTGTTGCCATTCACCTGCAGGTTTAGTTACCCTTTTAGACGGAGCCAATACATCGTAAATACTCCCGGTGTATTGCCACGGCTGCAAATTGGCATATCTTTCAGCATAGTCATCCAAAATCTGGATTTCCAGTCCTTGGTAAGCTGGATTGCCCCCGAGGGGTGCACGGATAAAAACACCGCTATTTCCACCAACAGGAACACGGTATTCCAGATCCAATATAAAATCATCATACTTCGAAGCTGTTGAAAGCCAGCCGCTGCCAACACCATCGGTATAGAGTATGCCGTTTTCCACAGCCCAGGATTCCGATTCACCAATTACATTCCACCCATCCAGGTTCTCACCGTTAAACAGCTCACCATACACAGATTTTTCCACAGCTTCTTCAGGCATACCCGCCGGTGTTACTATCTGATCATTCAAAATCGATATTATTTCTTCTCTTGCTGATTCATCAAGAATGGAAAGTACAGCACCGGCCGTGCTGAACTGATTGGAATCTTCAACATAATGTGGCTGCAAAACCGAAGCAAAAACGCGGAACGCCGCATTTCGAAGAGCATTCCCGGATGCATCAAAATAGGCGCTTGATGCTTGCAGTGCCAAAAGATCATCAGCGTGTGTAAAACGACTCACTATTGCTGCTTTTCCATCTTGATTTGTTACGGCATCAACCAGTTTGCGCAAATGTGCGGCTTTCTTTTCCATAGGCTCATCCAGTCTATTCACAATTCGGATATACGAATCTGCAAGTTCGTTTCTCTTTTGCGTGCCGGGGTTCAAAGTTACAGCTTCAATAATTAAGGGCAGTGCCTGCGGGTCATCCCATCGGATTAAACTGTTGTGCGATGCTTCCTTCAACTCACCATAAGAATGATTCAAACCCTGCCTGATTAATTCAGCTTTTGGTACGCCCTCAACATGCGTTGAAGCTTCCACAAGCCGCGCCCTCTGTCGGTAAGTTGCATGATTAAGAAATGGATTAAATCGGTTTAATCGAACTGCTTCTGGCTCTATCCTGTTTAATATGTCTGTAAATGTATTTAATACAGCCTGTTTTTCATCATCGGATAACCTGCTGTCCATCATACTGAATAAAGAATCAAGGTTACCCTCTTCTCCAAACAGCTGCAAATAATTCAACGCTGCAATCCGAACATCCTCTCTTTCCGAATTTAATTCATTCACAATGTAATTGCGGGCATCTCCCGCCATTCTATCAGTTAAAATTCCAATCAGCACCGGTTTTGAATGAGCTTCGGCAGCCGGCAGATATCCGGTGATGGCCGGAATTAATTTTTCTGTTTCTATCTGTCGAAGAACAACTTCAACGGCTTCTATTTCTTCGTATGATTCTGCACCGCTGATAGCAGCGAATGCAACCATCGGATCAACGTTTTCATCCAGCCGGTGAACGGCATTCAATGCAGCAATCCGTACTGCACTGTTGTTATCCTCAAGGAAATTCCTGATTTCAGATAATGCTGTGGCATCATTTCTCTCTGCGAGTGCATTTATGAAAAGGGTTCTTCTGGAATCAGGTGCACGTTTCATCGCTGAGGCCATTTGACTCGTCACTTCATCACCCCGCAAAGAATTTGCCAATTTTAGCGATGAAACTACAATGGTTTTTTCTGCTGTTTGAGCCGTCTCAAGCAATTCATCCAGCATATTTTCACCTTCAGCCCTAAACCGGATTTCCAGCGCATTAATTTGAATATTGACCGGATATGTCTCATCAAGGAAATAGCTGGCATTGCTGCTGCCCTCAGATTGATATCCATTTTCAACAAGATTTCCGGCATAGTTCAGGTAGTACCCCATCAGTTCTGTTTTTCTGAAGCCGTTCTGCTGTTCAATTGCATCACGAAAGAGCCTGGATGAACCCGGTTGGCCAATTTCAGACAGCCCAAACAGCGCCATTCGCTGATACTGCCAGCGATCGGATGCTGCGTACATTTCAAAAATGTTAACTGAGGCAGCGTCCTGCAACTCGCCAAGGATTTTGATGGCGGCAATTTTCTGATTTCCATCTATCTCCGAAACAGTGTTTCGGATTGCCTGAATAGCCTCATCCGATGCAATAATAAATAACACATCCAAAGTCGATTGATAAAATTGCGGATCGCTTAAAAGCGGCACCAATACAGGCACGGATTGATCACTTGCCACCGGTTTAAGCTGATCGATCAGAAACCGTTTCACCTCCACAGGGTAATTTTTTTGAATCTCAACCAGCATTGCCGCTTCAAACGTGTCTTTTTCATTCTTTGCGCCTGGCCGTGCCACATAATTGGCCAGGCTGCTAATCGCATATCTTGCCTGAACATCGCTGCCTGCTGAGGGGTCAGAAAGTAAACCGGCAAGTATCTGAACGGCATCACTGCCTATTTCAACGAACTGCTCATTTACCCAAATTTCTTCTTCCCCTGCATCGGCCGGCATATCGGCAATAAGCCTGATTACATCCTGTTGAGTCTCAACAGATGGATATTCTGCTTCCCGAATCACCTCCGTTGTTCTGCAGGAAATGAACAGCAGGGTAAACATCAGGGAATAAAAAGTTATCTTGTAAATATGTTTCATCTTATTATTGTTCAATCTCTTATCGTTTTTTGATACGGTTTGATTTAAATTTTCCAGGGTGAGCGCATCGGCTGGTTAATCAGCCGGTTTGCCGCGTCATCATTTACAAATCGTTCATTTTCAGGGTCGAACTCTAGCGACCGGCCGAGGCGGATGGCAATAATTCCAAGATTCACCAGATTGCACGATCTGTGTCCATTCATCTCATTGAGTGCAAATGTTTTTCTTTCTCTCACTGCTTCGCTGAAATCCGTTACCTGTGGTTTAGATTCCGGCAGCGACCTTGCCAATTCCCTGATGTTTGGAATATCAGAACGGAAACCCCTGTAGAGCTTGCCTTTTGGCCCTTCGATAAATGCTGCATCTTTATCTCTGTTTTCACCGTCCAGCACTATTTTGCAACCGTCTCTGTACGTCATTTCAACCCGGCGCCAGGTTGATGCTGCATCGTGGTGTTGCTGCGGGGCATCTACATCTATATACACGGGATTTGTATCATCTTTATCCAGCAGGTACTGAACCGGATCCATATAGTGCTGGCCCATGTCACCCAAGCCACCGCCGTCATAATCCCAGTATCCGCGAAAAGTATCGTGAACCCTGTGCTGATGATACGGTTTGTATGGAGCCGGCCCCAGCCACATATTGTAATCCAGCGATTCTGGAATCCATTGCGGTGTAAGGTCGGTTCTGCCTCTCCAGTCAAATTTCCAGTCAAACCCGGTTGTTTCGCTTAGTGTTACTTTCAGCGGCCAGCCAAACACATCATTCTCCACCAGATTTTTGATGGGATTCACCGTTGTTCCCATGCCATAAAAATTACCCCGGAACCGAAACCAGGTATTTAGTCGGAAAATGGAACCATTTCTGCGAACCGCATCAACCACTTTTTGACCTTCTCCAATGGTTCGGGTCATTGGTTTTTCTAACCAGATATCTTTACCGGCATTAGCTGCATCTACAGCCATCACACCATGCCAGTGCGGCGGGGTTACGATATGTACGATATCTATATCATCCTGTTCAAGCACTTCCCTGTAATCGTGGTAACTACGCACTCCGGCTGGAGTGATGGAGAGTACACGATTCAGGTGATTGGCATCAACATCACAAACGGCAACAAGGCGCGAACCAGGATAATTTAAATGGCCGCGTCCCATTGCCCCCACACCGATAACAGCTTTGGTAAGCTGATCGCTCGGTGCCGTGAAACCGTTTCCACCCAATACATGCCTCGGCAAAATGGTAAATGCCCCAATGCCAAGTATCGATTTTTTAATAAAATTCTTTCGGTCCATCATAGTTTTAAATAGATGATAATTTTCATTTAGCAAAAATTTTTACAGGATTCGTGAGAAATGTACCTGTCGCCAGGCCGGCAAACCCGGTTTGCTTGTTTTCAGATATCTTTTTCTTTTCATGATTTTCATTGATCTTATGATTTGAATTCTGTCCGTAAAACCTGTCAAATTCATATTTCTCAGAGCAGCATCATCTGTCTGCCTTTTTTGTATTCCTCTGTTCCCAATATCCTTTTTTTGTGGTTCAAAAGAAAACTTTTACGATTCAGGGCTCCGGGGTATCCGGTCAAATTTCAATATTATACCCAATACCCGATGGCAAAGATTTAAACCGAATAATTCGCCATCTCATTTTTGTACGTGAAAGCGAAATTTTGCTGTGAGAAAGGTAAAGAGGAAGAAGCGACGGAGGAGTACCTGCAGTACCCTGAGTAAGCTTTTTTTTCTTCCGCCGCAGGCATGTCCTGAGCAAATTAAGTTCACGGAGAAATTAATCGGTATTCCGGTACTTCAAAATTGGGATGGCGCCGGCGTTAACTACGGCGATGAATTTCTGCCTTTCCCTCATAAATCTTATACCTACTTTATATTCATAAAAAAAATTTACTCCTTCATCATCAGCCGCCATGCAGTACGGCTGAGCAGAACACCGTTTTGATTCAGCGCGGATACCCTCCACTTAAGCTGGTTGCTATGGGTTTGGGCAAAAACCCAGCCCGGCGCGCGGTAGGAAAAAATACCCGGCTCCATCCATGCAGTAAGCAGTTCGGTTCCGTAGCGGTCTTCCAGTTCAAGCTGGTAGATAGCCGCACCGATAACATCCGTCCAGCTAAAATCTATCGGTTCTCCCGGATACCATGCTGCATCAGGTTCAGGAAAAAGCGGCTTGATGGCGCCGGTATTAGATGCCGTCATTCCGGCCGGGGTACTGCCTACAAAGTACCTCAATGGAGGTATCGGAAAACCGGCTACACCACCACTGTTTACCGTTCCAAAGCCTGCACTCACTTCATCCAGACTGCTGTCTCCCTCTTTATCGTCGGTAGCTTCAACCCGGAGAAGAATCATGTACATTCCTTCAAAATCACTTGGTATGGCAGAAACATCAGGGCCGGGCAGGATGAACGAATCTGACGAAGGGGGCAAAAAATAGCTGAAACGTTCCAGTTCAAGGTAACGGCGCTGCAACCCTCTTCTTTCTGCAGGCAGCGTTGCTTCTGTAAGAAGATCCTCGATCAACGGCAGTTCATCACCGGGCCTTACCACTTCCCAGCGCCCCTGAAGCTGGCCGGTTCCGTTATAACGGATTTCTGCCGAAAATGGCTGTAACTGCTCACCGCGCATGATACTCAAAACCGGCACATCATCGGCGAATGACATCTGAACTCCGGTAAGAGCAAAAGGCACACGGGCACCACCACCGGCAAGTCTGCAGGTTACATTCACATAGACATCGCGACCCCCAATAAGGCTTTCAAAACGACGGACGTAAAAAAACGTACCCACACCACCACGGGCTGCCTCCTGGTAAGCCCGGCGGGCAACCGATGATGGTATAGACATAATGTCCGTAAAACCACCCACCCCGCTTTCTGTTGACTGATCGAATGCAAAGGGAAGCGAACCGTATATGGTACCCGGACGGCAGCGGGTACCCACATGCGGAAATGCATTTTCCATTTCGCCGCACCAAAGTGCTTCAGATGGCCGGTATCCCTCAATATTTCCGTATGTAAGAAAGACAACCGTAGGACCGCTTGCATTTACATTTACACCCACCGGATTAACGGCTATCTGGCCGAAGGCAGGCTGAAAAAAAAATATCAAGATAAAAGAGATAAGAAAAATTCGTTTCATGATCAGAACAGGTTAAGGGTTATGCCGGACTGAAGTGTCCAGATCATATTTTCATCGGGTTCATCGCGAAAAGGGTCCATCCGGAATGTCTCCTGCCGTGAAAATCGCAGGTAAATGCTTGCCCCCGGAGGATTTTGCATATAGGTAAAAAAACTGAACCTCCAGGTTGCTTCAGCGCTGATTTGCGTCTGGGTCTGCAGGCGTGTGTCAGCCCTGTCGAACCTGCGCGACGGCTGATATGATCCCCTGAGATTCAGACTGTCGAAAGGCCGTAATTGTACATTAAACCCAAGCCTTCGGGCAATTTCTGTTTCGTTGATGGCCCTGTTTTTATTGAGGTCAAAGTTGAGGTTTGTACCAAGATCAAGTTGCCGGACGGGAGCAATACGAAAGGCGACCACATGATTGTTCCTGATAAAATCATTGTTTTCCCTGCCGGGCTGTCGATTATCCTGGAAGGAGTTCTGAAAACGGTAACTGAACGACCAGCTGCTTTTTTGCCATGCTGTGGAAAACTGGTACACATAATTTTTCTGGTCTGGCACATGCGATTCATTAAAACCGCCTTCGGGCGGTACGCCTGCCCCAAACTGGTGCACATAATTATAGCTATAACCAAGATTCGGTAAAATCCATGATGGGATTGTACTGTCAAAACCAACAAGGGATGATGTATTCAGCTGCACTTGTATGCTATGCTGCCGGGAAAGGGTTTTGAGTACGGATGGCAGGTTATCAAGGTTGTCTTCGTTACGTCTGTGCTGGAGGTTCACGCTGAGGGGGCCGGCACTTGTCATCGCACTGAACAGGTGTTCTTCGATATCACCCCGTACAAATACGCCAACAGTCTCATATAGCGGATCAATTCGTGTGAACTTGTAGCCTGTTCTCAAATTAAGTGGGGCGCGCGGCATAAATTTCATGTTTCTGAGCAGCTGGGCACTCATATCGGCATGCCATGCCATCCGGTTTTCCGTGAATACTGGAACCAGTTCCTGTCCCTGGCTTAGATTGGGATCGTTCGGGTTTTTGAAGCTGCTCAGGGCTACACTGGCTTCCGTTCTGATGCGCCGGTCCAAAAGAGTGCTCAGTAGTCGAAGGCCAGCCCCGCGGCTGGTCTCCGAATCGAGAATAGCCTCCTGGTTGAAAGAATTTCTGGGCTCCCTTGCCCCAAATACAGAGGTTGCTTCCAGCCTGAGGGCTCCGGGAGCATTTTCAATCGCATCAAAACCTACGGTGCCGCTGATAATGCGATGACCGGGATCAGTAAAACCGGCCAGATTACTCCATCCCACCACGTTCCCTGCATACGTTCCGGCAACGGTTATATCAAGATAATCGTCAATTTCCTGGCGGTACATCAATCCGCGGCTCTGAAAGTTGTTGAGCAAGTGCTGGTGCTGACCATGTCGAAGGTGACCAGCCGATATTTTTGCTCCGCGATTCGTTGCACTTACCTGGTATCGGGCAAGATCAATACGCGGGGCATCTTCTCCCAGATCGCGAAAACGCAGGGCTTCACGTTCGAAAGAGACACCCAGGATCTGTGTTTCAAGATCAATCTGCCAGTCGTTTCTTGTAGCCAGCGCCTTGATATTCAACTGGCCGGTGATATCCTGGAAGGTGGGGCGCTCACTCTCGGGAATAATGGGGCGCTTTTCCTCAACAAACTGCCCTTTATTGGTGAGCGTAAGGCCTGGCGTTGCTGACAATTCCTCGATACCTCCGATGGTTCGCACATTCAGAGGAAATTGGGCAATCTCTGACCAGTTATCACCGTCTTCAACCAAGAACAATTTAACCGTGTGCCTGCCTGATGGCAAAGAAATCCGGTCGGCTGGATAGATCATTCTGTTTTCTTCGATCCGCGTAATTCCGGTTACATCATCCGTGCCAATCCATAGGGCCAATCGTCCCTCATCCGGGGTCACTATTTGGTCAAATTCAAAATAAATTGGGGTTTTTCGGTTCACCCACTCATCCCCATCGAAGCTTGGTTCCACGATAATATGCTGGGAGTAAACTGTATTGGAAGTGAGCATAACCACCACAAGAATCAGGAAACTATAGAGGAATGATCTCCAACTATTTTGATGCATGAGTCATGAATTTTCTGAATATTTTCTTACAACATCGGAAAAGAAGGGAGGTGGGTATCAGTTTTTTAAAAGAAATTCACCAGTACGGGGAGATTCTTTGACATAGTCAACCTTTTTGGGAGTCTCGGAGTGTTTTGCCACGAAAACACTATGGCACTATGGCACTATAGTACACTAAATTGATTTTTAACAGCATAAAGCATTGTGATAACTATGCAGGCAGTGCAATTTTTCCGAATAATATAAAACCTGCCCAAGCAGGCTTATCAGCCGAGCGGGTGGCAATCGTGATCCCGGAGAGGGTCAAGATGCTCCTCAGGCATCTAATCTGTGAAAATAGCCGGATCAATTACTATCCTGTAATTACCACCATGTAACTCGGCTTCAACACCGCCTTATACTCTTAACCTGATTGCTGATTTGATTGTCAGATTATTATAATAGAACTCAGGTTTATATATCCTTTATGGAAAAAATGAAAAAGAGTATCACCGTAAGGGGTATGCACATCATCATTAATATTCCCTGTTTTTCATTTATTTAAAAAATAGCATCTTTCAGCCTGCTTTATTAAAATGTGTAAAATTCAACCAGAGCAGCTTTCTTGTCAACTGGAAATAATATGCAACAAGCAAATGCCATTACAAGGTACCTGTCCGAAGCCAAAAACGGTGATGATGATGCCTTCAGGCTGGTCTACGAGCTTGCGTATGACGACCTGAAAAAAATTGCCCATCAGAGGCTTGCAGGTTTCAGACGGGGTGAAACCCTGAATACTACTGCACTTGTTCATGAAGCTTTTCTGAAATTAATCCAGGCTTCTGATCACGACTGGAAAGACCGCGCCCATTTTTTTGCTGCCACTTCACGCGCCATGCGTTTTATACTTGTAGACTATTTGCGTGCAAAAACCGCACAAAAAAGGGGCGGAAACAGTGATGATCTAACCTTAAGCGGGCTATCACTCGGGGTGGAAGAACGAATTGAAGAATTTATTTCACTGAATAGTGCCATCGAAAAACTACTGGAATGGAATGACCGGCTCGGTAAACTGGTGGAATACCGTTTCATTGGAGGTATGACTTATGAAGAGATCAGCGAGGTTACAGGTTTATCGGAACCTACACTGAAACGGGACTGGGCACGTGCCCGAACCTGGCTTTACAGTGCAATGAAAGACTCAGAAAACAGCTGAATTGATAGGTTTTATGAATCTGTTTTTGGTGAAACCGCAGTTGAACCGTGGAATGATAAATGTTTGTGATATTGGTTAAACACAAATTTTTGATACGTCTTTATGCTGTATTACGATATTCATTAGAGTTGCAATGAATAAAATCTCCGATACGCACACGAATGCCCAAACCTGACAACAAACGAAACCATCAGCTTGATAAACTGCTCCTACAGGTGCTGGATCTTCCACTGGAGGAACGAGTTAGCTATCTTACCGATGCTACGTCTCACGACCCTACACTAATAGAAGATGTCTACAGGCTTCTTCAATATCATGATGAATCCCTGTCGTTTATTGGCGAAACCCTGACTGACTTTCTTGAACCCTTGAAGCCTATCCTTGAAGGAGAGCCGCCTGACGCAGATTTTGTATTTAAAGAAAACACGCTGGTTGGTAAATATCGCATCATAAAACTGATTGGCAAAGGGGGAATGGGACAGGTGTATCTTGCCCAGCGTGATGATGGTGTTTTTAAGAAAGAAGTTGCACTGAAATGCATCAAAAAAGGAATGGATTCCGAAGAAATTCTCAGGCGTTTTCGCTATGAAAGACAAGTTCTTGCCCGGCTCCAGCATCCGAATATTGCCACCCTGCTCGATGGCGGACTCACTGAAGACGGACAGCCTTTTTTCGCAATGGAATATGTTGATGGCATACCCATTAATGAGTATTGCGACTTAAAAAAGCTGACCATCCGTGAGCGGCTAAAGCTTTTTGCACACGTATGTGATGCGGTTCAATATGCACATCAGCAGCTTGTCGTACATCGCGATCTCAAACCATCAAATATCCTTGTTACAGAAAACGGTACGGTAAAACTTCTGGATTTTGGAATTGCCAGGATTCTCGATGATGAACACTCAATGTTAACCGTGCCTGTTACAAGAGCCGGATTACGGCTGATGACCCCAGAGTATGCTGCACCCGAACAGGTAAAATTTGAACAAATTTCAACCGCAACAGATATATATACACTCGGTGTACTTCTGCTCGAGTTACTTACGGGCCCGGTTCCTGCAGCCATGTGGAAAAATCCTGTAAAACCTTCTGTCAGGATTCTGAAAAGCCCGGGGATAAATAAGGAGGAAATTCCATCCGATACTGTTGCTCAGATAGCAATTAGCCGTTCTTCAACACCCGAAAAACTAAGCCGTGAACTAAAAGGAGACCTCGATTCCATTATACTGACGGCATTGAGAGAAGAGCCCGGGGGTCGTTTCAGGTCTGCTGAAATGCTCAAAGAAGATATACTGAACTACCTGAATCATATGCCGGTTACTGCCCGGAAAGGCTCTACACGCTACAGGATAATAAAGTTTATTTCCAGACATAAGGCAGCAGTGGTCACTACAATTGGCATATTTTTATTGATTGTAACCTTTATAGCAGCCGTCAGTTACCAGTTAAAAATTACGGCGGAAGAACGCGACAGGGCAGAAATAGAACGTGACCGGGCTGAAGAAATCACAAATCTTATGGTAAATCTTTTTAACGCATCAGATCCCACATCCCCACAAAAACTTGATTCACTTACTGTACGTGAATTTCTTGATTACAGCCTTTCCTCCATACGCGTGGATTTTTATGAACAGCCAGAGCTAAAAGCACGCTTGCTGAATGTGATTGGAACTGTCTATATAAATCTAGGCCTTTTTGATATTGCAGACAAAGTGGTTCGTGAGGGACTCATATTACGCAATGAAATCTATGGGCCGGAACATCTTGAAGTTGCTGAAAGCCAGACAACCCTTGGAATACTGCAATGGGAGCGAGGTTTATACGAGAATTCACTTGAATTACATACACAAGCTCTCACTACAAGAAAAAAGCTGGCATCAGATCAATCTACTCTGCTTGCACAAAATTATCATAATCTTTCGATTGCTTACCAACGTATGGGAAACCTGCAAACCTCGGATTCACTTGCACAAATTGCAGTTAATTATTACGCAAACTCAAACAGAAAGCCTATTCAGGAGGAAGCCAGGGCATTAGAAAACCTTGGGATCATTAGATTCAGATTAGGTAAATATGATGAATCAATAAACATACTTAGTACACTCAAAATTAAAACGGAAGAATTATTTGGCAGTGAACACTTTCAGTATGCTGATGTACTGTCTAATCTGGGTGTAGTTCTTATGGAAACCGGCCGCTATGATGAGGCTCATGAAGCTTTCTCCAATGCTCTTGATATCCAGCTGCGATTGATGGGGGATGATCACTCAAGGACTGCCTTTTTTTTCCACAACATGGGCTGGGTATTGAAAGAATTGGAAGAATTTGATGATTCTGAGATTTATTACAGAAAAGCGCTCGATTCAAAAATGAATCATCTGGGCAGTCAGCATCCAAGCACAATATTAACTCAAAGCAACCTTGCTATACTCTTGTGGGCCCGTGGACACCTTGATGACGCTGAACCAATATTACTGGATGTCTTAAGAACGAGGAGACAACTATTTAGTGATGATCATTTAGATGTTATTATAAGCATCTATAATCTCGGTGCAATTCATAATCAGAGAGGTGATTTTAAGTCAGCCGGTATCTATTTAGAAGAAGTTCATAAAATTGCCGAGAGTACTTTAGCCGAAAACCATATAGTACTCTCTTTTATTCAAAGTGAATATGGCGCCTATCTTACAGAAACAGGTCGGTTCGAACATGCAGAACATATTTTAAAGAATAGCCTTAATTCATTTCGGCTGGTAAGGAATGAAGATGATGAAATGGTAAAAAAAAACCTTGGCCGATTAATATACCTCTACGAAAAATGGGGTAAACCGGAATTAGCTGATAAATACAGGCCGGTTTCCGGTAATTATGTTACTGGTAATTAATCCTGTAATTTCACCGTATTTGTACAATTCCCGTCTTTTTCCAGCGCCAATACCGGTAGATCGACAAGAAAGAAAAATAGCCGAAAAAAACTGACAGCATCAAAACCATTCCCTCAACAACGGGTGGATTCGCGCCGGATATCCACGCAATTGCAATTCCACCAGAAGCTAACAAGCTGATTACACCATTTAGAATCTTCTTTTTCTGAAAATACCCCACAGAAAGGCAAAACGCGGCGAGACTGATCGCCCACCATTTAAGCCAGGTTGCAACGTTCAGGCGCGGCAAAAGGTCGGCAGCCGGCAGCCCTTCATCCAGGCGGGCGGTAATGCTGAACATCACCAGGTTTTCCCACAAATCGGCCGGTATAATTGCTATCGCAAACAGTATTCCGATTTTTGGCACCAGCAAACCCATCCGTGTAAGATTCAGAAGAAGGAAAAGGATGAGACCACCGTATGCAAAAGGAAACAGCATATCCACATTCTGACCACGGTTCATATCACTTCGATTTTGGCGGGCGTTCTCTTCTGTCCCGGTCATGAACAAGAGATCGGCTTCTTCTGTAGCAAATTCAAACGCCAGAACGGCTGATCTGTATCCTTCCGGTAAATCTCCGGTTTTTGGATAGATGAACATCATGATGCCGGCAAGAGTAATAATCGCCATTCCAAGAAAAGCTGAAGCACGAATCAGAATTTGGTCATGGCGATTTATCATGATCACTACATGTCTTTAACCCGGTCATTATTTGTTGCTTTTAAATACTCGACAAGATTTACCGGCCGATATTTAGATTCGATATCCCATCGGTCAAGGGCACTCTGATGAACAGATTGAGTAGGATCTGCACCTTTGTCTATGGACGTTTCATCTGATTCAAATTTTTCAGAACGTCCGATGATCCTGTCATACCCCCGGCTTAAGCGATAAATACCTTTTTTTGAGTTGTATAACTTTCCATTACAGTCTGGTGTACAAATATGAAGTTTTTCCACATTTTCGTCAAACCCAAGCCCTGCCAGCTTGGCTTTTTCAATCATCCAGTTCAGTGTAATATCTGCAAGAGACCGGTCTGGGTATCCGCCTCCAACATTGCTGTGTACTCCTGCAAACCACACCTGCTCCACGATTTGATCACTCCCATCAAGCGCTACTTTTGGTATATACTCCCACAATGTTGGTTTAAAGGGGGTGCGGCGTTCATCAATTGCAAGAGCGTGATAAGCATACTTTACTGAACTGCTGAGTTCCGTGTTGTGAAACCTGTGTTTTTTGTAAGATAAACGGCGAAGGCCTCTTACTGGAATACCGAGAGCGCCAACCGTATCCCAAACACCAATAAATTTGATGGGAGTCGGTTCATCCCTGTTCACAGTATAATTTTTTCGAAAATCCTCAGGCCCGTTCTCATCCGGATGTTCATCATTTTGGTAAAGAGCCAACGCCTCGCCATACTTGTCAATATATTCGCGGCCAAGTATTCCGCATTTTCTGATCATGCCCGCGATACTCCGGGCTGTAAACGCACCGCGGCTAAAACCAAAAAGGTAAATCTCGTCACCCGGTTCATAGTTGGCGATCAAAAAACGGTAAGCTTTAAAAATATTATCTTCTACACCCCTGCCCAACGCTCCGCCAACAAGGCGGTCGAGGCGATTGCCTGTACCTACCCCCTGCACATAATAGACGATTTGTGCTAAATCCTGATTTCTTTTGGCAATGCGGTATGCCATTCTCACCACGTTGGTAGGGCACAAAACTTCATCTTTTTGCTGATCCGCACTATTCCAGGTTCCGTCGCAGCAGAGTATTAATGTTTTCATATTTACAGGTTATTGGTTATTAGTCAGATACAGGTGACAGACATTATTATGATTTTTACCAATTTAAAAGACTCATGGAATTAAGCAAATGGTTTATTAATAAATTTAAACTAATGTTTTGTCGATGATTAAATTTATCCAAAACTTGGACAGGTTTGTGAGGGGAGGGCAGGAAGTGTTTATCCCAAAAACCTAATACCACAACCATAAAAAACTACAAAAAAAAGAGTACTGATACTGAATCTGTTCATCGCCCATCCATAAGTTTCAGCGGCTCATCTCAGGTAAGCTGGTTGCGTACAAATTTATCTATTTGCTCGGTTAATCTGACAATATCGCTCAATTGTTGTGGCCAATTAGTTAAAAGTAGAAGCTGTGGATTTCAACCAAAACTTCAGTTCATGTTCTCATATATATGAACCAAAAAACCGGAATTCCTTACAGTTTTTTATACAGATTCTTTTACTTCCACCAATCGCCAGGTTAGTGTATGCATATCTAACAGCAGACGGCAGTGCAAACCATCCCGGGTCAACACGTGTTAATGGTATTGGTGCCGCCTGCCGCTTCTCTGTTGATGAAAGTGCCTTATCTGCGAAATGTGATGTGTGCTTCCATCCTTGCGATGAAACCGGTAAGGTGTAATCTGATGCTGCAATCCCTCCCGGTTAAACCCCTTGCTTATATTCAGAACATTAATCGCTTCGTAGTTGTCTGCATTCATAGGTGAATTATCTGGTTATACAGCAGTATAATCACGGTAAGTGACAACATACTGTCACTGTGCAGGCAGGTTTTTGGGTCTTTATTTTTTCAAAGCCAAAAAAGATCCTCACAGGTATCTTATGCAGCTCACTTAGAAATCTTATCTCGTCCATCCCACCGTCTGAGTACTTGATCGGCCATAGTGAGTGCACCTACACTCATGCCATCACTCACAAAAAAGATCACATTTTTTGCCTTGTCCCTTTGAGTTACAGGAGTACATGCCTTTCCGGCTAACATTCCGGTTCCAAGTAACAATGAGCCAAGGGCACCGGTTTTAATAAAATTTCTTCAAGATTAATAATTCGTGATTTTTAAACTTTAATGAGTGTTTCTCTTTTCAACGAAAGAAGAAATTTACCATGCACTTATGTTAAACTAACATAAATATCAATTCATGTAGTATTGGACTTGCCCCATTTTTGATATAGCAATCCGGGCTAAGTTCTAATATGGATTAACTCAACTTTTATCCCCTTAAATCCCTGATTTGAATTCAAAGTTTGCTAATTACCTCATACGGGAATTGTTATAATGAGACGTACCAAATCAGTTAATCTATTCGTATGTTTTGTTGTCCATTTTAGCTAAAACAATTAATAATATATGTCTGAAATAAAGAACCCTTTTGACGGCAGTGACATCAGTGTCCCTCCGCAAGTAAAAAAATTATTGGAAAATTTTAGAGTGATCGCTATAGGTATCATTGGGGTAATACTTCTTTTTTCCTCTATATATACTGTAGAACCCGAGGAGGTCGGGGTAGTACAGAGATTCGGTGAATATGTAAGAACGGCTGAATCCGGTCTTAATTTTAAAATTCCTTTCACAGAATCAGTCAAAATCGTGCCTGTCGAAAGACAACTGAAACAGGAGTTCGGTTACAGAACCTTAGAAACGGGGGTACAAACAAGATACACTAAGGCAGGATTTGTTGATGAATCGCTCATGTTAACCGGCGATTTGAACCTTGCTGACGTAGAGTGGGTTGTTCAGTATCGAATTACAGATCCTTACAATTATTTGTTTAAAGTGAGGAACCCTGATAAGACCCTCAGGGATATGTCTGAGGCAGCTATGCGCCAGGTTGTTGGCAACAGAACGGTTAACGAAGTTCTTACGATAGGCCGTGCGTCTGTAGCTGCAAGGGTCCAGGAAATATTGCAGCAGTTGAATATAGAATATGAAACCGGTGTGCGAATTGAGCAGGTGGTACTCCAGGATATCAATCCGCCAGAGCTTGTAAAACCTTCCTTTAATGCGGTTAATGAAGCTCAGCAACAGAGAGAAACACTTATTAACCAGGCAAGGTCGGAATATAACCGTGTGATACCCCGGGCTCGTGGCGAAGCACAGCAAACCATACAGCAGGCCGAAGGTTATGCAATAAACAGAACAAATACAGCCGAAGGTGAAGTTGCCGCATTTATTGCTCTGCACAGAGAATATGTAATGGCACAAGAAATAACGAAGCGGAGATTATATTATGAAACGATGCAAACCCTGCTGCCGAAAATCGGTAACAAAGTCATTACTGACCAGGATGGTGCAAATGTATTACCGCTGCTGCAAATGCAGATGAATAGCGTAAATACGGTTAACCCCAATCCGCAAAATAACTGAGGATGTAAGAATGAAAAAGAATAGCATAATTATCATAATTGCAGTATTTGCAATCATCATAGCCAGCAACAGTTTTTATTCGGTAGATGAAACTGAGCAGGTAATCCTTACTCAGTTTGGTGCACCGGTGGGTTCAACAGTATCCAACCCAGGCTTAAAAGTAAAGTTACCATTCATTCAAAAAGTAAATCGTTTCGATAAAAGGTTTCTTGAATGGGATGGAGATCAAAACCAGGTTCCAACCAGGGACAAAAAATTTATTTTTGTAGACTCCTATGCGAGATGGCATATTACAGATCCTCTTCAGTTTTTTATAAGGCTTCGGGATGAAAGAGGAGCTCAATCCAGAATTGATGATATTCTGGACGGTGAAACACGAAACGCTGTTGCTTCACACGATCTGGTTGAACTTGTCAGAACCTCAAACAGAGAACCGGATCTTGGTGCAGAAATTTTCGAAGTGATTGAGGATTCCCTTGAAACAATACACGTAGGGCGAATCGCAATCCAGGAAATTGTGCTCCAATTGGCAAATGAAAGAGCAGAAGATCTCGGCATTGCCATCCTTGACTTTCGGTTTAAACGAATTAACTATGTGGAGGAAGTCCGAATTACGGTTTATGACAGAATGATCAGTGAACGCAATAAAATTGCGGATCTGTTTAGGTCGGAAGGACAGGGCGCAGCTTCTCGCATAGAGGGTGAAAAGGAGAGAGAATTACTCGAAATACAATCGGCTGCTTTCCGTGAAGCCAGAGAAATACGCGGCCGTGGTGATGCCATGGCAGCATCCATTTATAACGAAGCTTATAACAGAAATGCCAGCACAAGGGAATTTTATGATTTTATCAAAGCGATGGAAGCATACGAAGTGTCGTTTGATGAAAACACATCCATCTTCCTTTCAACAGACAGTGAATTTTTCAAATATCTAAAATCACTGGATTAGGATAAGACTGCCATATAAATGTGCGATCTGTTTTAACCGGCTCGCATCGCCTGGAAAAAGTTAGGCCAGATAGAATAAGTTTCAGGCTCATCACTGTGGGTCTGAAACGTTGAATTGCAAAGCAATAGTTTTGATAGTTTTTTCTTTTAGATCTATGGCTCCGGTAATTTGAAACACTAGCCCGGGCTGAAATGGTGTGTCTTGCTTATCCTATAGAAGATGAAGCAAAGGCCGGTGGTTGATACCCGGTTATATTTTACCTTCATTGGCTGCCATATTGTTACTATTTAATTGTGTGAGAATAATTATAACAATAACCGCAATTATCTGCCATATCGCAACAGGGGAGGGGATGTGGGTGGTTACATAAAAGTTATAATTTAATTAGTAACACAAACGCTCCGGGGCGATGGTATGATAATCTTATGGATTATTGAACCATGAAGACTCACTTCTTTTATAAAAAAATACACCGTGAAGATGAGTTGCCAATCTGGATAATAACGCATATACTTAATGATAAATGTATGCTTTATTATCCATGACAATTCTCAATGATCAAAAAATCCATGAGGCGTTCAAACTGTTTAAAAATAGGGGGGGTGTTCTGCGTACTTCTGAGCTCCTTTCGGCTGGTATTCATCCCCGGACTCTGTACAAACTTCGGGATGAAGGGTTGATCATCCGGCTTGAAAGAGGACTGTACAAACTTAATGATGATAAACCCCTATCCAACCCGGATCTGGTAATTGTTGCAGCTAAGATACCCTCGGCTACGATTTGCCTGCTTTCGGCTCTTGATTTTCACGACATGACAAAAGAGATTCCTCACAGGGTTCATATCGCCATTGCCCGAACACAGCGGGACCCAAAAATTGATCATCCTCCTCTTCAGGTCTACCGGTTTTCAGATGAAAGCCTCACAGAGGGGGTTGAGAAGCATTCAGTAGACGGGCTGGCCATTCAGGTATACAACCCCGCGAAGACCATTGCGGACTGCTTTAAATTTCGCAATCAAATCGGCAAAGAGATTGCCATTGAAGCTTTGCGGGAAGGCGTTACCCAAGGGAGGGCCACCTATAAAGATATTATACGATATGCCCATATTTGCAGGGTAGAGTCCGTGATCAAACCCTATATGGAGGCCCTGGCGTATGAGTAAAATTAGGCAACAGAAAGCTGCATCTGTTCATCAATTGCTGTTAAACCTGGCAAAGAGTTCCGGGCGGCCATTCAATGAACTGCTGGGCTATTATGCCATGGAGCGGTTTCTATTCAGAATAAGCCAATCTGAATATGTAGATCAGTTTGTTCTGAAGGGCGCACTTTTACTGCGTACAACAGGTATTTCAGAGATACGATCGACCCGGGACATTGATCTACTCGGTCCGGGGAAAAGAACCATTAGCGAAATCAAAAGGATGATTGCAGAATGCTGTACTGTGAGCGTACCAGAAGATGGATTGGAGTTTGCCCCGGGTGAGATAGAGGAAGATGAGATCCGGAAGAACCAGGCGTATGATAGGTATCGATATAAAATTAAGGGGAGCCTGGGAAGCGCCCGGATATTAATCCAGATAGATATAGGGTTTGGGGATATTGTTACACCGGAACCTTTGTGGATTGAGTTTCCATCCATTCTGGATGGAGAAAAACCCAAAATTCAAGCATATACGTTAGTCAGTGCCATTGCAGAAAAGTACCAGGCGATGATTGATCTGGACATGCTTAACAGCCGAATGAAGGATTTCTACGATATCTATTTTTTGTGTCAGAACCTTCCGTTTGAAGGAGCGCTTCTTCAGAAAGCGATAGAACAGACATTTCAACGGAGAAAGACGGCCATACCATCGGTGCTACCAACCGTTTTTACAGCAACATTTTATGAAAATAAGCCTTTCAGTGAGTTGCCGGTTGTACAAAAAGCGGAACGCATGAAAAACAAACTGAGTGAAATATATGACGGTTTTGCAGGTATTTGGTTCGAACCGGAACGTGAAGAAATGGTTGTATCATTGGTTGAACAAGAGAGTTTTGCAGCTCAAAGAGAATCCATTTTATCTGAAATAACTTCCCAAATACTGAAAAAATTTGACTCAGTAAATATCGGTATAAACGTGGAGTCATTCAGAATCAAAGAGACCGGGTACACATTCCATGAATTGCAATATATCCGTGATGTGCTGACCCCGGTAATTCATGAGCGTGATGATATTGTGGAGTCTTACATCAATGTGGAAGAAAATGCATTCTCCATAGCTATTTTAAAAACTGCCAACAGAATAGACTACCAGAATCTATTGAGAACATACTCCATTTCTGAAAATGGCGTTATCATTTATGAAAGCGAACCAGTTGAAGTGGCATCCAATCCAATGACTCATAATATGCTTTTCAGAAGCAATCATACACTCGAAGACAGAGTCCGGCCACTTAGAGGGGGTTTGCTGATAAGAAGGCCAATCCCTGAATCAAATTATGTGCGAAATTGCACTTTCGGTTTTAACATAAAATTAAATGGTGTTAATAAGTGGATTACCAATTCTCACTGTACATACGATTTCAGCCATACAGGAAATACTCCTTTCTATCAACAATCGGTTCCGCTGTCCACGCATTTCATTGGAATAGAATACCGGGATTATGAGGGAGGTGGCAGTGTACGGTTCAGTGATACTGCGATAATCGATCACAGTGGAGGGCAGCAGTTGGCATTTAATGAAATATTGTGGACAGAATATCCCGGAATGGTTTGGGGAGATCACGGCTCTATTGACCTTATACCTTATCAAAACGATTATGCCCGGGCAGAAATTTTGGGAGAATTCGAGGATTACGCTCCATTATTTCAAGGCCTGCAAATACACAAAATAGGACAACGAACAGGATGAACTATAGGTACAATAAGGAGTAACTGTACAAATATAAGTAATATTTCAGGCCTGTCGGGCTGGACACTGGCATGCCAAATCCGAAGTAATGCTTATGCCAGAAGTGGTGACAGTGGGTCTCCTGTATTTTGGGTTGATTCGCCTGATTATGAGTCGCCGGCACTGCTGGTAGGTTTGCTTTGGGGCAGATCTACAGCTCCACTTCAAACAAGATCTTATCTCAGCCGTATTCCCGGTATTCGTGCTGATTTGTTGCAAAACGGAGAACCCAAGACAACGTACTAAAGGATCAGGATGATAAGATGAATAAAATAAATAATCTTACGCGGTGTTTTTACATAGGAGTGTTGATCTTAGCTTTGGGAATATTTACCCATTGTGATCAGGCAGAAGTTCCTGTACTCGATAAACCGAATCCTATTGTACCGGTAACCATTTTGATGCCGGATAATGAGCCGGCCGATTCTGTTCAAATCCGTGTTTTTAAAAAAAATAATTTGGAAGAAATTGACTTATGTAAACCGCCAACCGGTTTATGCTTAAATGGAAAACCCGGATGTTGTGGTATATATTTTATTTTTCATGACGGCCTGACAGACCGGATGAATAACAGGATCGATCTTGTTGTGGAAGGAAAACTTGATTCGCTCTTTTTCCGGCAGGACTTCGTCGTGGGGAGAGAAGACGATCGTGTTTTCAAAATCGCCGGGCCGGATACGGTGCATCTGCAGTCAATGCATGATTAATAAGCGGAGGAAGTTGAAATTAATGAAGAGCGAGCAAGTGTAGAATTTGCTCTTGAAGCTGAAGAGAAATAACTGAGTTAAAGTTCTTTTAAGCAAAAGTAAGTGGCGTACATGAAAATGTATGCCTTTTTTTTATTACGAAAAAACGACTTCATTCATAATTCCAATTTAATCTGTGACCCGGGCCTAAAACATCGTAATCGAATAATCCCCCCCGGTGTCATCTTTGGATGGATTCTCTTCTTTTTCATCACCGTTGCCAACGTCTGGTCGTTCAGTTTCATGACTGCGAGTTACAGTCCTAAATGATTACAACCACCATCATTGCACGTGATACAATATTGGTGTAAATTTACACCAATATTAGGAGGATACATGACACGACAAAGCATAACCCTTACCAAACCCAATGATGACTGGTTAAAAGCCCAGGTGGATAAAGAGGAGTATTCCAGCAAAAGTGAACTGATTAATGATCTTATTCGAAGAAAACGGAACCAGCAGGAAGAAATTAACTGGATTCGTGCAAAATTAATTGCAGCAGAAGCCAGCGGGTTTACCAATCAAAAACGTGATGAGATTTTAGCTGAGTCAAAGAATCAGTTACGTAGGGATGGCCAGCTATAAATTAAGTAATCAGGCTAAAGAAGATCTAATAACCTGAGTTCGATTCTAAATCAGGCTTAATTGATTTGTATGAACGGAATCGTACTTGATGGCTGGTTTTTTAGGAAAGAATGAATAGGCAGCCAGACCGGCCAGTAGGTTCGACAGGAAGTTTGCCAGGGATCGATGGCGTGAATGTTCTATTTGGCACATGTTCTTTAGCTCATCATTAATGGTCTCAATAATGGATCGTTTCCGTAGCAGGATCTTATCTTTGAGCTCCATCAGGCAGTTTTTCATATTGTTCCGAATCTGCGTTACCAAATGAATGCCATCGCAAAACAACGCATGGGTCAGCTCTGCGGAGACATATCCTTTATCGGCGTATAGCTTGCCTGTAAAGGCCTTGATAAAGGCCGGATCCTTCAGCGGCTGGCGGTCATCCACATTTGCGGCAGTCAGCATAAAATTGAGCAGTTCCCCTTTATCATTGACGACCAGATGCAACTTAAAGCCAAAGAAAAACCCAATGGTGGACTTGCCCAGTGCGCCCACTCCATCAAAGACTTTGTTTCGTGAAATGCGTTTGTTTTTGCACACCCGAAGCGGTGTCGAATCCATGAAGGAAATGCCTGTGGATGAGCCCATACAGCAGGTTTTTAAAAATAGTGCCAGGGGCAGGTTGGCGGAAGCCATCAATTCTACATACCGATTATAGGAAACAGTCTTGGGGAAAAGGTGCCGCATGTGTACCTTTACATAATGGTTGTAGAATCCCTTCATGGTGCGATACCCGCTGTGATGGAATAAGATCATCAGGGTCATGACTTCGCTGACCGAGAGTTTTGGCTTCTTTTTGGGTGGATTACCAAAGATTTGAGGAGCAAGAGCCTTGTGGAAGTGAAAACAAAAGGTATCAACCTGGCAGAAGATTTCGGT
>SKKO01000376.1 GCA_007123715.1 Balneolaceae bacterium | reverse complement strand
GCGTATC
Organism: Balneolaceae bacterium; assembly: GCA_007123715.1. Taxonomy (GTDB): domain Bacteria; phylum Bacteroidota; class Rhodothermia; order Balneolales; family Balneolaceae; genus Rhodohalobacter. The sequence goes on along the minus strand of SKKO01000376.1, from coordinate 3,257 downwards.
CCAACATCAAAAGTGCCATCGACGCAGCCGGCATTTTAAATGAACATACCCTGGAAGCACCGCGCATGACCCAAATTAGAAAATAAGTACTTATAAATGCTTGATATTTATATTTTAAAAAGAAAAGCATCAATGACATGCACAAAACAGGAAAATATTGTTACGCATTAGCCGATGCGGGAAATCGACTGGTTCATTTCAAAATTTAAAGCAGTCCGCAAGGGTCTTCGCAGGATTGTTTACCCACTCAAACTACCCTATTTCAGTTATCGTCAAGGCTCAAATTTGCGAGTTTTTCACCCATCTGTACAGCCGGTACTGAAACCGGATTACCGCCTGCATCAAGGATCAGTCTGTCTTCGCGTTCATTTTGGGTCAAAACACGGATGATCTCTTTGTATTTCTTTCTGCGAAGCTGCTCCACAATAAATACTTTTGTATAAATGTCTCCCGACATGGCTATAAGAATTGTTCTCACTTTTTGCATGTCAAGCTCTTCCCATAACAGCGCATCCTGAGCATCTGCATAGAGCACCCTGTATCCTTCACTCAAGAGTTTTTTTACCCTGTCCGGGTTAATGTCAATCCCCACAGCCGGTTCATTTTTTTTGTGAAAGAGTTCCAGTGCGGCCCGGCCGGTCTCGCCAAGTCCTATCACGAGGTAACGGGCCGCGCCAACCGATACCGGCTGGTGATCGGGATGCTTTACATTCCTCTCAACTTTTCGAAGAACACCGCAGGAGTGCTGCCAGATTCTGTCTTCATATCGTACCAGTAAGGAATTAATCACGTATGAGATTGCTGTGAGAAGCCCCAATACGACAATCATTTCGGGTGGAATGATTCCCGCAGAAGCCGCTACAGCACCGGCTATCAGCGTAAATTCACTGTAAGCAGTCAGCGTTACCGTAGAAAGAAATCCCGTTCGGGAACGAAGTTTAAAAGCCATAAAAAGGCCATAAAATAAAATGGCTTTTAATGGTAGTAACAATAAAAGTATCCCGATAAAGTAGAATCCGTCACGCCCCGGAAATCCGCCAAGGCCTATCTCCAGAAAAAATCCCACTAAAAAAGCCTCTTTGATACCCCATATTTTTTTCTCGAGCTGATCGGCTTTGTCATCATTTACAAACAGCATGCCCATCACCAGTGCACCCAGTTCACCACTCACATTTACGGATTCAAACAATGCACTTCCGCCAACGGCCAGTGCCAGCGCCATCAAAAGCAAGAGTTCATCGCGTTCTACAATCCTAAGAAGACCGGATAACAGAGGGCGCAGCAAAGGCAGACCAAGCAGCAGTGCTGCCCATGGTGACGGATTGCCCCCTCCGGCATAGGCGATAATCCCAATGGCCACAAGATCCTGTATGATCAGGATCCCGATCGCAAGCCGGCCGTAGTATGAACTCAATTCATTTCGTGTTTCCAGGCCCTTGGCTGCCAGTACAGTACTTGAAAAACCAAGTGTAATGGATACTATGATGGCAGCTTCCATACTCAGGCCAAAATAAAGGCTGACCGGTAAAAAAATAATAGTGGAGATCATGAGGTGGATAAGGCCAACTCCAAGCACTACGTTCTGCAAAATATTCTTCAGGCTGATGTGCAGGCCTACCGTAAAAAGCAAAAATATGACGCCAAGGTGAGCAATTTCATGGAGCATATTTCCTGGCTCATAAGCTGTAAATGACAATGCCAGGCCAGCCAGCAGGTATCCGACCAGTGGGGGTATATGGAATCGGTTCAAGAAAAGCCCAAGTAGAAATGCCAGCCCGATCCAAAAGATATCCATAAAAGAAAGTTAGTTAGTTTTGGTGCTTAATGAAATAGCACTGAATTCAGGCTGAAAGGTATCAATCTTTGTCGCATGGTTACAAATTACATCTTATTGACCCAGATTTTTAGAACTAAAAGCTTGAAATATATCACCCCTTCGCCGAAGCGCCTCCATCCACCGTGAGCACAGTGCCGGTGATCCAGGATGAATCATCACTTGCCAGAAAGAGGGCGGCTTTGGCAATGTCCAGGGGTGTCCCCACCCGTTTCAGGGGAAGGCTGCCGGGCACTTCATCCAGAATGGTCTCTGCATTCGGAAAGGCAACTGCCGATGACCGGTAGAGCTCCGTATCCACCGGGCCGGGCTGAATGAGGTTGATCCGGATTTCAGGCCCGTAATCGACGGCGGCCTGCTTTACCAGCGCCTGCACCGCGCCTTTGCTCGCGTTGTAGGCGGCATGGTTCGGAAAACCTTTATGCGCGGCAATGGAACCTGTTACTACAACCGTGCCGCCATTCTCATTTTTCTGCATGTAAGGAATGGCCTCTCGCAGCAGGTGATATACCGAATTGAGATTGGTATCCAGTGTTTTTTTCCAGATTTCGGGAGAAACCGATGTTATGGAACCAAGGCCAAGCATACCGGCATTGGCTACAACGATATCGACGCTGCCGAACTCTTCAATCGTCAAATTCACCAGCCGTGTGTTATCCTCCGGCAGGCTCACATCCGTATGTACAAAAAGCGCCTTACCACCTTTGTTCCTGATGCCGTACTCAACTTCATGTCCGGCAGTATTGTCACGCCCGGCGAGTACTACATTCGCTCCTTCTTCGGAAAATAGTTTCGCAATGGCTCGTCCCATCCCTTTAGTTGCTCCCGTAATGATGGCGGTTTTTCCTGTAAGTTTTCCCATATCTTACTTTACTATCAGTCAATCAATATGTTAACATCAGTTGTGCTAATAGGCAAGGGTAACGACGGTGAAATTTCAAACCCCGCAGGAGAAGAACTTGTGATAAATAGAACCGGAGTCATTGAATGACCTGGTATGAAAACCGGATTTATGAGAACCCTAACAAAGAAAAATATGAAGTCTGCGAGTCTTCTACCGCAGGCCTTCAGCCTGCCCGGGTGTGGGGTGTTCCTTTTTTACTTGGGGCGTTTTTCTACTTGAAGAGAATGCCTGCAAGTGGTAAGTGTTAGCATGCAGTGAGTACCTTCATGGAAGGTTGCCCCAAGCTGCGTTCTTTCAGGCCGATGGCCTGTGGGATTAACACCCCTTCGACATTCGGTGTTGGATATTTCCCAAAGGGATCCCTCACGGGGCATTATTCGATATTCGTTCATTGATGTGAGGTGTGCGATCTGAATGTCTGTATCCCGATCTCCCTTCGGGGAATTCGCGGGCCTATAAAATCGGTCATCCGCGATGCGGATTGTTTTGAGCAGATGACCGGTACAGAACCTTCAAATC
>SKKO01000171.1 GCA_007123715.1 Balneolaceae bacterium | reverse complement strand
GGTTGGAGTATTTTCCATTCTGGTGGCAGGTAATATCAGTTCGGTACTGTTTGCCGATAACGGCGGAGATCTTTTTGCTTTAGCATGGACCATACACAATGCCGCGTTTGCCATTAACATGACTATCCTGGGCACAGCTTTTTTCGGGTTTTCGATGGGCGCATATTCGGCTGGCCTCACCCCCTCCTGGCTGCGTACCGTTGGGCTTACAGGAGCCACCCTGCTACTGATTACCGGTTTCGGGAACACTATTGTGGCTGGGGGTTCCCCTGTAGCATTCGTTGGTTTTGCCGGGTTTATCTTATGGATGATCTGGCTGGTAACTACTGGTTTCAAACTTATGCGGAGGCCGGCAGTGCAGAGATTAAGTTAAGCCTAGATTATCTAGTTAAATTCAGCACTTATTTTACAAAAATGGATTGAGCCTTTTTCAAATGCACTAACTAAAAAATGGGTATCAGTTATACCTCCATTGGGAATTCCGGGCAAGTTTTTTTACGGTAATAATAACTTTGAAGAATGAGAAAAGGCTTAAACCCTATAACGGTTTGGCATTTAATCGGTTGCCATTGTAATGCGTGGCACCAAGTTTTTTCTTGTAATGTTCAATTAACACAGACTTGGAGTCAAAGGCAACATATCCCTCATATCTTTTCTCAAAAGAGACTTTACACGCAAAAGCAAAAAGATTCCCGGCTACACCCAAATATATCTTGTTGGTTCCTTTATTGAAATTTGCACTTTCAACAAGGTGAATAAAAATATGATCGTTTTTGTCTTCATGGCACAACAAACCATCAATAATTTTGGGATTATTGACGGTAACTAATTTATAAAACTCCCGATTTGATAAATTTAATTCTACCTCCCAATCGAAGAGCCATTCAGCAGGTTTGATCTCTTTACGTTATACAATGTTGTGACCAGTGACTCCTCATCTGTTTAAAATCTTTGCAGCTCTTCCAGTAAGGTCATCAATGTCATTCTGCTCTTTCATGTTTTGCTTGCCACTGCTTAAAACCATCTCGGCATGTCTGATAACTGCGTTTTTGTGGCTTTCCCTACTTGTAAATTCATGAATGGTCGTCAGTGCTTCCATCATCCTTATAATTACGGCCGGACTGTCTTCAGAGAATTGCCGAATTTGGTTGAAAGCGGTATCTAAAATACCCTCAAAGTCTAATGCATCAGCAATAATTCTGAGGTTTCCCTCTTCATCATATCGATATTTGGCCGGGAATTTCGCTTCTGCCAAATAGCACATGATCGACGTAAGATTATCAATACATGTTATGGCAGTATATGGGTCATTTACACCGGTAGAGAGTGCACGTGCTGCAATTTCGACCATTTGCTGGATAGAGAATTCAAGGTCTTGTCGAGATGTTTTAGTTTTTCCAATTACAAATAGGTTGAAAATCTTTTCAAACTCTTTTTTTTCCCACTTGCCATTTGAATAAAGCAACCCTATTTCTGCATCTTTCACCAGGTGTTTGCCGGGCCTGTAGTACAACTCAAATAGTGCATCATGCCTGGCTATGATTTTTATCAAACCTTCTCCATCTACATACTGAAGATAGCCGTTTTTGGGTGATTTTATAGAAGTCCGGTTTTGATAGCCTGCAACAACAGCAGTGGCATCAACATTTTCATCATTCTCTTTCTCCTCTCCAATTTTTTCAGGAAACAGTTTTTTTACTTGTTCAAACATAGAATCTGAAATATCAGAGACTACTTTATCTGCCTGAATGCTTATAGCGATTTGGTGGATAAAAATAATTAGTAAAATGATATTTACTACGGCGGCTATAATTGCCACAAGTATGGATACGGAAGGTATGAAGGTATAACCGTTGCTTCCTGATATTGAATTTAAAACAAGCAGACAATAGAGATAGGTTGAAATGTACAAACCCAGCACTACCTGATTGAGCCGAATATACATGAAGTTTTTGATGAGCCTCGGCCCGAATTGTGAAGATGCAAGTGTCAAAACTACCAGAGTGATGGAAAAAACAGTACCTGCCACACCCATCATTGCACTGGATATGGTCGTTAAAATGCTGCGTGCAGAATCAGCGCTTTCTACTAAAAAAAAGCGAACCCAGCCTTCTTTTGGAATAGTAATTGAATTATCTAAATACACAAGGGAGAAAGCCAGTAAAACAGAGAAACTTATAATCAGCACCGGAAGAAACCAGAAGGTTGCCCCTAATTCTTTCCAAAAAAAGAGTATTTTTTTCATACTAAAACGATAGAGTTATATTAAAGTTGACCTTATGATACAACACATCAATAGATACTGGCGAAATTGGAACTTAGACATGTTGATATAATATCTAAATCTTAAGTAAAGTATAAAGTCAATTTTAAACAGCCGGTTATTCTGTAATCTATAAGAAGTGCAGAAACAGCAGATTGATATCAACCGCTATTCGAAACAAACAAACCACCTGATTTTTTACTCAAAGGTGCAGTCAGATGAACTGCAAATCCGTTATTGTAAACTGCCTGCAGTGCAATGCCATTGGAAATGTGTGGAAATCGGCAAAAGCGGGTGTAAACAGATTCCCGACCGCCTCAGGACGAGAAGAGAATTTTTCTTTCCAGGGAGAATTGTTGTCGTAACCCAAATAAGCTTTGGCGGTGACCCCATTTGTTCAATGAGTTGGATAAAATCATCGTCTTAACTCATGATAACCACATCCGCTTTCTTAGCCTCTTCAAAAATCTCTAAATCAGCTGCATCACGAAGGCCTAAAGCACGTACCGATTCTGCTTCTATATCATCAAATGTGCGGTTGATCCAAGCAGCAATAGCAGGTGAGAGCTGTGCATCAATCCAAAGCTTCATGCTGCTACAATCGGATGATCAATTTTCCCACGGGCATACCTGATAGATGCCTCAATATCTTCTATTTCCAGGTCTGGTAATTCCTCCAAAACCTGATCATGACTTAGACCGGCAGCAAGCAAATCCAATACATCAACGACCCGGATTCTCATTCCTCTGATACATGGCCTGCCTCCACACTGATCGGGATTTGTCGTAATACGTTTTCTCCAGTCTTTCATTTTTGTAGAATTTTGTTACTTTCTGTTATAAATCTACTGAAATCAAGTCAGATATCATAGATTGATGAAAAGGAGGTTAACGCTGAAGCTCAGCCGCGGCGAAGCCGTCGGCTGCAGCGCCTTGTTAGACGATCTTGGTAATGTTCGGCTTAGCCAGCCCGTTTATAACCCGCTCCAGCATCTCCAACCTCTCGGCATGCTCTTCCGCC
>SKKO01000379.1 GCA_007123715.1 Balneolaceae bacterium | reverse complement strand
CACCGCCAAATGTTTTCAGCTCCGTGATAAGTATTACTTTCGACCAACCGCCACTGCTTTGCAAAGATGAAAATCTCAAGACGATTGTTCGGATGGCTTTTAATCAGCGAAGAAAAAAACTCAGTAACGCGTTGAAACGCCTGGATACTGAACTTCCTGTCGAAAAATTTAATTTTGATCTGAGAGCCGAAGCGTTGTCACCTGCCGAGTATGAAAAGATGACAGCACATTTTGAACAACTTGGCACGTTTCACTGAAAATCCGTCAAGAACGTTAAGGAAAAAGACGGATCTCACCTTTTTTTCACTTTATATCAGCACTTTTGCCATTCAAAATTTTTTGGTACGGTACTTGCTAACCATTGTATCAGTATATGCTGAATAATCAGCTTAAAAAATTTTTTTAACTAACAACATAAATCATAAACATAAGGAGTCATGAGTATGGCCACCATTAAACCTTTAAGCGATCGCGTTTTAGTACGACCGGTTGAAGCTGAAGAAAAAACAAGTTCAGGAATCATTATTCCGGACACTGCAAAAGAAAAACCACAACGTGGAACTGTAATAGAAGCAGGACCTGGGAAAGTGGAAAACGGAAACAAGATCGAAATGTCGGTCAAAAAAGGAGATCAGATACTGTATGGTAAATATTCCGGTACAGAAGTAACTCTCGATGGTGAAGAGTACCTGATCATGAGGGAATCCGACATTCTTGGCATTATTTCATAAGCCACTTAAATCAAACCATTTAAATAATAACTAAATTATATAAATCATTATGGCAGCAAAATTAGTTTATTACGATGCCGAAGCACGCGACGCACTAAAAAGAGGTGTGGATAAGCTTGCTAACGCCGTTAAAGTTACATTAGGCCCTCGCGGCAGAAATGTAGTTATTGAAAAATCATTCGGAGCCCCAACCGTAACCAAAGACGGTGTAACCGTAGCCAAGGAGATTGAACTCTCTGACAAGGTTGAAAATATGGGCGCACAAATGGTACGTGAAGTTGCTTCCAGAACCAGCGATATTGCCGGTGACGGAACCACTACTGCTACAGTTCTTGCTCAGTCTATCATTCATACCGGCCTCAGAAATGTTACAGCCGGCGCAAACCCGATGGAACTGAAGAGAGGAATTGACAAAGCCGTTATCGAAGTTGTTAAAGAACTCAAAAATCAAAGCAAACCAGTAGGAGACAGCCTCGAAAGCATCAGGCAAGTGGGTACTATCTCTGCAAATGGTGACGAAGAGATCGGAAGCTTCATTGCAGAAGCTATGGAAAAAGTAGGCAAGGATGGTGTGATCACTGTTGAGGAAGCCAAAGGTACCGAAACCTATCTTGATACTGTTGAAGGTATGCAGTTCGACAGGGGATATCTCTCTCCCTACTTTGTGACCAACAGCGACAATATGACCACTGAAATGGAAGAACCTTACATTCTGATTTTCGACAAGAAAATCTCAAATATGAAAGACCTGCTTCCAATTCTGGAAAAAGTTGTTCAAACCGGCAAGCCTATGCTCATCATTTCAGAGGATGTTGAAGGCGAAGCTCTTGCTACTCTTGTTGTGAACAAACTCCGCGGGTCACTTAAGATCGCTGCAGTTAAAGCTCCGGGCTTTGGCGACAGAAGAAAAGCCATGCTCGAAGATATCGCCATTCTGACAGGCGGTACTGTAATCAGTGAAGAGCGCGGCTACAAACTTGAGAACGCCACACTTGATTTCCTTGGTCAGGCCGATCGTATCAACATCGACAAAGACAATACTACCGTTGTTGGCGGTAAAGGAAATGACAGCGACATCAAGGCACGCATCAACCAGATTAAAACGCAAATCGAGTCTACCACATCAGATTATGACCGTGAGAAACTCCAGGAGCGTCTTGCCAAGCTGAGTGGCGGTGTTGCCGTTCTTTACATCGGTGCTGCTTCAGAAGTTGAAATGAAAGAGAAAAAAGCCCGTGTCGAAGATGCTCTACATGCAACACGCGCAGCGGTTGAAGAAGGAATTGTTCCCGGTGGCGGTGTTGCTTTCCTAAGGACACTTAAAGTGTTTGATACACTTGATGCCGATAACGCCGATGTGAAAGTTGGTTTCAATATTGTGAAACGGGCTCTTGAGGCACCGCTTCGTGCGATTGCCGATAACGCCGGTGTTGAAGGTTCCATCGTAGTACAGAAAGTACTGGAAGGAAAGGGAGCTTATGGTTACAATGCGCGTACCGAGAAATATGAAGACCTCGTGAAAGCCGGAGTTATTGACCCGACCAAAGTGGCCAGAATTGCTCTTGAAAATGCCGCATCCGTAGCCGGACTGATGCTTACAACCGAAGCAGTTGTGGTTGATAAGCCTTCTAAGAATGGCGACGATGACGGTCCTGCAGGTGGTGGAATGCCGGGCGGTATGGGCGGAATGGGAGGCATGGGTGGCATGATGTAATCGCCCCCCGCTTAACCCGGTAAGCTATGTTTTAAAAAACCCCGTTTCAGTATTTGAACGGGGTTTTTTGTTTTATGGTAAAATGATAAAAGTTTACCTGAACCGATAAACACGAATATTATTTATGATGCTGGATGCAAACCATTTTACTTAACCATATCCGAACTCCGGTTGGAGATTTAATGACCGGGACTTCTGAGTCCGGAGTACATTTTCTTGAATTTATGGATGTCAATAGGCCCGGTACTTCAGTAAACCTGAAAGCGTATAAAAATTTTATTCCGGGTGATGATTTGCACCCGTTATACCAGCAGTTAAAGAAAGAATTGGATGATTATTTTGAAGGGACAAGGAAAAATTTTTCGGTTCCCTTAAACCTGACCGGAACGCAATTTCAGAGAAAAGTATGGAATATATTACGCGACATACCTTATGGAGAGACAATATCTTATCAGGAATTATCCAAACGGATCGGTGATGAAAAATCAATCAGGGCTGTCGGAATGGCAAATTCTAAAAATCCAATTGCAATTCTGATTCCGTGTCACCGGGTTATCGGAAAAGATGGAAAACTGACGGGATATTCAGGCGGGCTTGAACGTAAAAGGTTTCTCATCAGCCACGAAAGAAAATTTCTAAATAAGGGAAGCATTAACGAAGGTGATCAATACAACATATTTTAACATATCCGATGACGAAATCAATAAGGAAACTTAGAGGCGGAGTTATTACATTTCCAATGCTAACCAAATTATAATCACATGAGATCAACTGTAGAAAGAAGAGATAGTATCATTAAGCTTATCCAAAAGAATGGTAAAGTAAGGGTTGATGATCTGAGTGAACAATTTGATGTGTCGAGCGTAACCATTCGGAATGACCTTGATTTTCTTGAAAAGAAGGGGATTTGCCACAGAACCCACGGCGGCGCATTAATTCGAAAAAATGTATATGAAGATCCCACACTGGAAGAAAAGCAGAAACGCAGCAAAAAAGAAAAAGAACGAATAGGCGGAAGAGCTCTCGATTTTATCAATGATGGTGACTCCATTTTGCTCGATTCAGGTACCACTACATTGGAAATTGCATACAGGCTGAACAGCAAAAAAAACCTGACGGTTATGACCAATGCATTGAATATTGCACTGAAATTATTGAGTTTTGATGATATTAATATCATGGTTACCGGCGGTACACTACGAAAAGAGTCGTATTCGTTGGTTGGGCCTGAAGCTGAAGCCTCTATTAAAAATTATTATTTCGATAAGCTTTTTCTTGGTGTAGACGGCCTCGATTTTGATCTTGGCCTTACAACACCAAATCCTATGGAAGCACAGTTGAACCGCATCATGGTATCCCGTGCACAACAAGTTATTGCGGTGAGCGATTCAAGCAAATTTGGCCGACGAAGTTTTTCCCAAATCTGTAAAATCGATGCTATACATACACTTATTACGGATTCGAATATTTCACCTGAATTCGAAAAAGAGCTTTTGAAAAGAGATTTGGAAGTTGTAAAAGTGTGAACCTGAATGAATGGTAGTGTTGGCGGGAAGGGAATTCGTTGTCATCGCAGAAGAGGGTAATACTTTAATGCATTTTCACAAAATATTTTCTTCAGAATTGTTTCGTTCAGCTTAAGCCCACGGAATGGCTTCTCCACATTCCATGCAGTCTGTATATCTGAGTCAGAAAAAAAACGGAATTCATTCTCCCACTTTGCCCGGATGATATTGCTTAATTCTTCTTCTGAGTGAGTGGCATCATCGATCTGGTCGCTTCCGTAGATGATCCTGTCCTGGTAGTTTTCAATAAAATCTCTCACTTTACCGGGGTTTTCTGATGCCTGATGCTGCAAATGGCATACTCTTTCGGCAAGATCCACGCCGGTTGAAGGATATTTATTAAGCCATAAGGCCAATTCATCAATGCTCCATTCAATACTGGCAAGGTGTGCACCGATAAAGGGTAATCCGGGAAATTTATCAAGTATACGGTCGCGTGCTATTAACTGGTCTTGATAAGATGGCATCTCTTTGTGAAGGTACATATGATATTGCGGATGATTCGAGAAGTAATCGCGGTCACTTGTAACCGTCATCTCCTCAACAGGCAGCCAGCAGTTTTTGGGTTCGCCGAGGTGCGCTAAAAGGGGGATCCTGTTTTCGGAAAGGAATTTATAAATCGGATTGAAAGAGGAATCATCAGCCATTAAATAGCTGCCGTTCATATTTTGAATTTCCATTCCGATATTTTTCCAGATTTTTACGCCAACAGCGCCTTCATTAACGCCAAGTTCAATCTGTTGGATGGCTTCATCCTGCCAGCCGTTTTTTCCCCAATTTACTGTTGAAAAAGTGGTAAGAAAATTCGTGTTTGGCGCTTTCTGAGCTATTTTTTTTTGATCGCTGATGCCGGGGAAGAAAGGTACTTCCGTGTTAATTGTAACAACGGAGAAACCGGAATTTTTTGCAATGATAGATAATGACTGTGCCGGGGAATTGAGGTGCACATGTGCATCAATTTTATTGAAGTTGCAGCGGTCAATCCGTAACTCGCGGGTATCCATGTATTCAAGCTTGTTTTATGATGGCTAATTTTTTTTGAACCAGCCTGTTCACCTGCTCGGTTGCCGGCGGGAAAACCTGCCGGAGGTCGATATTGTCTGTTGAAGAAATCTCGTTTTTGAGTGTCGCCATAAAAATGTCCTTGATTTCAGTTGCCACATTGATTTTTCGGATTCCCCGCCGAATTCCCTCCTGCAGCTGGTCAGCCGGAATTCCGGAGCCGCCATGTAACACCAGTGCGCAGTCCACGGCATCATCTATTGTTTTGAGAAGCTCAAGATCCAGTTTTGGTTCTTTTTTATAAAATCCGTGAGCAGAGCCAATGGCAACTGCAAGTGCGTCGACACCTGTTTTTTTTACAAATTCGCTGGCCTCTCCGGGCTTGGTAAATCCTTCTTTTTGGTGCGATTGCCCCAGTTTGGCAACGTATCCAAGTTCCGCTTCCACGTTTGCGTTGTACTCTTTTGCAAGTTCAGTAACGGCAGATGTAATGTCCACATTTTCTTCAAAGGATTTTTCACTTGCATCGATCATTACCGAATCATATCCCGCATCCAGGCACTCTTTGATCATATCATATGATTCGGCATGGTCCAGATGAAGCCATCCTTCAACTCCATGTGCTTTTAACCCTGCACGAGCCATGGCTGCAGCCATTTCAACACCAAGATAATGAATAGTGCCCGGACTGGTTTGCAGAATGATGGGCATATCCATGGCAGATGCTGCTTTCAAGACCCCCAGAAGAGTTTCATAGTTATAAAAATTGGTAGCCAAAAGGGCAGAGCCTTCTAATTCGAGCTGTCTGAATTTTTCCTGTAATATCATATTTTGCAGGTCATTTACCCGTTTTTTGGGGTTTGAGGTTTTCTGTTTTTGCCATTATATCCTCATAGCTTACAATTCCTGCCGTACCACCGGCAGCCATTGTAGATGCAGCTGCCGTTTTTACAGCTTCCATCATGCTGATTTCAGGATTTTTTCCATCCAAAAAGGCACGGATAAAGCCCGCGTTAAAGCTGTCGCCGGCTCCTATTGCGTCAACAAATGCGGGAATGTTATATGCGGGAACATCAAACTGTTGGTTTCCTTTTCTCCAGATGGCACCGTTAGCGCCTCGTTTTATAATGAAAGCAGTTTCGAATCCAGCCATTTTTTTAAATGCATCTTCAAGAGAAGAAGTTTTCGTCAGATTCAGGAACTCTTTTTCATTAGGCATAAAAAAATCGAGATGTGGAAGGATGGAATGTAATTCAAGATCCCACTTTTCATCCGGATCCCATTGAGTGTCCATGGATGTGGTCATTCCGTGCAAACGGGCTTTTTTCATGATTTCCGGAAGATCTCTTTTTATACCCGGTTGAAAAAAAATGGAAGAGGTATGAAAATGCCTGGCCTGATGAAATGCAGAATCATCCATATCACGTAATGAAAAGTGCTCCATAGCCCCCGGGTAGGTGACCATCATCCTGTCATTTTGTATACCAAGTATGACCGTAGCTCCTGTCTGGTACGTATCATCACGGATTACATAACCGGTATCTACGCCATTATCTTCAAGTGTATCTGTTACAAGTTTACCAAAAGAATCGTTACCTGCTTTCCCGCAAAAACAAACCCGAATGCCGAGCTTTGAAATATTACAGGCAAATATGGCAGTGGAGCTGCCCATCGTCACTGTAAGTGATTCGGCTTTCTGTTCTTCACCGATTTGAGGCATCTTGTTAATTCGATTGAAGATGATATCGGCATTCAGTTCGCCTGCTACAAGTATGTCGAATTTTTTTTGTCCCGTCATGCCTTGAATTCTTTTATGATTACCTGCTTTGCAAAGTATTCCACATCGGCCTTTTGAATCATCCCAAGATCCGGGTTAATACAATTCGCCGCGCCGCAGGCTACAGCGATTTGTGCTGATTCAGCTGGTGATTTTCCGCCATACCAGGCATGGAGAAGCCCTGCAGTAAGACAATCACCGGATCCCACACTGCTTATGACTTTATCTACGGTGCAGCTGCCGTGAAATATTTGATTGTTATACCCAAGATATAATCCGTTTGCCCCATCAGTCAAGGCTACCACACTACAGGAATTTAGTAAAATCCTGCACATTTCAGCAGGATGAAAACCCTCGCCTAAAACCTGCGTGGCTTCATGGCGGTTCAGGTGCAGGCCAAACGGATTAATCTTCAATGCGGCATCGAGATATTCGCCGCTTGCATCCACCCACAGATCTGTCTTATGAAGTTTACAAAAAGTATGCAATTGATGATAAATATCAAGAGGGATCCCTTCGGGCCACGATCCGCTTATACAAACAGCATCAGATATTTTACAACTGCTTTCCACGGAGCTCAAAAAATCTGTTGTATTTTTATTATTTGCCCGGGGACCGGTCTCAAGAATTTCAGTGTTTTGCCACTTTTCATTCGAAAGAATTGTGATACAGGTTCTTGTCCATTCATCCAGGTCAGGGCCTGAACATGGCACTCCTTTGCTGAGGCATTCATTCCGTACCCAGTTGCCGGTAGGCCCGCCCCAAAAACCGATGATTTCAGTGTCACTGCCGAGTTCATTTAGAGCCAGACCAACGTGTACCCCCTTGCCGCCTGGATAAGAGCGAACTATGTTACAGCGATTGACTGAACCGGGAATTATGCCATCTAATTCATAGATTTTGTCAACGGATGGATTTGGGCATATAGCAGCAATCATGTTAACCACCGGTTACGACCGGATAAATGGTCACACCTTTTACAACTCGTGTTATTGTGCCGCTTTTTGATGGTTTATCAGGTTGTAAGCCAAGATTCAGCGATTTAAAAAAACCAATTATCTGGGCAGGAAGTACATATATGGGTAAGCTTAAATCAAACGGTATTTTCTCATCTGATTTGCTGATTATGATTTCATGATCCAGATTAAGTGATTGAGCCAAGCTCTTTGATGGAAATACTCCAAGTAATGCCAGAGCGTCGCCATCTTGTTTGATTTGCATCGCGAGATCTTTTTCATATTGAAAAACATGCTCGTCGTCAGAAAAAAGGCACACTACCATTGTTTCATTATTAATGATGGCTTTAGGGCCGTGGCGAAAACCAAGAAATGAGTCAAATTTGCCTACGATTTGACCATCACTTAATTCCTGAACCTTGAGATGGGATTCCTCGGCCACTCCAAGGAGAGGTCCTGATCCCAGGAAAATGATTCTGGAAAATGGCAAGGCGGCTATTTTTTCCAGATTCAGTAACTGCTCAGAAATCAGGTTTGCTGCCATTTGAGAAACCTGATCAAATAATCCGGGTAAAAAATCTTTGTCTTCAAAATTTGCAAGGGCAAGAGCTGCAAGCATCATTCCCGTAAAGCTGCCTGTCATTGCAAGCCCGGCATCTTCAGATTCGGGCGGTAACACAATATTCAGGCCATTTGGCAGATTCTTAACCGTTGTTGCAAGTTCTCCGTCCGGATTACAAGTAATCGCAATATGCCAGCATTGAGAACAAAATGTTTCTGCAAGAGACACAACGGCATTACTTTCGGGACTATTGCCGGATCTGGCAAAAGAGACAAGCAAAACGGGTTTTGTCGTATCAATAAATTGATTGAAATGAGTTACCAGTGTTGTGGTAGGTATTGCATTAGCCGCTTTTTTTAAACTTGAGGAAAATTGGTGAACAACCGACTGCCCAATAAATGCCGAACTCCCTGCCCCGGTAAGAATGATTTGTATTTCGGGATTTTCAAGAACGGGTGTAACAAATTTGAGAATGCTGTTACGCTCAACAAAAAATTTATCCCTTACTTTTTTCCAAAGTTCGGGTTGCATCTCAATTTCCATGGCAGTATGTACAGCCCCTTTTTCAATGAGCTGAACGTTGCTTTTATTTAAAAATCGATTTTTCATCCGTGATCTTTCGTATTAGTTAGGCTCAATGAAATGTTTAGTGTAAAATTTTTATCATTATAAAATAGCTCCCACAATCATTATTTAATAAATTTTACAAGGCAATTGATTAAGTATTATCATCAACCAAAATAAAAAGAAATTTATTGACCAAAAAAAGAAAGAAAAAATAAATTGGATTTGTTTTTTTGGGTCTTAATGCAATAGATTGAGCATTATATTGATATAATGCTTTTTTAAAACACGAAACTGCAGAAAATGAACATCATGGATAGACGAAATTTTTTAAAGAAAGCAGCAATCACCGGGGCAGGTTTCGCGGGTTTTGGTATGGCCGGCCTGCCAAAAGAAACGGTTGACCGAATGGTTAAAAATGAATCGCATATACAGCGATTCAATATGAATGGATATGGTGCCCCGAAACTGGATACGGTCAGGGTTGGGATTATTGGAATCGGGAACAGGGGGTCTGGCGGAATAGGCCGCCTGAGCCGGATTGAAGGTGTGCAAATTACAGCTATCTGTGATATTGAACCAGAAAGAGCGGCAAGAGGTGTGGAGCGCCTGAAAGACACCCATCATTCACCCAGGAATTACTCTGGCAGTGAGGATTCCTGGAAAGAAATGTGCGAAAGTGAAGAGGTAGATCTTGTTTATATCTGTACACCCTGGGAACTTCATGCCCCTCAATGTATTTACGCAATGGAGCACGGAAAGCACACTGCCGTGGAATTAACAGCCGGTAAAACCATTGAAGAGTGCTGGAAGCTTGTGGAAACATCAGAACGCACCCGCAAGCATTGCATGCTTCTTGGAAATGTGTGTTACGGCTTTTTTGAAATGATGGTTATCAATATGGTAAGGCAGGGATATTTTGGGGAAATTGTACACGCCGAGGGTGCATATATCCATGAGCTGATTGAACTTAATTTTTCCAAAACGGTTTACCACAATATGTGGAGGCTCAATGAAAATATTGGGCGGCACGGAAATTTGTACCCTCAGCACGGTATCGGCCCTATTGCAAAATTGATGAACATCAATTCGGGCGACAGGATGGATTACCTGGTTTCGATGTCGGGCGCCGATTTTAATATGGGGCGTCACGCTGAAAAACTGGCTGCAGAGGATGATTTCTGGCAGCCTTATGTGGGAAGGGATTATCGAGGCAATATGAATACCACGATTATCAAAACCCGGAAAGGAAAAACCATCATGTTGCAGCACGATGTAAGTTCACCGCGCCCGTATTCACGTATTTTTACCGTCAGCGGAACTGACGGAACAGCCCAGCAGTGGCCATTGCCGGGCCGCATTTCCAAAGATCACACTGGATGGCTTAGCCAGGAAGAAATAAGGGAAATCGAAGAAAAATATACTCCGGAAATAACTAAAGTAGTGGGTGAAATGGCCCGCCAGGTAGGCGGACATGGTGGCATGGATACCATTATGGACTGGCGGCTGATTGACTGCCTCCGTAATGGATTGCCACTGGATATTGATGTGTATGATTCAGCATTGTGGAGCGCCATTGGTCCGCTCAGCGAATGGTCGGTAAGCAACAGGTCTCATTCCGTTGATGTGCCCGACTTCACGTCCGGTAACTGGGAAACAAATGTACCCGGTCTTGACCTGAATCTAGAAAGAGGCGGGACTACGAAAATTATTTAAAGTTTTACCTGAATGCATGCTCGCATGTTCATACCATAGCTGGAAAAGCCGCTCTTAAAGGGCGGCTTTTTTTTCAATTTAATCGATTTTGTTGTACCTGTAAACTGCTAAATATGTTGAGTCCGGATTATGAATCAAATAACACTATGTATATTTATTTTAATCTTAAACTTTTCATCAGCCCGGTTATTTACTGACAACGAGCAAGACCCGAAACCAAATATCATCATTATCCACGTAGATGATCTGGGCTGGGCCGACCTTTCTGTTCAGGGCAGTACATTTTATGAAACGCCACATATTGACGGGCTTGCAAGCGGGGGTATCCGGTTTACGGATGGTTACGCCTCGGCCTCGGTATGCTCTCCCACCCGTGCCGCGCTGATGACCGGAAAATACCCGGCCAGAATCGGCATCACAGATTGGATCCGCGCTGAATTCCAGGGGGGTATTATTCCTGAAGATGGCCGAAATCCATCGGGATATGATGAAAATACGGGTCAGCCGCTGATAACTCCCCTCAATCCCCTTTGGCTGGAACATAATGAAGTCACCCTTGCAGAGCTGTTGGCTGAAGCGGGATATATCAATGCACACATTGGCAAATGGCACCTTGGCGCTGAAAACTGGTACCCCGAAACACAGGGTTTTCATATTAATATCGGAGGAGCCGATCTCGGTGAGCCACCCTCTTTCTTTGATCCATACTTTAGTGAAAGAGCCGGCTACATCCCGACACTGGAACCCCGGGAAGAAGGTGAATACCTTACCGACCGGGAAGCATGGGAAGCTGCTAAATTTATCAGGGAACACAAAGACGGGCCGTTTTTTCTGCACTATGCACCTTACGCCGTCCATACACCCATCCAGGCGAAACAGGAGCTGATTGAACGGTACCAATCAAAGCCGCCGACATTTCAGGACAACCCGGTCTATGCGGCTATGGTACACAGCCTGGATGAAGCTGTGGGACGAATCATCAGGGAACTGGAAGACAATGGTATTCGCGAAAAAACACTGATTATTTTTACATCTGATAATGGCGGACTCGACCGCAGCGATGCCACAACAAATAATCCGTTCAGATCGGGTAAAGGGTATCCGTATGAAGGAGGAATTCGGGTACCATTTATCGTGAACTGGCCGGGAGTGATTGATGCTGCAAGGGTATCATACGAACCTGTGACAAGTTTCGATATTCTGCCGACAGTTATGGATGCTGCCGGAATCAGACTGTCTGAAGAGCTGGTTATTGACGGAATGTCGGTCTGGAATCATATCCTTTCCGGAGGCAGGGAGCCTCTAAGCCGTGATGCCCTCATCTGGCACTTTCCGCACTATCGGCAGGGCAGGATTATTCCTCCTTACAGTATTATTCGCAGCGGAGAGTGGAAGCTGATCAAATGGTGGGAAGGGCCGGAATATGAGCTCTACAATTTGTTTGATGATATTGGTGAAACTACAGACCTGGCT
>SKKO01000358.1 GCA_007123715.1 Balneolaceae bacterium | reverse complement strand
TGGAAGAGATTTCGGAAGGCCGCCTGGCCATCAAAACGTATCCGACCGGACAATTGGGAGGGGAAAGAGAGTTGCTGGAATTGATCCAGATTGGAACGATTGGAATTACAAAGGTTTCGGGAGCAGCACTCGAAAATATTGTACCAACGGCAAGAGTTTTTAGCCTGCCGTATCTGTTCCGCGATGAAGATCACTACCGAACTGTTGTGGACGGTGAAATCGGACAGGAAATACTTGATGCCGGGAGTTCTTTCAGGCTTAAAGGAATCGCCTATTATGATGCCGGATTCAGAAGTTTTTATACCAAAGACAGACCTATCATGACCCCTGACGACCTCAGGGGCATGAAAATAAGGGTGCAGCCCAGCGTTATGGCTATCAATTTAATTCGTGCTTACGGGGGCTCTGCAACTCCCCTTGCCTACGGCGAACTGTATACCGCTTTCCAGGGTGGCATCGTGGATGGTGCTGAAAACAATCCACCCAGCTTTTACAGCTCACGGCACTATGAAGTAACCAACTACTACATCATTAATGAACACACTGCCGTACCCGATTTTCTTGTTATAGGCACACCTTTATGGAATAGCCTCTCAGAGCAGGAGCAGCAGTGGCTTCAGCAGGCTGTTGACGAATCGGTACAATATCAACGCGTTCTTTGGGATGAATCGGTTCTGGAATCGATGGATGCCGTAAAAGCTGCCGGAGTTGAGGTGATTTATCCCGACAAAGAGCCGTTCAGAGAGCGTGTAATGCACATTTATGACACCTTTAGAGCAACATATCCCGATTTATATCCCCTGGTAGAAAAAATCAGGGCTGTGGAATAGTGGGACAACTTCATAATCAGCCATGATCACTTATTTTAAAACGAACAAGTAGAACCTATGAGAAAATATGTAGATAAAATAACCCGGGGTACACTGGTCTTTTTAATGGCATTGTTGGTGATAAATGTTGTATGGCAGGTATTTTCCAGATATATCCTGAATGCCCCCAGTACTTTCACCGATGAACTTGCCCGTTTTCTGTTAATTTGGGTAAGCCTTCTTGGAGTAGCCTACCTTTCCGGCCAAAATGCCCATATCTCTATTGATATACTCCTCAATAAATTGAGGCCGCGTTCACAATTCAGGCTGCAAATAGCCATCTACTTACTTATCATTGCCTTTGCTTTTTTTGTACTGGTTTTTGGTGGCGGCCACCTTGTTTATATTACTTTTATCTATACCCAGTTAACACCAACCCTGCAAATCCCCATGGGATTTGTATATCTGATTGGCCCGATCTGCGGTTTGCTCGTGATCTTTTACAAAGTGTCTGACATAAGAAGATTGTTGTATTACGGCTATGATAAAATCTCAACAGAGACGAAAAAGGATTTGGATAAAAACAAAATCCTTGCCGGCCCCTGAATCTCAGGGTACAGACCACGAGGGTATTATCATGATTAAATTCGGGCTAATACATAAACAGAAACAAATCTTAACAACTGCCATATGGAACTGTTAATCCTTATTGTGAGCTTTTTTATTCTTCTTATAATCGGGGTACCGGTTGGATGGGCTTTGGGTATTTCCGGAATTTTAACCTTGCTAACCGGTCTTGATTCCATAACCGCGCTCACCACTTACGGGCAACAGTTCATGACCAGCCTCGACAGCTTTACTCTCCTGGCTATTCCATTTTTTATTCTTGCCGGGCAAATCATGAACCGCGGGGGAATTGCCCAGCGCCTGATTGATTTTGCCAAAAGCCTGATCGGGTCACTCCCCGGCGGACTCGCTCACATTAATGTTGTGGCAGCCATGCTTTTTGGAGCTATTTCCGGGTCGTCTGTTGCAGCAGCATCCGCTATTGGCAGCATTTTGGGGCCAAGAATGAAAGAAGAGGGTTATTCTAAAGAGTTCGGCGCAGCCATTAATACAACATCATCGTCAATGGGACTGGTTATCCCGCCGTCCAACATCCTCATCATCTATTCACTCGCCAGCGGAGGCACCTCCATTGCCGCGCTTTTTATTGCGGGCTATATCCCGGGTATCCTGACCGGTCTGTTTCTGATGATTATTGCCGGTGTTTGGGCCATACGAAAAAAGTTTCCCGTTGGAGAAAAAACTGCCTTAAAAAAAATACTCAAATCGTTTATGGCAGCTATTCCAAGCCTGTTATTGCTGATTATTGTGATTGGCGGAATCGTTGCCGGGATTTTTACAGCGACAGAGGCAGCGGCCATAGCTGTTGTATACTGTTTGATCCTTTCATTTTATTACGGTGAAATCTCTACAAAAGATTTGCCTTCAATATTGATGAGTTCCGTTTCTACAACATCTATTGTGATGCTGCTGATTGCTGCTTCCATCAGTATGTCCTGGGTTATGTCATTCGAAAACATGCCACAGGATATCTCGGCAGCCCTGCTGGCTTTAAGTGACAACAAGATTGTGATTCTGATCATTATTAATCTCATATTACTTGTTGTAGGCATGTTTATGGACATGACTCCTGCAGTTTTAATTTTTACCCCTATTTTTTTGCCTGTTGTCGCAGAACTGGGAGTGGATCCCGTTCATTTCGGCATTATCATGATCATGAACTTGTGTATCGGCATCTGTACACCTCCTGTGGGTACACTCCTTTTTGTCGGTGTAAGCGTGGCCGAGACCACTATTGTGAAGGTGATCAGGCCACTGCTGCCTCTTTTTGTCGGTATGCTGATCGCACTGATACTGGTTACTTTTTGGGAAGATGTGAGCCTGTTTTTGCCAAGGTTTTTTGACCTGATGTAGTGTCAGGCTAAAGGGAAAAAGCTGTTATAGATACATTATTGCCACGGAAACACGGAATTGCACGGAGTATCAGTGTCTTTCCGTGTTTCCATGACATTTTCAAAGCTCTCGAGAAGGGGATTCAGGGGGATGTGCGTGATGCTGCATAAACGTTAAAAAGTAGTGACCTGATTTCGATTAATAAGAAAACCAGCTTATGGACTGAAGCTATTTAGAGGGGTGTTCCCCTTCGAAGGGGGACATTCTATTACTAATTATAAAATCGAACTCACACTTTTCCTGTTTTGTGCATTGCATGACCCGGATTTGAAGGTTCTGTACCGGTCATCTGCTCAAAACAATCCGCATCACGGATGACCGATTTTATAGGCCCGCGAATTCCCCGAAGGGGGATCGGGATACAGGCATTCAGATCGCACACCTCACATCAAAGATCGTGTATCGCAGATCAACGAGATGGATGTACGATACACGATGTGTGTTCTGTGATGTGCGATGTGTTGTCCATCCTTCCTGTTTTGTGCA
>SKKO01000063.1 GCA_007123715.1 Balneolaceae bacterium | reverse complement strand
CGGTAATGATGACCATGAATACCTACGGCACGGTAAATGCCATTGGTGCCAATTGTGTTTTCAGACGAAAGGCGCTCGATTCAATTGGCGGCCATTCTTCAGGCTTATCGGAAGATATGCATACCGCAATGCAGCTTTTTGCAAAAGGGTGGGAATCGGTTTATGTTCCTAAAATTTTCACGAAGGGACTTGTACCTGCCTCACTCACTTCGTATTACAAACAGCAGCTGAAATGGTTGAGAGGAACCCTGGAATTGTTGGTATCTGTTTTACCAAAATTGTTTAAAAATTTTACCTGGCGACAAAGAATTCATTTCGGAATTTTACCCCTTCACTACCTTTCCGGTTTTATTATCCTGATAAGTTTCTTAATCCCCATCATTTCATTGTTTGCGGCTGCCACACCATGGAAAGGTAACATGATTAATTTTGGGCTTATTTTTATCCCCATCTTAACTTCAATTCTAGGCATTCATTTTTTTGTACAACGGTGGGTATTGGATAAAAGTGAATGGGGGCCTCACCTGATAGGCGGGATACTGTTGGCGTGTACATGGTGGATTTATATTATCGGTGCTGTTTACACAGTTATTCGAAAAAAAGTACCTTATCTACCCACTCCAAAAGAGGACAAAGAACTCACAAGCTGGAAAATACTGATACCCAACCTCGTTGTTGGGGTAATTTCAATTGCTGCTGTGATTTATGGTTTGACTATAGATTTTACACCGTTTTCAATTTTTATGTCGGGTTTTGCACTGTTAAATGCATCTATCATGTTTTTTTCCCTGGTACTTGCCTATGAAAAACAAAAACCGGCAGTGGTGTCACTGGATTTTAATAAACAGAAACAGTCCCTATTAAACTCTGTACGAAATACAGGCTATCTTGCCTGGCAAAAAGCAGCGTTGCCTCTGGTAATCGTTATTTTAGTACTATCAGGCGGCTTTTATTATCATACTGAGTATGTAAAGTGGGAAGGTGTTCAAGCCCCGTTTCAGGAGAAAAATGTGATCAATTACATAGGAATTTTTGCTCCTCAAAATGACGATGGAATTACCAGCCTGGATATCGTAAAAGATATATCTGATCAAATAGAGGAAAATTTCGATATTATTTCAATTTATTTAGCGTGGGACAAGGATATCGAATCTCATTTTCCAACTTCAGTTATTGATTTAGTGTATTTGAACAAATCCATCCCGATGATTACCTGGGAACCGTGGTTACATACCTTTGAAGATGAAATCAATGACAGTAACCATGTATACGATCTCATTATAAGCGGTTTTTTCGATTCTTACCTTTCACAATTTGCAGACAAACTCAAAGACCTGGAGAAACCTGTTTTTTTGAGATTTGCTCACGAATTAGACAACCCGTTTTATCCATGGTTCATGGAGGGAAATGAGGCCGCAACTAAATTTAAAAGCGCTTGGATTCATACGTATGAAATCTTTAAAAAAAGAGATGCTCACAATGTAATATGGATTTGGAACCCATGGAAAGCAGAAAGCCTTGTGGAATTTTATCCCGGCAGAGAATATGTTGACTGGGTCGGAATTAATATTCTGAATTATGCAGAATACAACCAGGATGGCCAATGGCATGATTTTGAAAGCCTGTACCAACCCTTTCACGAAGAGTTAAGTAAATTACCACAAACTCCTGTAGTCATTTCTGAGTTTGGAACATTAGGCAACAGCCAAAACCAAAACCAATGGATTGAAGATGCATTTTCTGTTATTGAAAATGATTACAGAGAAATAAAATCAGTCATTTATTTTAACAGTAAGGTGGATAATAATTGGCCACAGGGATTGCAATCCGATGAATACCTTGACTGGACAATTCCAGGAAATCAGGTGATTAAGACTTCATTTAAAAACAAAGAAGTACCGGATTATGTTTTTTCACCTTTACCCATTCTTGAAGGTGATAACGGTGAGTCAAAATTAGACAATACTAATTTAGAAAGGATAAGAGGAATTAACTTAAAATATGGTCAAGACTGGCGGAACAACTATCATGTTTTGAACCGGAGAAAACTTCTTACGGATTTCGAGCGAATTAAAAATCTTGGGTTAAATACCATCAAAATATCAGGAAATTCAGTTTATGATTATAATATTCTAAATATTTCCAGAGAGATGGGTCTTGATGTTTCATTTGGTTTTTGGATTTCGGAAGCCACTGATTTTATGAACGACACTTTGGAAGCCACCTATTTAAAAGAATCAATCCTTAAGCAGGTTGAACGATATACAAACCACACTCATATTACTTCCTGGAATATTCAGAATGATGTTCTTTTCAATCAAAAAGACTTTTTTCATAAACCGGAAATACTGTACCAGAACCGTGCCTATATACTCTGGCTAAATAGTCTGGTTTCGGGAATAAAAAAAATAGATCCGACCAGACCCATAATACTCGACCTTGAAGTAAACCAACTCTCGATATATCACGCTCAATTGCTGGCTAAAAATGTAAATGGAATCGATTATTATGGTCTAACTATAAAAGGTGATGAACATTTAAGTTCAATAGTTGATTATTTTGAAGACTTCGATATGGAATTCCTATTCAGCGAAATTGAGAGTGAAGTTCTTACCCAACCAGAAGTATGGAATTCACATCCTTCCTTTTTTGTAGCTTCCTGGCAAGACCAGCACGAGAGTAACAAACTCACTTTTGAAGGAATTATTGACCGAAAGGGACGGGCGAAATATCAATACTTTCACCTGTATAACTCTTTGCATGAATCGGATTCAGTAAATAACAAAATAACTGCAAGAATATTGAAGCCGGCCATAAATCTTTATAAAAATGAGGTGTTGGATTACCACGCAATGCTTTACAACGATGATGAAGGATGGAAATACGGTCAATATTTTGAGAGTTATTCTTTTGAATGGTCACTGGTTAAAAGTGATGAAAATGGAAATTACCTTGCGGTAAGAGATATTGGTAACGGCCCTTTCTTAAGATTAAAAATTCCTGAAAACCATGAGTATTTTGAACTTTTACTTACCGTATCTGACGGTAATTCGATTACCTCAACGATAACAACATTAAATACACACCTTTGGTGAAAAAGGCAGGAAGGTTTTAGCCATGTAGGCCGGAGAGCTTCTCCGGCGTGGAAAGCCCCAGAATAACAGAAGAACAGACGAACGGACAAACAGATTAACAGAATAAGTGAAGGCAGTTTGTCCATGTAGGCCGGAGAGCTTCTCCGGCGTGGAAAGCCTCAAAATAACAGAAGAACATATATATGGCCTCCAATGTCAATAGGGAATACGTTTTCCCGG
>SKKO01000250.1 GCA_007123715.1 Balneolaceae bacterium | reverse complement strand
TGATGAACATAGCGCTAAGGAATGACACCCTCATGACACTACACGATATAAGCAACGGATAGCTACAATCCACCTTTGCGTTCCATTGCGCCCTTAGCGGTTATCCAATTAAAGTTCCTGGAGTTTGTTCACTACCCGGCGGATGCCGTGTTTGATTCTTGGTACATTGAAGTTAATGAGATATCCCAGTCGGTTATCAGTGAGCTTCAGATACGTGATAATTTGTGCCATACGTATTTTCAAGCAATCCCGGGCCGAGGTTTTTATGAACGGTAAGCGCACAATCCACGATCACCCTCCCTATTTCATTTTCGGTCATGATAAATCTCTCCTCATCAATATTTAATTCCTCTCTCTATATGAACCCAAAAAATAAAATCCCTTACAAAAAAACCATATAACGCCTGAACACACAAAAAATCATAATAAAACCTTTGCGTTCCCCCGCGACCCTCGCGGTTATCTGCTCTCCAACTCCCAAATAACCATGGATACCCCATACACACCTTTGCGCTCCTCAGCGTCCTTAGCGGTTAATATGAATCTGATGCCATAACCCAATCGAGGAGCACTGCGGTCCACCCTTCGACGGTGCCCCGGCCAGTTCCGAATGCAAACCCGTGGCCGCCTGTCGGGTAGACATGCAGCGAAGCAGGCACACCGTTTCGGGTGAGTGCATCAAAGTAGAGCAGGCTGTTCTGAACGGGAACGGCGGTATCATCCTGGCTGTGAATCAAAATTGCCGGCGGAGTATCGGCGGTTACGTGCAGTTCGGATGAAAACCGGTCAACCAGGCTCTGTGACGGCTCCTCGCCGAGAAGGTTTCTTCTCGAACCTGAATGGGCCGATACATCCCTGAACGAGATCACCGGGTACACCAAAATCGAAAAATCGGGACGTGCAGAGACGGAGTCGATGGTATCTGCGCCCAAAACTGCCTTCATATCATATTGTGTACTGAGAGTTGCTGCAAGGTGTCCGCCGGCCGAAAAACCCATGATTCCAACATGACCCGGATCGATTCCCCACTCCTCCGAATGATGACGCACCAGCCGAACGGCGCGCTGCGCGTCGGCAAGAGGCACCTCTTTGCGGTTGGTCAGTGATTCCGATACCGGCAGGCGGTATTTCACCACAATCCCGGCAATACCGTTGTCCTGAAGCCAACCGGCAAATTCGGTACCTTCCCATTCATAGGCCAGGATGGTGTATCCGCCGCCCGGAAAAATGAGAACCGCTTTGCCGGTGGCAATCTCTTCATCAGGCAGGTACACCTCCAAAGTGGGTGTCTGCACATTGCTGATCCTCAGGATTCCATCCCGGCTATGTTTTTCCTCAAGGTCAGACTCTGTTTGAAACGGTGGTGTCCCGTCCCAAAGCGGGAGGATAATTGGCTGTGAAAGTACCGGGATAAAAAGCAATAACTGGATCAGAAAAAAAAGTGATGTGGTTCTAAGCAGGTTCATTGATCGTCGATTGTTAGTTATGAACAATCAGTTTATGAAAAATTAGGTATACAAGCATCCCATTCCAACCGGTTTTTATAATCCGCGCAGAGCGCAAGATATTTGAAATTTGAAACCCGGGATTTGATCCCAAAAAAAAACATCCTACATTCAGAAGTTGTACCGGTACATATATGCCACCTGCTTGTATATAACCATTTAACTATTTTCACATAATCCCAACCATTACACCGATGAAACACGCCATAACCCTTCTCTTCTCTTCATTTTTTTTCATTGCATCTGTTCTGATGCTCCATTTTTCTCCGGATTCCGGTGAGCCGCCGGTTGTAACAGATTCGGAGAGTGTATATGAATTGCGCACTTATACTACCCATGAAGGCATGCTGGATGCGCTGCACCTGCGGTTTGTGGATCACACACTTCAGCTGTTCGAAAAACATGGTATGACCAACATAGGGTACTGGATACCATCCGATCCCGAAATGCGCGAAAACACGCTGATCTTTCTCCTGAAGCATGATAATGCCGAAGCAGCCACGGCAAGCTGGGACGCCTTTCGTGCTGACCCCGAATGGCAGGAAGCCTACCGTGAATCACATGCAGACGGTCCGATTGTAGCACAGGCCGTATCGGTCTATATGACAGCAACCGAGTATTCACGGATGAAATAGAAACGAAGTATTACCGGCGAAATCAGCATATGCTGCCAGAGAGCTAAGGAACGCAAAGATTTCTTGATTTATGAAATCCAGGGGGTTTTTGTGCTATCAGACTCAGCGTTCTTAGCTTTTTCTGCACAAATCGTTTTACCGATATACACTGATGTTGCTTATTCCAAGACGAAACGGCCCCTCTTGTCCATCCTGAATCATAAATCCAAGCTCTATAACCGCATCTGTGTTCAATTCAGGATTTCCGCTGACACTCTCTCCCCTGAACACCGGCTTAAAATCACTGTAAGGTAGTTTGTGTGTCTGCCACTCTCCCGGGCTGGTATCAAAACGCGCCTCATATGAATAGCGTGTTATCCGTCCGTTTTTCACCGTTTTAACTCTGAGACAGTAGATTTTACCATCTCCTAAAACACGAACAGATAGTCCTTCAAAATCCGACAAATCAGCCGGAGCACTGGCCTGGTTGCGTACAGACGCAAAGCCTCCGTTATTTTCCAGGGATACCGTTCCGCTGAATACAGCAAACCCGCCATCATTCAATTCTAGGGTGCTTCTTGAAATGCCCCCCATTACACTATCATTTACAATCTGCCAGTTAGCATCGGATGTATTGCTGAAATCAATGATAGAGATCTCCGTTAAATCTTGATTGTCTTCCTTGTTCAGCTCCTTCCCTACCGGATTCAGGGTGAAAAGAAACATGGTTGTTGTGATGATTAGTATTGAGATATTCAATGGGTCTCTGTTTAGTTTTTGGTTTGATGTGAGATAAAACAAAAATAAATTCAGATGCATTCAATACATATGTCAACAAAGAGAAGTGTGTTGAAAATTGAATTGCCAACAAATTTGAATCCGGGAGAAATCCTGAAGACCTGATAGCGAAGAAGAGGTCTAATGGCTGAATACCGTTAAAGAACCAAATATCAGATTGTACTACCAGATTGAAGGTCTTGGTGCCAGTACTTTGAGTTCATCGCTGATTTAACGGCAACTTGCATCGATTCAAAAATACTGCTAAAGCGCAGTTAAAGCGTATATAAAAAGGGTAACGGCTATTATTTAAGGGAAGTTCACAAAGCATAACAGTGTCCCAAAATTGAACGAGAGTAATTATTTAGTATTTTTACCCTTGTATAAATACGAGATTAAAAAGACTTTTAAACTGAATGGAAAAATTTGAGCAATAAGTGTCGTATTAGAGCCAATAGAGGCTTTACTATTCCGAATAATGCTTAATGAAATCAATGAATAAGAGGTTATTAACATTACTTATTGGTCTCATTGTAATTGGCCTGGCAATTACAATATACTTTAATAGATTTCATACTATTCCTCTCGAACAAGGTGATCTGTTAAAAGTTCATTTTATAGACGTTGGTCAGGGAGATGCCACTCTGCTTCAGGGCCCGGATTTTACCATTTTAATTGATACGGGCAGGCATGACCGGAACGATGTATTACCCTATCTGAGATCACAAAATATTCGTGAAATAGATCTTTTGGTAGGCACACATCCACACGCAGATCACATCGGTCAGTTCCCACAGATTTTAGAGAATTTTCAAGTAGATGAAGTGTGGATGTCCGGTGACTTACATACTACCCGATCATTTGAAAATGCTTTGGATGCAATAGAGAATACAGAAGCTCATTATAATGAACCAAAGGCATTTGAGAAATACTCTTTTGGATCTGGATATTTCGGACCATACTGACCCCTTATTCTGCTGATATTGACCCCGGGGTCAGTATGTGCCAGTCTGGCATAGTGCCCCCCCGGCGTTCGAAAATTTTCCGCTGTTCGATAATCATCTTTACTCAAACAGCTCTCTCACCAAGTCCTTTGGATAAACGATGTGTTTTATCGGTTTCGGGTTTAGCGGCCAGTTTATGCGGTCGGTAAATATAAGCTCTTCCCTGTCCCAGTTGATGTGATCAAAAGAAGGGTATTTATGTCCCGTATAAAGCATGATTGCTTTCCCTGTATCGTGTGAACTGCCGCCGCCGGGTACAAATACGGCAAGCAGAGTTTTTTGGTACACCGTAAAAAGATCATGTAACAAGGTGTAAAAAAACAGTACCCAAATCAACGGGGGATTAACGAACGCCAAATTTCGTAAGATGGAGGTTCAGTAATCTGCTCTGCTTCGGAGCTCTTAATTCATTATTCGGCATTCTGCCCGTTTATTTCCTCAAGATATTTTCCCGGATTCAACACATTAACCGAGCCGTCACTCAGTTTATATCCTTGCTCATCCCTGGTCACCAGAAAATCACACTCCACTTCGGATGCGCTATAATATTGAAGTGCGTCCTCAAGGTCTTTCCATCCGGCAGCAAGAGCGTTTTTCACGAAGCAGTTCCTCAACCCACTGCGATACACTAGTCCCTTCCCGCTTTGCAATTTTCTTTGCCCGTTCGCTGACCGATTCCTCTATCGTAAGCGTAAGTTTTTTTTATGATGACATCATATTATGCTAAATACATATTATAAAATTGCATACGTGTACCAAAAAAACGAGCATGTAGTGATTTTTGATTTTTTGTAAGAAATTTCACTTTTTCGGTTCATACTATTACAACTTGAATGAACAGAGAGAGAGATGAACAAAAAGATCCTACCCGAAGCCAATGCTAAAGTATTGAATATCATTCGTAGCCTGGACCCGATGCCTGCCAAAGAAAGGCCGGTAACTTTTTGGTTCATCTCGGATACGGAAAAGCAGGTCTATCTGCTCGCAGACTACCTGATGAAGAAGTGCTGGCCGTTACAATATTGCGGAAAAACGTGTAATAATAAGTGGCTGCTGATCGCAGAACAAACTCTTGCACCAGCCCAGGATTCCCTTGATAATCTCTGCATCTATTGCGAATCTCTGGCCAAAGAGTTTAATATAGAATTCGACGGATGGGAAACACAAATTCCTGTTTAAAATCACGACAGGTTTTGCTCTGTATTAAACAGTTCAACAATTTAGCGTGAGCAAAGCGAACACTCAACAGTCCCACAGCCCCACACTTAAATAAATCCTGCCATGAACCCCTCGACAACGTATTTTACATCTTCTGAAATCATTACTCGGGGTTAATTTTTGGGAGCTTCCAATCCGTCAGCTAAAGCAGACGGCAATTGTTCGTTTCCCGGTTTGTCTCTTTTTTAACTCTCACACCCCAAAAAAAACAGCCTAACAGACGAGCAGACGAACCGATTAACAAAATAAGTGACAACAGGTTTGCACTCTGCTCTCAACAGTTCAACAATTTAACGTGAGCAAAGCGAACACTCAACAGTCCCACACAATCTTCCATACCTCACTTCACTTCGACATTCCGCGTTCAGTCTTCTCATTCTCCTCTTTTTCTTATACATTTCAATAATAGCCTCACATTCCGCCAATCTTAATGAACCTTTCGCACCTGATATGAAAACTCTATCCGACAAGCTCAACAAACCGATTGACAGGCGTTCTTTTTTTAAACTTTCCGGCATGGGAGTAATGGGAGCTGCCCTGCCTCTTGGAATGGCAGCCTGCTCGCCGGCAGGCCGTGAGAAGGTGCTTCCATATCTTTCCATGCAGCTCTACACCGTGCGAAACGAAATTTCGCGTGATCTTCAGGGCACACTGCGACGGCTTGCGGATATCGGGTTTACCCATGTTGAAACAGCTTTCTGGCCAGATGGGATCTCCCACCGCGAAGGTGCCGGTTACCTGCGTGATGCCGGGCTTTCGGTATCATCCATACACGCTGAACTGCCTGAAAACGGAGATAAAAACTTGCTTCTGGAACTGGCCGAAATCTACGGTAGCAATAAAGTGATCTGGCACGGCTGGCCGGAAGATCCCCGCTACAGTTCGTACGAGGGCACCATGGAACTCGTATCGGTTTATAATGAGGTCGCTGATTTTGCCATGGCCAACGGACTGGAATTTGGCCTGCACAACCACTGGTGGGAGTTCAGCAACCGGGCCGGCGACAGGCTTCCATATCAAATACTGGCTGATGAACTGCATGAGGATATCTTTTTCCAGGTGGATATTTATTGGGTGAAAGTGGCAAGACTAGATCCCGCGGCTGTCATCCGCGAGCTGGGCAGCAGGGTGAGAATGCTCCACGTTAAGGACGGCCCCGCAAACCCGGATGACATCAGCGCCACAGAGCCGCATAAACCCATGACCGCCGTTGGCCGGGGCACCCTCGATATTCCCGCCATCATGGATGCCGCATCCGGTTATGCCGAATGGATGGTGATAGAAATGGACGAAGTGGATAGCGATGTATTCACCAAACTACAGGACAGCTTCAGCTATATGATCGAAAACAACTACGCCACCCTGAAACAGAGGTAATCCCATCCCGGAGAGGTGACATATTTGTACCCCGGAGAATATTTTTTGGGCCACATCTTCAATCGGCAAGGGTACATTGTATGGATGAGTTTGCTGAAGAAATCTTTTCCACACAGATCAAAAAATGTAACGAAAATAGATCTGGTAACAGGAAATATTGTTTCAGAAAAGCGTTGCAAAAAAAGAGGAGCGATTGAAAAGATGAGCTTTTGTTTCAATCAATCAATAGTAATATACGGCAACACCGGTATTCCAGCCAAATCAATTTCCTATTATGCAAGTATCTATATATTTATGTAGTTTAATAGTAGTTAATATATATGTAATAGCAGTTGAAAGTTGTTTAAAAAAGTACATTATGCCCAGAAAAATTGGTTCCCTGACCCTCTATTCCGTTGATGATCTGCACGAAATGCTGGGTATCAGTAAAATGACCCTCCGCGCTTACCTCCGGGAAGGCAGGCTGAAAGGAAGAAAACTCGGTGTGCAGTGGTTCGTTACCGAAGAAGCCATCCGGAATTATTTTGAAGAAGACCGGGAGCTGCCTGATGCAGATTCTGCACTTCAAAAACAGCCGCCGCCAAAGATGAAATACATTGTACAGGGAGTTAATGACTTGGTGAGCGAATCAGAAGAGTGCAATTCCATATCCGAAACGATAGAATGCCTGCACAGCCAGCCCATCATCAGCCTGTTCCAGGTTCAGATCACCAATTCTATTACCGGAGAAATCATTGAAATTATAAAAGCCCGTGATTTTATTGAACGGCACGGTGAGTAAGAGAATATCCAAATCTAAAATTCCAATCTGTCTTTGGTGAAATACTAATAGCGAATATGATTTCTTTGTTGAAAAGAGGGCAGAGCATTCAAAAAAATAAAACAACATTATAAACTACAAGGTTTATTTTTATACAGCCGTACTTCATTTAATAAAAGCACGATGAAACTTAACCAGACATCCCTCCAGAAAATTGAATTCGGTGACGAGCCCGAAGATATCTATTTTTGTCTGATTGACCTGCGCATGAGTCCGCAAGGGCTCAATATAAAAAAGCTCAGCCTCTCCGATCCGCGAAATATCGATGAACAGTTCCGAAACAACGGATGTCTGATGATGTTCACAGGTGCTGAAATTGAAGAACTGATAAGACGCGGTGAACTGGACAGGGACGAACTGCACCGTTCCCTTTACCGGCTTGCCTTGAAAGACGGGGTGATCCGTGAGTGAGTAATGCCGGAAAAAATCTTCCCGTATCGAAAGATGAATTATCGCCCTAAAGAGAGAAAAAAACTCCGAACATCTTTGTGTCCTCGTGCCTTAGTGGCTAAAAACTTCCTGCCTTCTCCTCACTTTACAATTCTGTCAATACTGAACGGGCCGTTTTTTTTCCACCATATCGATGCATTCAGAAGGGTACAGATCGTTTTGCCGTCAGTTATTTCTCCGGTTTCGATCAGCTTCATCGCTTCCGAAAATGGAATCCGGTAATTGAGAAGGAATTCATCATCATCTTCATTTTGCTCCTCAAGCTCCAGACCCCATGCCACGTAACTGTAAATAATTTCGTCAGCATAACCAATGGCGGGGTAAAACGACCCGGTCTCTGCCAGGTGGTGGCAGCGTATGCCGCTCTCTTCGAGCAATTCACGTTCGGCGGTGGAGCGGGGCGATTCACCCGGATCAAGTTTTCCCGCCGGCACTTCAATAAACACTTTTCGCGGAGGATATCGGAACTGTTTCAGCAACATGATCGTGCCATCCTCAAAAACAGGCACAACCGCACTTGCGCCCGGATGTTTAATCCAGTCCCTTGTTGAGGTTGTTTTATCGGGCAACTCCACCTTGTCCGTATAAACCTGCAGCAGCGCTCCGTCGTAAACATGTTCCGATGCCAGCGGTTTTTCCATTAACAGTGCTGTCACATTTTCATTGTTCGAAAAATCCTCATCTTTCATTTGCATATATCTTTGATTAAAAATAACGTATTATTATAGCATTGAATGTATAAATCTGATATGCCAACCCGCATGAATAAAGCTGCAAATGTTGACGGTAAGAAGGTATTGGTAAAAGACGACATTTACACATGGTCAAATTTTATCTCAATGTCACGTGTGCTTGTTGTGGTTCCCATTATCTGGCTGCATATTGAGAATGAATACAGGGCGAACAATCTCATTATCCTGCTGATTGGTTATGGAGTGATATCAGACTACCTTGACGGACTGGTTGCGCGATGGTGTAATGAAATATCGGAGCTGGGAAAAACCCTGGATCCCGTTGCCGATAAACTGATGGCATTTTTCCTTTTCCTTTATACCGTAATCCTTGGATGGATTCCGGTATGGTATTTCGCAGTGGGAGTAGTTCGGGATCTGCTGATTATGGCTGGTTCGGCACATATCAAAAAACATAGGGGAAAAGTGGCGATGTCTACCATGTCAGGTAAAATTTCGGTCAATATAATGGCCTTATACTGGCTGGCTGTTTTCTTTTTTAGAGAGGCAGAAACCATGCATACCGTTTTGATGATCGTTTCCGTACTTTTTATGGTTTATTCATTTATTGATTATGTAATCCGTTACCGAAAAATCATAGATGGTGCAGATTTTAATTAAGTGAAAAGTAAAAAATATCAACAACTTTTCACTTTTCACTTTTCACTTTTCACTTAAATAATGAGCTGGTTAGACAAACTCGGACTTAAGAAAAAAGAAAAACTCGATAAAGGAGTGGAAAGAAGCCGTGAAGGTTTGCTGAATAAAATCAGCAAGAGTATCGCAGGCAAGGATAAAATTGATGATGCCACTCTCGATGACCTGGAAGACGCTCTGATCTCATCAGATGTGGGTGTGAAAACCACCATCGAAATCATCGGCCGGCTGGAGTCCCGCGTTGCCCGGGATAAATTCATCACGCAGGCGGAACTTCAGCAAATTATGCGCGAGGAAATTACCGCTCTGCTCAAGGAGAACCGCCCCGATCAGCCCGCTGAATTTGACGCAGATTTTACCCATAAACCACATGTAATTCTTATTGTTGGAGTGAACGGGGTCGGTAAAACCACCACTATCGGCAAACTGGCCTACCTCTACAAGCATGCGGGGAAAAGCGTGCTGCTGGGTGCGGCAGACACCTTTCGCGCGGCGGCTGTTGACCAGCTTACCATCTGGAGCGAACGCGCCGGCGTGCCCATAATCCAGCAGGGCCAAAATGCCGATCCCGCCGCTGTAGCTTACGATACGGTAGCCTCAGCAAAATCAAAAGGTGCCGATGTGGCACTGATTGACACTGCCGGGCGTCTGCACAATAAAAAATCCCTCATGGAAGAACTGGCCAAAATCAAAAGGGTTATGGGTAAAGTGGTAGACGGCGCACCGCACGAAATCTTGCTGGTTCTGGATGCCTCAACCGGACAAAACGCCATGCTGCAGGCCAAAGCCTTCACCGATGTGGTGGAGATAACCGGACTTGTACTTACCAAACTTGACGGAACCGCAAAAGGCGGAATTGTAATCGGTATTTCAAATGAGCTGAGCGTTCCGGTAAAATACATCGGTGTGGGTGAACAGATTGAGGATCTACAGGTATTTGACCGGGTTACATTTGTAAAAGCGTTGTTCGGAGAATAAATTGCAAAAACCCGCCCCAAGACCCTAAGATGGTGCAAACGTCTCCTGGTCGACAAAGTTTCAACGTTGTTGACCGTTTGTGCCCATCCGGTTCATACCCCTATTTACAATGAGTGGATACCAAATCAATCCGGCTGGCTGCAAGTTAAACCAGCAGCCAGGCGAGCAACTGGATAGTCAATAGTCCCGTGATTCCCATAATCAATGTAGAGATGGTATGGGTTTTAAGAGCAGTTGCCGTATCCATTTCAGAGAATTTGGCAACCACCCAAAAGTAACTGTCATTAACATGAGATACCGTCAGTGATCCGGCGCCGATCGCCAATACTACAAGGGCTTTGCCGAGAGTGGAATCAAAACCGAGAGGTTCAAGAAGCGGTGCTGTGATGGCTGCTGCGGTGATGATGGCAACAGTTGATGAACCTTGTGCGGTTTTCAGGAAAGCCGCAACAATGAAAGGGATCAGTACCCCAAGGCCCCCTATTTCCGCAAAGCGTGCGGCAAACTCACCGAGGTCGGTTTCTCTTAGCACAGCTCCGAATGCCCCGCCGGCCCCGGTTATGAGAATAATAATTCCCGCTTTTTTCAGGGCTTCCTCAAGCCAGCTGTTTTGAATGCGTTTCTCGCCGCCCCGTACCATAAAAAAGGCGAGGCATACTCCCGTTAGCAGCGCAATAATGGGGTCTCCCATAAACCGAAACGCATTATATATCCATTCTTCACCGAATGGTTTTGCCGGGAGCTCCGCAATTGATTTCAGCGCAATGAGAAGGATGGGTGTGAGAATGGGTGTAACTGCCAGGAGGAACGGCGGGGGCAAGAAAACAGCGTCGGTCTCTTCTTCTTTCAGTTCGAATTCGATCGTATATTTTTTGCAATAACGTGTAGCCCAAACCAGGGCTGCACCCATTACCGGAATCGAAACGATGAGTCCCAGAATAAGCACCCAGCCAATATCGGCACCGAGAGTTGCCGCCGCCGCCAGCGGACCGGGGGTAGGCGGCACAAATACATGCGTAGCATAGAGACCCGACGCCAGTGCAACCGCCAGCACAGCCAGCGAGATTCCGGAGCGTTTGGCAATGGCCTTGTTCAGTGCAGAAAGCACAATAAACCCGGAATCGCAAAAAACGGGAATCGAAACGATGTAACCGGTCATTCCCATAGAAAGTGGTGAATTTTTTTCACCCACTTTTTCGAGGATTTTACCGGCCAATACCCTTGCGCCTCCGCTCCGGTCGAGATATTCCCCTATTATGGCACCAGAAGCAATTACAATTCCGATCCCACGAAGTGTGGCGCCAAACCCATCAGCCAGGGCGCCCACAAGAATGGCCGCCTCAAGCCGGGCTGCAAATCCCATCAGAATAGCTCCGGCCAATAAGGCGAGAAAAGGGTGCAGGTTATACCGTACCGTCATCCAGACGATGAGCATGACCACAAAAAGGAGCCAGATAAATATTCCCATTATCAGGATTATCGCAGGTTCAAAGTTTGATCAATATAAAGCAAAGAATAAAAGTTTTAAAAACAAAAGATTTTGCAGCTAAAACCGGCTCCATTTATATTGAATTCCAGAATCAAAAATTTATCATTCAACCATTTTATGAAAACCGCGTTCACTCTTCTTATCAGTTTATCAATAACAATCCTGTTTCTTTCGACAGGCAGTGCGCAGGAACGGTTTCTGGAAATCGACAGCTATGTGAAAACCGATGATTATGTAACAATAAATGGCGAAAGGATACCCTATCGCGCAAAAGCGGGCACCCAACCGGTTTGGGGTGAAGACGGCAAGCCGCTGGCATCTCTTTTTTACGTCTATTACCGGCGCACGGATGTTACCGACCTTTCCCGCAGGCCCATTATCTTCTCCTTTAATGGCGGCCCCGGGTCGGCTTCTGTTTGGATGCATATTGGCTATACCGGCCCGCGCTTTTTAAACATCGACAACGAAGGGCATCCAGTGCAGCCGTATGGGGTTTCAGAAAACAGTCATTCTATCCTGGATGTGG
>SKKO01000267.1 GCA_007123715.1 Balneolaceae bacterium | reverse complement strand
CTTAGACGCACAAAAATACCGCTAAAATGCGTAATTTCAAAAAAATAATGGTCTTTTAAGGCAAAAGATGAGATAACGATGCTTATATAATTTTTGATGATCCGGGGGCGGGCAAAAAAACCTTATATAATCTAACCTGTTTGGCAAAAAAATCAAAACAAAAATATTGATTTGAAACACCTTCATTCCATGAGCAGTGAACCAGGAGTGAAAGTTTATCAGAAAAATTTAAAAGGTATAATCATACTTCAGCAACACGGCACGGTTTTCAGATAACGGTAGTTGCGGCGTTAATCTGCCGCGGTTTGTATTAATTGCTTCATTGAATACAATGTAAAAATTGTTGCCGTCTCTTGGGTTGTACCGGAAGCGGGCATTTAACACCCCGATGTCTCCGGCACTGTTATACTGGATGAAGGATGAAAGTGTGATTTTGGTATTGAGGGTAAGTTCAGTTCTGAAGCGTGCGATATGTGTTGTGAGATCCTGGCTCCGTTCAGAAAAATTAATTTTGTTTAACTGATAAAACAGGCTCAGGTTTACTACCCTTGAAGGATCCCAGGTCGGTTGAATGCTGCCGGTAAAACGGGTTCCATCAAAAAAACCACCACCACTGACTGTGATTATAGCCCTCAATGATTTTCCCCGCGGTGTATCATATCTTGCCCGAATTACAGGATACCTGTATCGGCCGTCCGGAATCTCCACATCACCAGCCAATTGGAAAGGCAGGGTTAAATCTTCAGTTATAAATAAAACTTCTGCGGTGGCAAAATCACCACGCCTCCATGTCAATTCAACCGAGGGTCCAAATTCTGATGTTTCAAGGCTTCCGTCTGCATTTCTCATATAAATTAATCCGTTCATCGAAGCCCGAATACGTTGCAGGGAAGAGTTATCCGGCATCCAACCCCATGAAATCCGTTCTCCAAACCGCATATAATCCGACCTCAATTGAAACCCCATAGCCGGTTCATAATGGCTGCCCGAATAGTTATAACTGAAATTGTAACTCAAGCCGGCATAACTTCTGCGCTCCCATTCGGTTTGCAGCCGTATGGATTGATGATCTATTGTTGAGTTTTTTAAGTCGCTATCAGCGGTTTGAGCAACATTGATGTTCAGAAAATCATCACCCCAAATGTTGAATATTCCGTCGAGCCCATAGGAAATGTTGTAGTTGCCGGATTCATCAATCCTACTTGTTGCCATTCCTCCGGCATACGATTGAGGATTAAAAACCTGCCTGCGAAAACGAATAACGCTGTGATTTTCTGAGGGAAGGCCCAAATCCCTGGCAGTCTGTATCGATAAAAGCCCTAGATCCCATCCCCCTGTACGGGCAATCATCCTGGCGCCACCGATAATCCGCAGTGGCTGGCCATCGCTTAATCCGATTCTCCGGCTATGGAACAATCGATCATGCTCTCCGAAAGAGAAATCGAAAATAGCCGCACGCTCCAGGAAAAACTGACGCCGCTCCGGGAAAAACAGCGAAAACCGTGTCAGGTTCACTTGCTGGTCGTCGGCTTCAACCTGGGCAAAATCGGTATTGAGTGTCAGATCAAGGGTTAGATTATCAGACAATCCCAATTTTATGTCCATTCCGGCTTCGTAGGTCAGGTCTGTGTCATGTATGTATTCAACGGTTTCAGGATTCAAACTTGCAGCCCTGTTCAATCCTCCCAGCAGATAGGGAGTGATAAAAACGGGATTTCGGTTTTCAACATTATTCAGTACTACTTTTTGAGATTGTGAGGCCTTCAAGAAACTCCAAAATCCCCAGTTTGGTGGGACTTCCGGAAATATTTGCATGGTTACATTATGCGCTGAGTATCGGTAAGCAATCAACCCCATTTCCACCCGGCCGTTGTCACTTTCAAACCGAATACTGCTGAAAGGGATGCGCATTTCCATTGTCCAGCCATCATCAGTAAATTCTGCTTTAGCCTCCCAAATGGTGTTCCAAAAAAGATTAACAGGTGCCGGCCCTTGTGCATCATTGCTAACCGAGCCATCGGTTCTTGATCCGGTGGGAGTTACGTTAAACCAGAGAAGATTTTCATTATCGTTGAATGTGTCTAAAGCAATTGTTAGACCATCCATCGACATATTGACTTCATTTCGTTTATATGTAGGCGCACTGATTTTTTCAGGATCACCAAAACACCGGCAACTTGCATAGAGATACTGCTCATCATGGGCAATTCTGATTTGAGTTTCACTCTGATCAACCGGGTCACCAAAAGAAGGCCAGTGGGTAACCAAAGGCAACGGTTCGATGGCATCCCAGGCGGCATCTTCAACTTTACCGTCGAACGTAATGGGGCCATTTAGTTGTGGAACTACATAAGGAGTTGAAGATTGAGAACGGGCAGACTCTGAGATAAAAAGATGTAATAATAATGCCAAAAAGAGAGTAATAACTCTCATATTTAGATAATTTTTGTTAGATGCTTTATTATAATAAGCCAAAAACAGAGTCATTAACTATCATTCAATGCTCTGTAGAATCTCATTATTTTGATTAACATAGAATCGTCTTAACCGGAAAATCAATTATCTGATGATGAAGGAAATTTCATACAAAGCATTGGTAGCATTTGAAGATGGCGAAATTTTCTCCCAGTCAGTAAGAGAAATTAACACCGGCAGCCTACCCAAAAATGATCTTTTGATCCGGGTTCATTATTCTTCCCTTAATTATAAGGATGCACTGTCGTCGACAGGCCATCGGGGCATTACCAAATCCTACCCGTTTACACCGGGAATTGATGCGGCCGGAGTTGTGGTAGCGAGCCGGGATAAACGCTTTAATGAAGGTGACAAGGTGATTGTTACAAGTTACGATCTTGGCATGAACACACCAGGTGGGTTTGGACAGTACATTTCGGTTCCGGCCGGCTGGGTGATCCCTCTTCCCGGCGGGCTTACGCTTAAGGAGAGTATGATGACCGGGACATCCGGATTAACAGCAGCAATCGGGGCTGAGAAAATTCTCAGATTCAATATTAAACCCGGTGATGGAAATGTGCTTGTAACAGGTGCAACCGGTGCTGTGGGCTCATTTGGTGTGGCACTTTTAAGTGCCCTGGGATACAGAGTTGTTGCTGCAACAGGAAAAGCTGATCAGGCCGGTTTTTTGAAAACAATTGGCGCGGCTGAGGTCATAAGCTGGGAGGAGGTAATGGCAATTCCTGAAAAACCGCTGCTATCGTCACGCTGGATTGCAGCACTCGATACCGCCGGAGGGGCTGTGCTGGACACGGTTATCCGCCAGACATCCCACAATGGAGTAGTGGCATGTTGCGGCAATGTGGCCGGCAATGATTTT
>SKKO01000195.1 GCA_007123715.1 Balneolaceae bacterium | reverse complement strand
TGACAATGGAGGATTAATTTGATTATTGGAGTTTGTAAAGAAGCTGCACGTAATGAGAAACGCGTAGCTCTCACACCCGAAGTATCACAAAAGCTCATAGCCATGGGCCTTAAGGTAACTGTGGAAAGCGGTGCAGGTTTGTCATCGAGCTACACGGATAGTGATTATCTTGCTGCCGGTGCTATTGTTGAAAAAAACCGCATGAGCGTCATCAAAACCTGTGACCTGCTGCTGGCTGTACAGGCGCCCATTCAGGAAGCAATAGATTCTTTAAAACCGGGAGCGATTCTTGTGTCTTTTATCTGGCCACTTCAGAATAAGGAATACGTTGAGCACCTTAAAAAAAAGAAAATCACTTCCCTTGCGATGGACACCATCCCGAGAATTAGCCGGGCACAGTCAATGGATGCCCTCTCTTCTATGAGCAACATTGCCGGGTACAAAGCTGCGCTTATTGGTGCCGGCACTCTGGATAAATATATGCCCATGATGATGACCGCCGCCGGAACTATACCTCCGGCCAGGGTATTGGTTCTGGGAGCCGGAGTAGCAGGTTTGCAGGCCATTGCAACTGCAAAACGGCTTGGTGCCATCGTGGAAGCTTTTGATGTGCGCCCGGTAGTAAAAGAACAGGTGGAAAGCCTTGGAGCAAAATTTGTTGAAGTTCCCCTTGAAGAGGAAAATACTGAAACAAAGGGCGGTTATGCGAAAGAACTATCCGACAGGAATAAAGAAAGGCAGCGGGAAGTCATTCATCAGCACGTAAAAAAATCGGATATTGTCATCACAACTGCGCTCATTCCCGGCAGGCCGGCCCCCCTTCTTGTAACCAAAGCTATGGTCGATGATATGAACCCCGGCTCCGTTGTGGTAGATATTGCAGCTGAACAAGGCGGGAACTGTGAACTCACAAAACCGGGCGAAACAAATATCCACAATGGGGTTTTAGTGGTTGGCCCGCTTAATCTTCCAAGCTCACTTGCACACCATGCGAGCAAACTATATGCAAAAAATATTTTATCGCTTTTGAACCTCCTGATTGAGGATGGGAAACCCAACCTCAATTTTGAAGATGAAATTATCGTAAATGCAACCATCACACATGATGGCGATGTCATTTCTCCATTTGTACTCGAAAATAATTGAATATAATATACAGGTTGGGATTTTGACTCAGGCTCAGTACTGAAATTTGTTATCTAATTTAACAAACTGTGTCTCTCAATTAATCTCATAACTCAATACTCATGAC
This sequence comes from Balneolaceae bacterium, assembly GCA_007123715.1. GTDB lineage: Bacteria > Bacteroidota > Rhodothermia > Balneolales > Balneolaceae > Rhodohalobacter. The sequence continues at coordinate 2,090 of SKKO01000195.1, read as the reverse complement.
TCATTACTATTAAAATGGAAGACCTTATTTTTAACCTCTTCATTTTTGTTCTGGCCGCTTTTGTCGGTTTTGAACTTATTTCCAAGGTGCCGCCAACGCTTCACACACCTCTGATGTCTGGCGCCAATGCAATTTCCGGCATCACGTTGATTGGTGCCCTGATCATTGCAGGGGGCTCTGAAAGCGTGTATTCACAATGGATCGGTTTAGCAGCCATCATTTTTGCCACGATAAATGTTGTGGGTGGATTTATGGTTACTGACCGCATGCTGGAAATGTTCAGGAAAAAAAAGGAGGATGAGCAATGAGCCAATTTTTCCCTGAATTTATCCAAAACATTTTACCTGATGCTATTCAAATAGCATACCTCATTGCAACCGGTTTTTTTATCGTTGGCATCAAAAGACTGAATTCACCGGCCACTGCACGCTCCGGGAATCAGTACGCTTCTTTTGGAATGTTGCTTGGTGTGGTGGTTACCCTGTTCGACCGTGAAATTATTAGTTTTGAATATATTATTGCCGGAGTTTTGATAGGTTCTGTTATAGGGATTTTCGCTGCCAAAAAAGTACAAATGACAGCCATGCCAGAAATGGTTGCCCTGTTTAACGGATCGGGAGGTGGCGCATCGGCATTGGTTGCCTGGGGGGAATTCAGCCGTATGGACCCGAATTTTTTCGAACTTCAGAGCCTCATTACCATCGGTCTTAGTATCCTGATCGGCTCCATCACATTTACTGGAAGCCTTGTGGCTTTTGGCAAACTGAGCGGGTATGTAGGTGGCGGGCGAATTGCACTGCCGGGACAAAATATCATCAATCTTGTGTTAACATTTGTTGCATTCGGATTTGTCGGCTGGTTTGCTGTAGATCCGGAATATCAATTAGCCTTCTGGTTGCTGTTTGGTATTGCTTTGCTTATTGGGGTACTCACTGTGCTGCCAATCGGTGGGGCTGATATGCCTGTAGTTATTTCACTGCTCAACTCTTATTCCGGGATTGCTGCCTCCATGGCTGGTTTTGTGGTTGGTAATAACCTGCTCATTATCAGCGGCGCATTGGTTGGAGCAGCGGGATTAATTCTGACAAACATCATGTGCAAAGCCATGAACCGAACACTCACCAATGTACTATTCGGTGCCTTTGGCGGTGACGCAGCAGGATCTGTAGTGACCGGCGATACGGATAAATCGATCCAGCAAACATTTCCGGATGATGTGGCTATTCAATGCGCCTATGCCAAAAAAGTGGTGATCGCACCCGGCTACGGACTTGCAGTTGCGCAGGCACAGCATGCACTGAAAGAGGTAGCAAATCTTCTCGAGGAGCGGGGCGTAACGGTAAAATACGGCATACATCCTGTGGCAGGACGTATGCCCGGACACATGAACGTATTGCTTGCGGAAGCAGATGTACCTTATGATCAGCTCAAGGATATGGACGAAATTAATCCTGAATTTCCATCCACAGACGTGGTACTCATAATCGGTGCTAACGACGTGGTAAATCCTGCCGCAAAAACATCCCCCGGCAGCCCGATTTATGGCATGCCAATATTGAATGTAGATGAAGCAAGGCGAACCATTGTTTTTAAAAGGAGTATGAATCCTGGGTATGCAGGAATAGATAATGACCTTTTCTACAGTGAGAAAAACCAAATGTTTTTTGGTGATGCTAAAAAATCACTGAGTGAACTTGCAGCAGCCATTAAGGAACTGGATTGATCCCCTATTCATTTTCTCTTATTATGCATTTATCAAGTAATGCTTATATAACTGTAATATCCTGTGCTTCAGTATTTTAAGATTACTTGCTTTCTTAACTACTTCAAATTCTTCTAACTTCAAATTGATTTTTCTCCCATTCTCCAAACCATTCAAAAATCCCTTAAGAGGATTTTGGCCATATACATTTTTGAATATTTTATGGTAATGGATGGATTTGGCATTGCCATATTTTTCAATTTGTTTTTTTATATCCCCGCTTTGAGGGATAAAAAATATCGGGAGATTAAAAGTGTTATCTAACAATTTAACCTTAAGCCCCATCTGACTAACAGTTGCAGCAAGCGTTATCTGTTCCTCATATAAT
>SKKO01000312.1 GCA_007123715.1 Balneolaceae bacterium | reverse complement strand
GAGCAAAAAAAGTACCTTCATTTAAGTCATTAATAACAACTTTACTCACTTTTGAGTCAAAACTGAGAACAAGGTTTTTTAAAAGGTCGTGAGTCATAGGCCGCGGCGGTTTAATATTCTCAAGTTCCAGTGCAATGGCTTGCGCTTCAAATGTACCAATAATGATAGGCAATCTCCGGTTGCCGTTCATTTCCGAGAGAATTAAGGCGTAAGCCCCGCCACTGCTTGGGCTTGTTGATAATCCTAATATGTCCATCTTAATAGTCTGCAAGATATTCTCCTTTTGTTTTTAAACTGACGTATGGTACTAAATTTAACTATTTTTAGCATGCCCTTAAACACAGAGATAACATAATGAGTTTATTTTAAATCAAATAGTTAGAAAAGTAAGAATATTGAAAGCATTAATAACTGAACAAACTATCTGGAAAATTGCAGCATCTGGTTTTGGTATCATAAGCGGGATTGCCATTATTGCTTTTATGAATCAGCTAAATTTTATACTGAACCCTGTTGATTATTCAAACAGCTCTACTCATTTTGAACCTGGAAAAGAACTGATTGATTCTTCCGTATTTTTAACCGGAAAAGTTATTGCGGTTTTGGCAGGCAGCTTTTTCTGCGGTGCCGTAATAAAATTAATCTATTTTTCAATAGAGCTAAAGTTTATTATCGCAGCCGCTCTTGTGCTCTTGCTTGTATCTTTTATCGATCTGGTAACAGCTCCCTACCCTGCCTGGTATTGGATCATATCGATTGGAATTCATATACCATTTGCCATATTCGGTTATTATATTATAAGTTTCATAAGAAAATAAGTTTAAACAATTAGGTATAACTACATTGTTATTAACAATAGATCAGAAACGTAATCCCGCCACAGGAAAACCGATTACGGTGATTACCGGGATCAAGCACAATCCACAGGTAATTGAAAAACTGGAATCAAAACTAAAAAGTGCATGTGGTACGGGTGGCTACATTGATGGAAAGACTATATTGCTACAGGGCTCTCATCGCGGAAGAGCCGGGCAAATATTGGAAAAAGAGGGCTTTGAAATCAAGAAACCATGAATTTTGTTTTTTTAAAGTAATGCCAAACATTTACAATCGTTCTATGTAAACACTAACTTCTTTACACGTTAAAAGATAAGGCATATCGGGTATATGAAAACTTCAGCCTGCAAGAGAGTATTTTTTACCATCATCACAATCATTCTAGCTTCAAATTTTTTCCCTATTCATCTCAATGCCAAAAGCTTTGAGATTGAGGAGGCTGATACTGTTCGGGTTGGCCTGGTACTTTCGGGAGGTGGTGCCCTTGGAATTGCACATATCGGAATACTGGAAGCGCTGGAAGAAGCCGGTGTTCGTATTGACTTTATTACCGGAACAAGTATGGGAAGCCTTGTGGGTGGTTTATATTCGATAGGTTACACAGCCAAACAATTGTCTGAGATTGCGTTGTCAAACAATTTTATTGACCTTTTTAACGAATCAAGAGACAGAAGATACATTTCTAATTACGAAAAATTGATCGAAGGGCGGACAATTGCTTCTTTTCCGGTTAGTGAAAAAAAAATTGATCTGCCGATGGGTATTATCTCTGGCCAAAATATCTATACTTTTCTTTCCAGGCTAGCCTGGAATGTGCATGGTACTGATGATTTTAATCTTTTCCCTATTCCCTTCGCAGCAATTGCCACAGATATAGAAACAGGGCAAGCTAAAGTTTTTCGTTCCGGTTATCTACCGGATGCCTTGCGTGCCAGTATCTCTATTCCGTCAGCTTTCGCACCACACCCTATTGGCGATAAAATGTACATAGACGGAGGTTTAATCCGTAATATTCCCGTAGAAGATGCCATTGAAATGGGTGCTACATACACGATTGCGGTGGATGTTAGTTTACCCCTTTTGCCTAAAGACAGCCTGAACACTCTTGCGACTATTTTGAATCAAAGTGTGATATTCCGGATTCAGGACTACAATGAAATTCAGAAAAAACTGGCTGATTATATCATTGAAGTTGATGATCTTCATTCTTACTCTCCTGCTGATTTTGGCAGGGCAGAACTATTTCTTGAAATCGGGCGAAGATACGGGCAAAAACATATTGAAAAATTTCGTGAAATCGCCGCGATGCAAAGCTATCCTCCTCCACCCAGGCCTGGAATTGGGGCAACCGGTTCTTTACCTGTCAATGAAGTTGTAATAAATGGAAATACCCTTGTTGATGATGAATTTATTCTGCGGTTATTGGATTTTACACCAGGTGTAAACCTGAATCCCGATATTATTGAGGAAAAGGTGACCCGCCTTTACAGCTCACAATATATAGATCATGTTACGTACAGAATCAGGCCAAATGAGGATGATTATTATTATAACCTCGAAATAAATATTGTCGAAAACACAACCAATGTTTTTAAAGTCGGTTTGAGATATGAATCCGGAACGCAGGCTTCAATATTACTTGAAACAAGTTTCAGGGATTTATTACACAAAGGTTCATTATCACGAATTGAAGCCAGGCTTGGGAGCAGAATTAATATCGGTGCCGATCATGTTTATTATGGTGCACTCGGTTCTCGTTTTGCCATGCTTACATCCCTTCACTTTTTAACAGAAGACGTTGACTGGTATCTGGATGGCGTGGGTATATCGCGTTTTAAAAATGAAATTTTCAGGGCTGAGATTTCTGCGGGAAATTATTTCAGCAACCAGAATCTGTTTGTATTGGGAATCAGGAAAGATTTAAACAATCATACCAATAAAATCAATAAAGAATTGATTGGTACAACATCAGAAGATTATCATTCACTTTTTTTCCGGTTTGTCCGGGATAACCTGAATAGACGGGGTTATCCAACAACCGGGGGAAAAATTGTCTTGGAAGGATATTTAAGCGATGAATTTTTATTCAGTCCAATAAATTTTTCTTCAACACAGCTGTATTACCAGGGATTTTATCCGGTTCACAGCAATATTTCTTTAACAAACACTTTTTGGTTTTCTTATACTACTGGCCGGGATTTACCCTGGGATTATTGGTCATCGCCAAACCGCTTTGATCCATTACTTGATTACACCCGTTTTGCCGGTGCAAGGAGGTTTGAACTGACATCACGTAATATCCAAATGGGATCTGTGGGAATTCAATTCGAACCTTTCAGGCACAGATTTATCGGTTTTGATTTTTATGCCGGCAGATTCCTTCAAAATTGGAATATTAATTTTACTGATAACGACTTAATATATGCGGGTTCGATATCCATAGGTGCCCAATCAATTATTGGCCCTTTAAAACTAATATTATCAACGAGCAGCCTGCATTCATCCCGGGCAGAGCTTCAATTAGGGTACCACT
>SKKO01000045.1 GCA_007123715.1 Balneolaceae bacterium | reverse complement strand
TAAAAAATGTCTCATTTCAAACATATATGGAAGCTGGCTCTGCTGAGTTTTATCATTGCAGGCATTACGGGTTTTATATACCGGTACGGAATGCTTTATCCATTACCGGACTGGCTTCATTTTGCCAATATCCGTCACGCTCACTCCCATCTCATGTTTTTTAACTGGGTTTGTCCGCCCATTATGGTATGGATGACTATGCAGCTTGTGAGCAAATCCGATGTCTCAAAGGTCAGACGATTTAATTGGTGTCTCTATACCATGCTTTTTCTTGGATTTTTGTCATACCCGTTTTTCCTGCTATATGGTTATCGTTCCGTTCACATCGGCCCGGCTTTCCTGCCGCTTGCTGCAATCATATCGGGCCTGGTAATGATTACCTGGTATTGGTTTGCATGGCTTTATTACCGGGAACGCAAAAACGCAGAAAACACACTCCCCCTCACACTGTTTGATTCAGCACTGCTTGCACTCATCATCAGTTCACTGGGTGCCTGGGGTGTTTCCGTTTTTCAGTTTACCAACATCGACAGCCCGCTGATTGCCGCGGCCATGACCCATTTTTTCCTTGCCGTTTTTACTGAAGGCTTCACCGTTACCGGATTACTGGGAATAATGTGGTGCTTTTCTGATCCCGGAAAACTTTCTGTTAAATCCGGCTGGCTTTGGATCCCCATACTTTTTGGTTCCATGATGATTTTCCCCTTCAGTCTGGCACAATCATTGGTTTCACCCGCCATGCTCATTACCGGAACCATTGGGTTTATCCTGATCTCTGTTTCGCTGTTGATCCATCTCTTTCATTTCATAAAATCTGGTGGCTTTTCCGGTTTTTTATGGAAAACAGTCATTACGTTGATTGCTGTAAAAATTTTGTTTCAGATCGCTGCCATTTTTCCGGCTGATATTTGGCCGGGCGAACATGGGTTACGGGTGTTATACCTCCATGTACTCCTCCTTGGTATTCTTTCCGTTATTTTTATAGAGGTCTATTTGCCCGGTATAGGGCATTTTGCCAAGATTTTTTTCACGTTCACAACTCTGATGGTCATAGCAACGCTGGTTATGATAAGCGGTTACTGGCCACCCTCATTCACTCCCGGAAATATCTATATTTGGGTGATGCTGGCCTCAATTCTACCGGTTTTGCCTTCATTACGGCTGTTTCAACTTTCTTTCAGGATACATGAAAAATAATGCGGGATTCGGGGATACTGAACCTAAAACATATTCAGCGGTACGCATGCGGTATCCATAGAAACCGGCATTGAGCCAAAATTTTCATTCTAAAATTGATATAAAACATCTTGTTTTTTTAAACTATTAAGGCATTAAAAATCTGAATTTCCTATATTAAGATAAAAGAGTCCAAATAATCTAAATATTCACCTATGCTACTATCAAAATCATGCGTATATGGCTTGAGGGCATCGTTATATCTCGCATCAAAAAAAGAAGGGGAGTTCATTCCAATTAAGAGAATGAGTGATAAACTTGAAATCTCGTTTCACTTTCTAACAAAAATTCTTCAGCAATTAACAGCTGAGGGTATTCTTGAGTCTTTTAAAGGGCCAAATGGCGGCATTCGTCTCAACAGGCCCGGCAATACTGTGCAGCTGATGGATATTGTTCTCGCTATCGATGGTGAACAGCTTTTAACCGAGTGCGCTCTTGGCCTTCCGGGCTGCGGCATAAAAAATCCATGTCCGCTGCATGAAAAATGGGCGGAAACCCGGGATGCTATCAGAGGTATGCTTGAGAATACCACTTTAACAGAACTTGTGGAAAAAGGAAGGGCTGAAAACCTCCGTCTTACCACAGATGGTGGTTTTGATATCCTTTTTCAAGAATAAACCCATATCAAATACGTGAAGTTTTATCAGTCAGATGTATTCGGGCTTATACACAAATATAATGTACCCGGCCCGAGGTATACATCCTATCCTACTGCATTGCAGCTCACAGACTCTTTTGATAAAGGTTTGATTGATAAAGATGTATCCGAAAGGCAGTCTGTTCCCCGGTCCATTTCTCTTTATTTTCATATCCCTTTCTGTTTTTCACTTTGCTGGTATTGCGGATGTACAAAAATCATTACAAAAGACCAGGATCGCGGAGATGTTTACCTTGATTATCTCGAAAAAGAGATGGAGTTGCGAAAGGTAACCCTGCACCCGGAAACAGACGTTCATCAAATCCATTTTGGCGGCGGAACACCAACTTTCCTTACCCCTGAACAGCTTCGCAGGCTTGGAAAATCCATTCATTCCTACTTCAACATACATCCTGATGCGGAGTTCAGTGTGGAAATTGATCCGCGCAGAGTGGGTGAGGATCATATCCTTGCCCTGAAAGAGATTGGCTGCAATCGGGCATCTTTGGGTGTTCAGGATACAAATGATGACGTACAAGAGGCAATCAGACGTATTCAGCCTTTTGAGCAAACCAGATTCGTGGCTGATTTACTCCGTAAACATGACATCAAACATATCAATATCGATCTGATTTACGGCTTGCCCAAGCAAACCCTTGCCTCTTTCAAGAAAAGTATTGATGATGTTTTGAGCCTGGACCCCGACCGGTTTGCCGTCTACAGCTATGCTCATATCCCTTCCATAATGCCGTCTCAAAAATTACTGAATGAGGCAGACTTGCCCACATCCGAAGAAAAGCTGAACCTTCTTGTTTTTGCAGTTGATTATCTTACCCGGGCCGGATACAACTACATCGGAATGGATCATTTTGCCAAAGAGAGCGATGAACTGAGTATTGCACTTAAAGAAGGAACACTGCACCGTAATTTTCAGGGCTACAGTACCCGGGCCGAGCTTGAAATGTTGGGACTGGGAATGTCGAGCATATCACAAAATGAGAATCTATATGCCCAGAATGAGAAGGACCTGAATAATTATTATGAACGGCTCGATTCCGGAAAACTGCCTGTAAAAAAAGTAGTAGAATTGTCTGAGGAAGATAAAATCCGCAAAAAAGTAATCATGCAGATTATGTGCCGGGGTGCAATTGATTATGACCGTTTTCTGGATGAAACCGGCCTGGTATTCAAAGAAAAATTCAGTGCGGAACTTGAACGGCTTAAAGAACCTGAGGCTGACGGACTTCTTAGTTTGATGAATAATGGCTTTAAAATTACACCAGCCGGCAGGCTGTTCCTGAGAAACATCGCGATGGTTTTTGATGAGTATCTCACACAAAAGCGTCATAAAACAGCTTATTCCAAGACGGTTTGATCTACATTCATTTGATATCCGATTTGCGATATCTCCGGGTAGAGCGGTTCGTTACCTCCCCGCTCCCCCACAGACCCGTACGAGCGGATTTCCCGCATACGGTTCCTCTGCTTGTGGTTTCGCTAAGAG
>SKKO01000302.1 GCA_007123715.1 Balneolaceae bacterium | reverse complement strand
TCACAATGGGTTCCGGCGGACAGAACTGGTTGGATTAGTGTTGCGTGAAACCTGATGCGGGTTGCAAAATGTTGATGCATGAATATGGTTGTTTTAATTTGCATGCCACATTATGTCCGAAGTTAATATCGGGTAAATGCTGACACGATAATGAGGATAGTCATCCTGATTTACTTATAGAGAACGTAAAGTCACATACTCACGGTATTCAACAGAATGCGAAATCTTAATTAACTGAATTCGATATTAAATACCGAACAAGATGTTCCCCTCCTTCGCTCCTTAATGGGTCACTTGGGACAAGAAGAGTACTTTTGAAGCTCTTAAGTGATGATGTATAATCGAACAGATTTATTCGTAACGCAGGCTCTCGATCGGGTCTAACATAGCAGCTTTATATGCAGGGTAAACACCAAAAAGAATCCCAACGATTGTCATTAAAATCACCCCTGCTGCTGCAGAGCTCCATGGTATTACAATTCCGGATTCGAGCCAAAGAGCGGCAAGATTGCCAAGGCCTACACCGGCAAGAATTCCAATCACACCACCGATCTGGCAAATGGCAATCGACTCCATAAGAAACTGATATACAATCGTTTTCCGGGTAGCTCCAACGGTTTTTCTGACACCTATTTCCCTTGTTCGCTCGGTTACAGAAACCAGCATGATATTCATAACTCCAATTCCTGCTCCAAGCAGTACAATTCCTCCGATTACAAATCCAATGAGGTAAAGCAGGCCTGTAAACTGGTCAAAAACGCCGGTCAACGATTCATTTGTCGTAATTTCGAAGTCATTATCAGACACAGGGTCAACTTTTCTGATGGCCCTTAATATGCCTGTAAGCTCATCAATAACTGATGCGACCTGTTCAATGGAACCAGCCCTGACCTGGATCCCTATGTTTTGATTTCTTCCGTATATTCCGGCGAGATTTGTATAGGGTATTACTACAAACCGGTCTAAAGTACTGCCAAAGACGTTTCCTTTTGCTTCAGTCACACCAATTACGGTATAAGGGCGCCCCTCTATACGAATGGTGTTCCCGATAGGATTTCTTCTCTCAAACAACGCTGTCGCAACATCAGCGCCGATGATTGCCACCGGCCTTGCGTAATCGATATCCTCGGGTAAAAAATTACGGCCATCATCAATATTGTAAGCATTGTTTGCAAGGTAATTCTCATTGCCTCCCCTGATGCCTATATTGGGCTCCGTTTCGATATCCTCAAAAGAGACACGTGTAGTTCTGTAGGTACGGTTAGGCCCAATTCCAGTGGCAGCTCGAGTGATGCCCTGCAGCCTTTCCATCTGGGCGATGGTTATATCCTGCCGGTTCCGGTACTGATCCCAGTCGGTAGGCCCCATTTGGATAGCCGGGAATTTGGACACCGTAATCACATCACCACCCATTAAACTGAGTGTATCTTTGAAATAGGTATCCAGCACAAGCACCGCGGTATTCGCACTGATTATCGCAAATACACCTACAGAGATAGCCAGCAAAGTAAGGGACGATCTTAGTTTATTTGCCCGAATAGAATCGAACGCCTGCCGAAAAACTTCAATGATATTCATAAAACGATATATTTACTCATAACGGAGTGATTCAATTGGGTCTGATTTCGCCGCCCTGCTGGAGGGCAGGTAGCCGAATAAAATTCCGACAAATGCACATATAAAAATGGCATTTGCTACGGTAGTCCAATCCATGTAGGCCACAAAAAATTGATTCAGCAAGTGGGTTACACCAAGGGAAAGTAATACCCCGATCACCCCTCCGATGATACAGATCACGATGGATTCCATCAGGAACTGGAGTAGAATTTCCCATGATTTGGCACCAACAGCCTTGCGTATGCCAATTTCTTTTGTTCGCTCCTTTACGGATACAAACATGATATTCATCACACCTATACCTCCAACAAACAGAGCAAGTCCGGTTAAGAAAATACCTATGCCGTAAATGGCAACTTTCATGCCCTGAAACTCCTGCTCGAATAGCCCGGCCTTATTTATGGCAAAATCGTTATCATCGAGTGGATCGAGCTGACGTATTTGCCTCATTGCTCCAATTACTTCATATTCCCCTTCAATAAGTGACTCATCATCGGGAAACTGAACAGCAATTTGTAATCCCCACCTTAAACTGAAAATCGTGCCAAATGATGAGACAGGCATTAAAAGCATATTATCGAAATCTTCGAGCCCTAAAAAATTGCCTCGTTTTTCAAGCACACCGATAACCGTAAACCGCTGGCCGCTTATTTGAACATATTTACCAAGCGGGTCCTCATTCGGGAATAATACGTCTGCTACCGTTCCTCCCAATATCACCACTCTTGCAACCCGCTGGATTTCATCACCCGTAAAAACCCTGCCCTCCTGAATATTAATTGCTGAGGTTCTGAAATAGCCTTCCGTTACACCGCTCAGCGTTACACCATCCGCTGAGCGTTCCTGAAAGCGTATGGATACTCTCCGCGATGCAGATGCAGATACTTCTGATGCTGTAGGTGTAAGATTTTTCAATCTGTCTACATAGGACAGATCCATCTCTCTTCTGTTTCTGTACTCCCACCACCTGTACTCGCCACCGAATCCCCATGGCCATTTCTCAACATAGACCACATTACGGCCAAGCATATCCATACTATCTTCAAATGCCCTGTCTATACCATCGGAAATGGTATTCATCGCAGTAACAGAAACAATTCCTATTACAATACAGGTGGTTGTGAGAATGGCACGTGTCTTGTTCGTCCAAATGGCCGAAAATGCAATCTTTGTACCTTCCGATAAGCTTATAAAAAAGCGACTCATAATTATAATTTAAATAGTAAAAAAAAAGAAGACACACTTAAATTAAAACACTTAAACGACACATATTCGAATTCAAAGCATTTAACTGAAATACGTAAATTAGCTTCTTTCGTTTCATTATATTTAAGAAATTTTATACCTCATTTCATCTTATGGATATACTTGCATTTGGCGCTCACCCCGATGATACCGAACTGAGTTGTGCCGGAACACTGGCATCTCTTGTTAACCAAGGGCTTCAGGTAGCCGTTATAGATCTTACACGAGGTGAAATGGGCACGAGAGGAACTCCGGAGATACGACTCAGGGAAGCAAAAAAAGCCGCAGAAATACTCGGATTGCAAGCCCGTGAAAATCTCGGGTTACCGGATACAGAGTTGATTAACACCCGCGAACTGCAACTGCCTGTCATACAAAGTGTACGCCATTATAAGCCTCATATTTGTATCATTCCGGCTCCGGCCGACCGGCACCCCGACCACGGAAATGCAGCCCGGTTGTTAATTGATGCTATTTTTTACAGCGGCCTTATTAAAATTGAAACAAAGGATAAAAACAATAAGATACAGCCGCCTCACAGGCCAGCACACATACTGCACTATATGCAGGACCAGCCTTTTGAACCCGACTTTATCTTTGATATCAGCGATACTATTGATCAAAAAGAAGAGGCAATCAGAGCGTTTAGCTCCCAGTTTAATGTTGCTGACCCTGGTGATGAACCTGCAACCTATATCTCTGATCCTGATTTTTTCGTCTCTTTAAGGGCAAGAGCGAAACAGATGGGTCATCTCGGTGGTTTTGAGTATGGAGAAGGATTTATCTACCATAAAAAACCATTCCCTGTAAGCCGACTGGATTTTCTTTTAAAAACGAAGCCAAAACGATAGATATCAGCTGCCATCCCAAACCGGAACACCCAAAAATCTGCCAAGTTCCGCAGCATGGTTTTTCATTGCTTTTTCACCGGCATGCGCAACAACATTCAGCCTGTCTCCATTTTTCATGACCAGGTTTATTTCGTAGCAATGGTAGGATGATTTGTTACCGCTCACAAATTTTTTAAGTATCTGCACCGCGTAAATACTTCTAATTCTGCATAGTTTTTTTGTATGTTCCGTGCCAAAATTATGGTCCGGCTTTTTTCTGCCTTTCCAGTAACACCCCTCCAGCTTATCAAAAACAATAGGGCTTGATTGGTAATAATACATGCCGGCACCAACAGCAAAAAAAACACTTCCAAAAGCGATAATACCCAATAATGGTGGTTGATCACCAGATTGTTCCGGAATATTTAAAAAAATGACGGGCACCGCGATACCTGCAATCATAAAGATCGCAGAAAATATTCTGGATCCAATAGTAGGTTTAAACTCGAAGCGGTTTGGATTTACCTGAACAAGTTTATGTGTCTGAAAGTTACTTGAACTGGTGCTGTTGCTGCTCCACTGCGTTTGCAATGCAACACTATCATTCAATGTGGACGGGTCAAATTCACTGCCTGTCGTTATATTTTTTAAGGACTCAAGAATTTTCATTTTCATAAGTCCCCATTTACGGAAATTTCATTTTTTTTCCAAACACTGGTTTAAAAACACCCGATTTTTTTAAACTATTCGACAGAAACCTCTCTGGCCGCAGCTTGTTCGCGTTCTTTTGAAATATTTTAACTAAATATATGTTGAATTTTATGTACCTGTAAGGTCTCAATACCACGCCCCCCACTTCCGCTATAAGTCTACCCTGAACCCGCACCGCTTTCCATATTCTTTATCAAAATTACGAGCCGCCTGTTGACTTTTAATTAATTTACTACCATATTAGTACTAAAGATTTAATAAAAAGAAAAATGTTATGCGAAAACCACTGAGTCCACTTGGTGAAACGGAAATGGAAATACTGAACCACGTTTGGGAAATTGGCGAGGCATCAGTTACCGATATTCATGAGAAGATAAAGGAATACCGCGAAATTGCGTATACCACGGTAATGACAATCATGAAAAACCTTTCCGATAAAGAATATCTCAAATATCGACAGGATGGCCGCAGTTATATATACAGTGCCGCTATACAGCCCAATGATGTTAGATTTAGCCTCATAGACAGGCTTGTGGATAAGGTTTTTAAAGGCTCACCGAAAGATCTTGTCCAAACACTGGTGCAGAGCGAAAACCTTTCTGATGAAGAAAGGCTTGAAATTAAACAGCTGATCGAAAAACTTGGTGATGAATAATGGAAAATATTGTTCTTCAGATCTCCTCGGCCTCTGAACAAGCCATACACTTCATCTGGCTGCCACTTGTTATCTGGACGGTTCTCTCTTTCACAGCATGGCTGATTCTGCGCAGCCTGCCATCTCTTCACCCCCAATATCATTACCACACACGTCTTGCCATTTTGCTGGCACTGCCAGCAGGATTGATCGCACTTGCCGCGCTCCTTGGATACAGTTCTCTTTTTTTAACACAAGCAACAGCTGAATCCGGCCTAAAGTTTGTGACCTTTGCCGCTCCACCCATCGAAATGATCCTTCTCCCTGATACCACCTCCGCAATAAGTATCTTGGAGTGGCTCTATTTTGGTATCGCTCTCGTTTTCGGAGCCGGAATGGCCTATTTATTAATCAGACTTTCGGTACAGTGGATTCAAATCGGACAGCTCAAAAAAAATGTACCCTTTTCGTCACTTCAACAGGTCGGTAATATCGATACCGTCAACATGGAGCTGGCTGCAACTCACCCCAGGATCATTCGCGCGGGCTTTCTGGAGGATGCCATTGTACCGGTCACATTTGGCTACCGGAAGCCGGTTATCCTGCTTCCGTCTTCTCTTCGAAATGATTCTGAAAAGATGAACCTTGCTATCAGGCATGAACTTACACACATCACCCAAAATGATTTTCTAACACATTCTCTGGTTTTGGTCACACAGCTGCTTTTTTGGTACCATCCATTCATTCACATGTATAAAAAAGAATTACTGGATTACCGTGAAATGCGCTGCGATACCCTTGTGCTTTCCGGGGATAGCGTGTCACCCAAAAAATACGCATCTCTCCTGCTGGAGCTTCTGCCAATGACCAATATCAACAAGGAACTTTCCGTAAATATGGCTCAGGAATCATCAAACCTAAAAAAGAGGATCCAAATGATCGCACAACAAACGAGGAATAAACCCATACCCAACCGGGCAAGTTTGGCCATATTTACAGTTATACTTTTAAGCACAGCAATTGCCATGGCCTGTACCGATATGCAGACACAGCAGATTTTTGATAATGAAGACATTAATCTGATGACCGATGTTGATTGGGACGGAACCCGCGGTTTTCATCAAATTATTATTTTCATGAGCGATGAAGAGCAGGCAAATCAGAACCTGAGCGCACTAGACCAATTGCAAAATTTACATCCCGGCCACATCATGTCAGTTAATGTTCTGAAAGGAGACACCGCGATTGAGCATTATGGAGAACGAGGCTCTGACGGGGTAATCCTAATTAATACAAATCTGAGTGAGGAATCTTACAATACCGTACTCGAAACACTCGGTATGAACAGAATGGATCTCTCGCTGGATGATCCCTACGAAAATGAAGATATATTCACGGTGGTTGAACAGATGCCCGAATTGATTGGAGGCCTTGAATCCATTCAGCGTGAAGTCCGGTATCCCGAGTCTGCCCGCCAGGCCGGCATTGAGGGCAGAGTTTACGTGCAGTTTGTGGTGAATAAAGAGGGTGATGTAGTCTATCCCCGGGTTACAAGGGGAATTGGCGGCGGTGCAGATGAAGAAGCATTACGGGCAGTGAGTCTTGCGAAATTCAGGCCTGCCATGCAGATGGGACGACCGGTGAACGTCCATTTTACAATTCCGATAATTTTTAGATTGCCGGAGAATGAAAGATCTTAGACTATTCAACCTGGCACTCATGTTAATATTGATAACCCAACAGTTATCGAGCGGTAAATGAAGATCGAAGTTCAAAGAACAGGCAATATGAAACATGGCAGAATCTTTGATCCTGAATCCAATCAACCGCTTACCGGCGCCAATATTATAATTGAGGGCAGCACTACCGGAGCGACAACGAATAATGAAGGGAGATTCTCATTGGAATTCTCTGAAAACGAAAACTCAAGAGTAATAGACTCCTACACAGGTTATTCAAGTACGCATATCAACCTTTAACAAGCTGAGCCATAGCTTGCGAAAGAATAGCGGAACCCGTCTGACGGGTTCCGCTTCTTTAGTTTTTACCCGTCTCGGTTATGTGTGATTGCTGTATGAACGTGATAAGATTAGAGTACCAAATTCCAAACGCAGTAAAATCAACAGGAAGAACAAATATTCCGGATGTTTACTCCGGCAAGACGCTTCTTATAAAAGATTTTCTCATGTTATGCTGATCTATTTTGAAACTTCATTTGTTTCGATTCGTACTATACTACAAATACATATGTGTTCAACTATTACCAGCAGGTAGCGATATCATGCCAGCAAAGCTCAGAAAATCACGCACAGACAAAATGATCGCCGGAGTATGCGGTGGCATCAGCGAATACCTTAAATGGGATCCTACCATTGTGCGCATTATTCTGCTCATCCTTGTGTTTTCGTCGCTTGGAACCATGATCCTTATTTATTTTATTCTTGCATTAATTATGCCCGATTAAAACCAAATTTGGATTAATCAATTCAGCTGATCATCTTTCAGATTACCGGAAAAAATGGTATGCTTTATCCTGATTTCCGTGGATGATCTAATTCAGAACGCGATGAAAATTTCAATTGTAGGAGAAAAAGAACGTGCATCGGCGTGGGAGAAACACGTTCGTAAGCTTAGTGTTGTAAAAGAAGTGGTTATAACATCGAACCTGCAATTAAGCGACGATCCGAATGCCGTACTTCTGATTGATGATAGCAGTGAAAACCTGCAGCGTCTGCTCAATTCCATAAAAGCAGGGCATCACACTTACCTGATCTCCAAATTACCCACAGACCTTCAACTGCTCGAAAAAGTATTCCATGCATCCGCAGAAGCGAATGTAAACGTTCAATTTTCGCATTGGCCGTCGCTTTCCGAATCCATGAACTGGATTCATCAGCAGGTAAAAAAACCAGACCTTTTACAAATAAAAAAAGAATCCGTTCCCCGTAATTACAGGATTATTGATGTGGAAGATTTTGAACATGACTGGATTGACGAACTTGCGCTTGTCATAAAATGGATGGGGGGAAATATTCATCGTTATGAAGTGAAGCCTGTAAAACTCGGCAAGATTCCGCTTGGATTGAGCATCACCCTGCGGTACGAAAACTCTACTGTCGTATCCATGCAATATCTTGCTTCATCTGCCAAAGAGAGGCACCAGAGACTATTTTCAAATCAGTACATCATGGCCGACTTTAATGTAACCAAACAAAAAGTTAGGCTTCATAAACTGAATGATCTGAACCGTATCGCTATTCAGGAAAAGGTATTTGACCCCACAGATACAGCTGAATGGTCGGTAGTTCAGTTCATCAAGTCTATTCAGCTTGGACAGCCAACGCTTTTCTCACCTTATGATGCACTCCTAACTGCGCGTGCTGTGAACAAAATTAATGCACTGATTCTGAATAACTGACAGTTAAAATGAAGTTGTCTGTATTCCTGCATGGCCGCTAAAATCTAATCATCAACGATAAGTTTTGTTTTATCACTTTTCCGGAATTCCTCAAGATCTTTAGGGTCTGTGTAGTAACTGATCAGGCTGAATAAGATCAGATTGGTTATTTTAACAAGCGCACCAGAAACAAGCAGCATGCCTGCAACAGAGGCCGTTGCCATATCAAGCATTCTGGATAACTCAATCCCGAACCATACAAATACAAAATCTTTGCCTGGAATAATCGGAATCCGGTTTACTACCACCACAACGGCAAGAAAAGTGAACCATACACTCATCGGGGTGTTGGGAATAACGATAGACCATTGTAAAACCAATAAACTGTGATGAATAATAAACCGGAATAAATAGATAGAATAAACAGTTAGTGCTTTCTTCAGCGGCAGATCGAACAGGTACTTGCGAAATTGTATAATCACTGCAACGAGTACAATTGCTACTACCACGCCGGTTATCACGTAAACTATATTCAGGTCGTCAATGAAATCAAGAACTTGAACCTGGCCAACATAGATCAATATGCCAACAAGAATCACGGCAATTGAATTGGAATTAATTCCGGAAATAATCACATTATCCCGGATATTTTTGAAAATTTCCCTGTCTCTCTTATCAATTTTTTTTCTAATCCAAATAAAGAGGTAGAAATCCCCGGCGTAGCCCATTACCTCTTCATTATAAACTTTTTTGGTAATAAATGCCTTAAACCCATCCCATGCCTTGAATTTCCATACCTGGCCGTAGATAAAAATTTCTGCAAGTGGTAAGGTTACATACAAAATGAGAAAAATCACATAAAATAAAGGGTGCACCGGGAGGGATGTTAAAACCTCCCTCCAGCCAATCAGAAATAACTGGTAGATAATGATCCCAATAATAACCACAACAAGTACACGCCTGAAGATATCCGCCGCTTTTTTTGTACGGGGATCACGGCTTAGAGCAGTCCAGTAATCTTTGACTTTATTTTTGTTCACGAAGTTTTTCGGGCTGATGCAGTACCTGCTGATTTAATAAATTGTATCGTGAAAACGTCAATAGGGGAACAGACAATCAAAATATTCGTTTATATTTATGGCCGATGGAAATTACAATCAAAAAATTACAAAGCAAGGAAAAATCCCGGGGAACGTTACACATCATAACCAATCAATCGGTAAGTCATTAACCCTGGTTATTTTTAAATAGTCACTCAACAGAATTCAATGTTTAAGATAAAACCTTTCGCTGCTATACTGCCACTTCTATTTTTCATAACCACTCAGGTATATGCACAGGTAAGCAATCCGCAGGGTGATTTAAACCGTTTAACGGCTGATGATATTTGGGCACATACACTAGAAGGAAGTTACTTTAACGAATTCTGGACATATCATTTTTTCCTGGATGATGGCATGAAAGTTCATATTACATTCTCTATTGCCGATTTTGGCTCTATTAAATCACCCGTTAGCGGCGTACAGGTTTCCGTAGACCGGCTGAACGGTCAGCTATACCAGCTTTCGAGAGAATATAATATCAACCATCTTGTTCAGGATAAAGAAAATTATATCTTCAGAAACAGGATTGACCGTGAGCTCTTTTTTGAAGGAAAACTGACAGAGAAACAACGTGTTAGGATTCATACAACAAAAGACGGGGTAACTTACGATATTGATCTTGAGATTTTCGACATTGTAAACGGCTTTAAATGGGGAAATGGAAAGTACCGGATTAATAGTGAGCAGGTTGGCGTATTTACTCATATCCCTTATGCTAAAGTAAAGGGTTATGTAGAAGTAGATAATTTCCGTAACGACGTCACTGGCAGCGTGTATATGGACCACGTGTTTCAGCAACAAATGACAACCAGGCTTGTTGATAGCGGTTACCGTTTCATTTATCATGATGGTCCGGATAACTGGGATATTATATATATGATGCTGCCTGACAATTCGAACGACAGGAATTTAGTTGGCCACCGGGTTGTTAACCGTGAAGGTGAAATCACGGTACATGGATTAACACATATCGACAATCTTATTAAACGAAACATGTTTGGTGAGGATGTGGCAAGAGAGTTAGACATCAGGATGGATAATTCTGAAACCCTACGTCTTACCCGAAGAACTGACAGTGAAAAATTTTCACTTCTTGGTGAATTAGGCCGATTTGCCCGCGCGGCAGCCCGCACCTTCCTCGGCGGGGAAGTTATTCACTTCCGCGGTGAGGCTGTTTTACTCGAAACCGGTGAGCGTCCGAAACGGGGCCATTACAATTTTTTGATTGTCAGCTGACAACAAAGCCTGGCCAAGATTAAAACAGTCCTTTGCGTTGATTTACGCAGGAAATAGATTCGAAGGGGTTGAGTTGTGTGTTTTAACCTGGCTAGTGTCTCTATAGTAATTCAGTATGTGAACCCTATTCTGTAAGGCATCAAGATCTCGCATCGCAAGATACTGTGTCCTGCATACATACTCATATACATCAAAATAGACTTAAAAACATATTCCCCGATATCGCTTCATTCGTTACCTTTTGAGATAATCGAAAATGAATGAAATCCGGATGAAACTATTTTTACTGCTCGTCAGTCTTTTTCTATTTACTGGTTATGCCTCAGCCCAAATGGCTGATTCTCCACCGCGGGCAGAAGGCGAAGGGCCTTTTAATCGCATGATCATTCGGGGAGTAACCATGATTGACGGTACGGGCTCCCCTGCCGTTGGCCCGGTAGATATTGTAATAGAAGGCAATATTATCACACAGATTCGTAATGTAGGCTATCCCGGTGTGCCAGTTAATGAAAACCGGAGGCCGGTATTACGTGAAGGAGATTATGAGTTAAACGCAGAGGGAATGTACATCCTTCCCGGATTTTTTGATATGCACGCTCATATTGGCGGCCTTGAACAGGGAACAAACCCGGAATATGTTTTCAAACTTTGGATGGCACATGGAATTACTTCTATTCGTGAGCCCGGTTCCGGTAACGGAATTGAGTGGACACTTCGCCACAAAGAAAAAAGTGCGGCAAATGAAATTACCTCACCGCGAATATTTGCGTATATCACTTTTGGAAGGGATTCCGATGGCGGTATTCACTCACCGGCAGCTGCCAGGGAATGGGTGAGTACCATTCACAGGGATGGTGCTGACGGAATTAAATATTTTGGTGCGCGTCCTGAAATCTGGAAGGCGTCCCTGGATGAAGCTAATCGGCTCGGCCTCGGGTCAATGGCACATCATGCACAGCCAAGAGTGGTCTACGCAAATGTTGCTCATACGGCAGGGATGGGCCTTCGGGGCATGACCCACTGGTATGGCCTGCCGGAAGCACTATTCGAAGACAGAGTTATCCAGAACTACCCTCTCGATTACAATTACAGCGATGAACAACACCGATTCGAGGAAGCCGGCCGGCTGTGGAAACAGGCTGCACCCGCCGGCAGCCACAAATGGAACAGCGTGATGGATCATTTACTTGCCCTTGACTTCGAGATCAATCCCACCTTTACAATATATGAAGCCAGCCGCGACCTCATGCGCGAACGCCGTGCTGAATGGCATGAGCGTTATACATTACCTTCTTTATGGCAATTTTTTGAACCAGACCGCCGTGCACATGGTTCTTACTGGTTCAACTGGGGCACCGAACAGGAAATAGCCTGGAAAGAAAATTATCGTATATGGATGCAATTTGTGAATGAATATAAAAACAGAGGTGGTAAAATTACTCTCGGTTCCGATGCAGGTTACATATACAAACTGTACGGTTTTGCTTATATACGAGAGATGGAACTATTGCGCGAAGCAGGATTTCACCCGCTCGAAATTTT
>SKKO01000147.1 GCA_007123715.1 Balneolaceae bacterium | reverse complement strand
TTATCAATCCTGCCGTAGCACTCATGACAACTGCATCCACTTATAAATTGCATAATATCCAATTGCCTGTCAACAAAAATTTCAACTTTTTTTCCACAACTTTTCCACAAAGTTATCCACAATTTATATCAAAATATGCATTCTCAGCACATTTAAGGGTATATGGTTATAAAGACTGTTAAGGCTCAATATTTTTAGCTGCGCGTATAAAGAGAAATTTATGATCAAAGCCTGATTACCGGAAATTAAAGTTGATTCTGAAAAAATTGGAAGGATTGTAATACATTAATGGGATCAGCCAATATATGCAACGATTCGCGAAGTGAGAGATGACATCATTTTTTAGTTAACGAATTCTGGCAGAATTAAAAAAAAAGGAAATTAGATGGAAGATTATTATTACAAGAGAATCCCTGCCGTCAGGGTTGCCTCTTTTGATGTATATGCCGTCGGGCAAAGCAAACACCATATAGCAGCACTTCTTGAGTTTGACGTAACTGCAGCAAGAGAAAAATTAAAACTTCTCAAGGCATCAGGTGAGGCGGTTTCGTTTAATGCGTGGCTGATCAAGGTGATCAGCAGTTCGATTTGTGAATACCCTGAAGTTGCGTCCTTTCTGTACAGTGAAAGGAAACTGATAGTTTTCCGTGATATCAACATCTCAGTACTTGTAGAGAAAGAAACGGATGGCGTAAAAGTCCCGATTCCAATGGTTATAAAAAAGACGAATGAAAAGAGTGTGGCTGAAATAACGCATGAGATCAATGAAGCCAAAAATAGTCAATTGTCTTCTAAAGATGTTGTCATTAACAAAAAACCTGATGTTCTTGAGAGGCTCTATTATCTAATGCCGGGATTCATCAGGAGACTGGCATGGAAAATCATACTTCGCAGCCCGAAGTTCGCATATCATAAAATGGGTAATGTGGTGGTTACTTCACCCGGCATGTTTGGGAAACTCAATGGCTGGTTTATTCACAAGTCGGTTCACCCGGTTTCGTTTGGAATAGGTTCCATTATCAAAAAGCCTGTAGTTATTGATAATGAAATCTTAATCAGGGAGATTCTGCACATCACAATACTGATAGATCATGATGTGATTGACGGGGCGCCCATGGCCCGGTTTCTCAGAGATTTGACGAAAAATATTGAAAGTGGTACTGAATTATAAAAAACATTTGGTAGGTTTACTTGATTTTTACCCTCTGCCATGATAAAACTTTACCCGATTGGTATTATACAACTGTGCAAGCCGTCATCGAACTATCGATAAATGCTAAGAATTGGGAGAAAGATAAGATTTGGGGTTAATTGATTTGAAATTCAATAGATCCAAACCTGTTTTTATGAATTATCCGAAAGACATTACAGAAACTCTGCTTCAAGTTCAAATCAGCTTCTTTGTTAGGAGTGTCAATTTCCATACCCACTCCGTTTAAACTTCTTCCGAAATAAAAATCCTCGAATTTTGTACCGATACATACGCTTTGTCATTCTTTCCCAGTTCCGTCATGAGAAAATCATCATGAGACATATCAACCTGAAGTGTCCTGTTTTCATCATCTTGCAGCTCTAACCTCACCCTTGGTCCGGCCTTGTGAACGTGTAATACTGTAACAGGAACTTCATGGTTGCCTGAGGACCTGGAAGTAACCTTAATTTCGTGTGGGCGCACAAACATGCGGGCACTGGCGTTTTCAGCTCCGGCGATTTCGTCATCTTCAACAACCAGCTTACCGAACACACCTCTGCCCCGTTCAACCCGTCCGTGAAACTGATTTACCTGTCCGATAAAATTCATCACAAATTCGGTTTCCGGACGATGAAATACATCTTCAGGCGTACCCATCTGTTCAATTTTCCCATTACTCATAACCACCACATAATCTGCCACTTCAAGGGCTTCTTCCTGATCGTGCGTTACAAATACACTGGTTACATTAATCTCTTCATGCAGTTTTCGCAGCCACCGGCGGAGTTCAAGGCGAACCTTCGCATCCAACGCTCCGAACGGTTCATCCAATAATAGTACCTTTGGTTCTACAGCCAGGGCCCTTGCCAGCGCTACCCTCTGGCGTTGCCCGCCGGACAGCTGATTTGGATATCTGCCTGCCAGTCCTTCGAGTTGAATCAGCCCCAGTAGTTCATCTACACGGGTTTTGATCTCTTCCATTGAGGGTCGAACTTTTTTTGGCTGGACTTTCAAACCAAATGCGATATTTTCAAAAACCGTCATATGCCGAAATAAAGCGTAATGTTGAAACACAAAGCCAACCTGCCGGTCGGTTACTTTCCTGTCTACCACATCCTCTTCATCAAAATAGATAGCGCTGTCTCTGTTATCTGGCAGCTCCAGGCCTGCAATGATTCGAAGCAATGTGGTTTTTCCAGAACCCGATGGGCCAAGCAGTGCCACCAGTTTGTTGGTGGGAATCGTCAGGCTTACATCATCCAGTGCTTTGAATGTGCCAAAGGATTTTGAAATATGTTCTACTTTTATGCTCATTTCTAATTGAATTCTAGAGTTTCGTTTGTATTTGGTCTCCAGTTATTTTTACTTCCGCAACGCTTTTAATCACAAGAGTTACCAGGGCAAGTACTGCAAGGAGGGAAGCAATGGCAAATGCAGCCGTGAAATTATACTCGTTGTAAAGAATTTCCACATGTAGCGGCATCGTGTTTGTATATCCGCGAATATGCCCTGATACGACCGAAACGGCGCCAAATTCACCCATAGCCCGGGCATTGCAGAGAATCAGTCCGTAGATGAGTCCCCATTTAATATTTGGCAGAGTAACGCGGGAAAAAGTTTGCCAGCCGCTGGCACCCAAAACCCGTGCGGCCTGCTCCTCTTCGGTTCCCTGTGCCTGCATCAGCGGGATGAGTTCCCTGGCTACAAATGGAAATGTTACGAATAATGTGGCAATCACGATACCTGGGGTGGCAAAAATGATTTGAATTCCGTGAGATAAAAACCATGGACCAAGCCATCCCCTTGATCCGAAAATCAGAATAAAGATGAGCCCGGCGATAACCGGCGACACTGCAAACGGCAAATCGATCAGTGTAATGAGCAAACTTTTGCCTTTAAACTTAAACTTAGATATTGCCCATGCCGCACATACCCCGAAAACAAGATTAACGGGAACCACAATAGCAGCCGTAAAGAGGGTTAAGCGGATTGCAGCCAGTGCATCGGGATCCGTTAATGCCTGGAAAAAAAGATTTATCCCCCCTGAAAAAGCTTCCCGGAAAACAATCAAAAGGGGTAGAATCAGGAAAAGGAGCAGGAATACCAGTGCCGTTCCTATCAGCAGCCACCGAACCAGAGGGCTTTCAGTAGTCGATTCCGTTTGAACGATCGATCTGTTTTTATTTTTGGCTTGTAAAGTTACTGTTCCGGTCATAATGGATTAGTTTTCGTCAGAATAGCGGCGGTTCCACCACTGAATCAGGTTAATGAAAAGGAGAATGAGAAATGCAGCAATCAGCATTACAACCGCGATGGCAGTGGCTCCTGTGTAATCAAATTGTTCCAGTTTGATTACAATAAGCAGCGGGGCAATTTCTGTTTTATAGGGCATGTTACCCGCGATAAAAATGACTGATCCGTACTCCCCGATAGCCCGTGCCAGGGCCATTGCAAAACCGGTTAATAAGGATGGTTGGATAGCTGGAAATATTACACGTTTAAACGTTTGCCAGCGGGTTGCCCCAAGGCTTGCAGCCACTTCTTCAAGTTCTTTTTCAAGATCTTCAAGAGCTGGCTGAACAGTTCTGACCACAAAAGGCAGGCCGATCAACGTCAGTGCAATTACAATTCCAATCCATGTAAAAGCAATTTGGAATCCAAGCAGCTCCACATACCGGCCAACTATTCCGTTTTGTGAATAGATGGTGACGAGGGCAATCCCAGAAACGGCGGTCGGCAATGCAAACGGGAGATCCACCAGCGCATCGATAACTTTTTTGAATGGGAATGTATAACGAACCAAAACCCAGGCGACAATCAACCCAAAAAAAGCATTCAGAATAGCAGCAATAAATGAAGCCCCGAAGCTCAGGCGAAGTGAGGAGAGAACACGCGGATCGGTTATAGACTGCCAGAAAGCCTCCCAGCCCATTGAAGTTGTAAAGAGTACAAGCCCGCCCAGCGGAATGAGAACAAGCATGCTCATGTAAAAGAGTGTGAAGCCCATGGTAAGCCCGAAGCCGGGTATTACACTACTTCGTTTGGCGGGCAGAATGTTTTTTCCCACCGTCAGTAAAGAATTCATTTTACGGATTTAAATGGATGAAACCCTGGTTACATTTTGGCTTTAAATAGTTTAGTTCTGATAGAATTGATCGAAAATCCCGCCATCCCGGAAGTGTACCGTATTTGCATTGTGCCACCCGCCTGCTACTTCATCAATAGTAAAGAGTTGGATTTGCGGAAATCGTTCTTCATATTTTATTGCAACCACTTCCGATCGTGGACGGTAATAGTGTTTCGCGGCAAGTTCTTGTCCGGTTTCGGAATAGAGGAACTCGAGGTATGCCTGTGCAATCTCACGCGTTCCCTTTCGATCCACATTTTTATCTACGATACTCACTGTTGGTTCAGCAAGGATACTTGTTTGAGGAATTACAATTTCGAGTCCATCTACATCCAGCGTGAAACCGGCAAGTAAGATTTCATTTTCCCAATTGATGAGTACATCTCCAATGCCCCGCTGAACAAAGGTGTTGGTGGCACCTCTTGCTGCCGAATCCAGTACGGGTACATTCCTGTAAATAGCGGCAACAAATTCCTTTGCTTTGGCTTCTGCCATTGCTACTTCACCTGCATAATCCGGGTTGCCAATTTTTGAAAGGTCCCCAAGTTCTTTTTGGAGTGCATACCCCCACATGGCCAGGTAATTCCAGCGTGCCACCCCTGATGTTTTGGGGTTTGGAGTAATGACAGAAACATCCGGACGAATCAGATCATCCCAATCCTGAATGTTCAGTGGGTTTCCTTTGCGAACAAGAAAGCCGATAGTAGACGTATATGGAGCGCTATTTTCGGGTAAACGGTTCTGCCAGTATTCTTCAATCAAGCCTGCATTTTGTTGAATTGCAGTTACGTCATGGGCAAGTGCCAATGTAACTACATCAGCATCAAGCCCGTCAATCACAGCCCGTGACTGACTTCCGGATCCGCCATGCGACATTCTGATTGTCACAGTTTGTCCGGTTTTATCTTTCCAATAAACTTTAAATTCACGGTTCAATTCTTGGTATAATTCCCTGGTTGGGTCGTAGGATACGTTTAAAAGAGTGGCAGATGCCCCATCTCTGTTATTACTACAAGCCGTGAGTCCAATGGAAAGAATTAAAAACCCGATAATTGAAATGTAGCGCATTGAATGATGCATGAAATTTTAAAAAGATTATGTTTCAGACACAATCAGTGTCAAAATTCATACCAACAAACCGGAATCGCTTTTCCGGGTAAAAGAGAATGTTTGAATATTACAAACTGTTATATTTGATTGGTGCTGATAAATATGATAGTTTGTCTATTATATAATACAGGACACATGAACAATTCTCACGATTTATTACTTCAGGTTTGGCGGGAAGCCTGTAAACATGTACATATTCATGAATCTGTTACATCGATTGGCCGGATTCTTATTAAAAGAATGTCTTTGGATGGGTTAATCTTACGTTCCATCGATTTGCAAAAATCCAGAATTGAAACAACAGCTGTTGAGTTTAGAAACCAGGTACAATCCTATTCTAAGAGTTATTCGATAATTCGTGAAGGTCATATTGAATATTTCCAGAAATGGTTAAACTCTTCTGACATTATTCACTTCAAACCATCAGATGATTTGCCGCCACACCTGAAAGCAATCTTTCCTGATGAGTTAGATGGAGAGATGATGGCTGGCCCATTACTTACCGATCATTCACCGCATGGAATCATCATTATCCATACAAAACCTGAGCGTCGATTTATTTTGGATCACAAAAAGATATTGATTGAGCTTCTTGAGCCATTTAGTACCGCTCTGAATAACCATCAAAAACTTGATGAGATAAGAATTTTGAAAGATGCTGCTGAGGCAGACAGGCAATTGCTTTTAAACCGCCTTGGAAGATCTGAAATTGGAGATTTAGTCATTGGCGCGGATAAAGGTCTCAAAACGGTTATGGAACGGGTATCACTTGTATCCAATTCAGACATGCCGGTACTCATATTAGGAGAGACCGGTTCTGGCAAAGAGGTTGTGGCACGAGCTATCCATCAACAATCAGACAGAAAAAAAGGGCCTTTTATCAGGGTTAATTGCGGAGCAATACCTTCAGAATTGATTGACAGTGAACTTTTTGGCCATGAAAGAGGAAGTTTTACCGGTGCAATAGAAACAAGGCAGGGTTGGTTTGAAAGAGCAGACGGGGGATCTCTGTTTTTAGATGAGATAGGCGAACTGCCTTTGGCCGCACAGGTTCGATTGCTCAGAGTGCTGCAGGATGGCACTTTTGAGCGTGTTGGTGGAGGAAGGGTAATGCATGTGGATGTTCGAATTGTTGCGGCCACACATCGAAATTTACCTGAGATGGTCAGTATTAACAAATTCCGTGAAGATCTGTGGTATCGTGTAGCTGTGTTTCCTATATATCTGCCTCCCCTTCGGGATCGCAGAGATGATATTCCTGATTTAGCCCGCCATTTCGCAATAAAGGCTGCCGATCGTTTTGGAGTACCTCAGAAAACTCTTGGACAAAAGTCTATCAACCGTTTGTTGAAATATGACTGGCCGGGAAATGTAAGGGAACTGGCAACAGTAATTGAGCGTGCTACAATACTCAGTAAAGAGGTTGACCTGGATATAGAAACAGCGCTTGGAATTCAGCCTAAAACATTTGTTAATAAACATTTTCCGGAATCAGAATCAACTGAATTTGAATATCAGGATTCGGTATTGGATATCGATGAAGCAATAAAAAAACATATCGAAAAAGCACTCAGTATGTGTAAAGGGAGAGTAGAAGGCCCGTTTGGTGTTGCCAGGTTACTGAACATCAATCCCAATACATTGCGTGCTAAAATGCGAAAACTTGATATTGACTGGAAAAAGTACCGGCCTGGTTAACCCCTTTTTTTCCTCGCATCCACAAAAGACTTAATACCGGCCACCAGAAAAATGATACACAATACAGCCATAATAGCCTGACTAATGGCCGCCTGTGGCCGGTCGGGCAGTGTTCCGCCAATGGCACTGATGATTGCTGTCAATCCTCCGAAAGAACCGCCCAGCCCGAGTAAAGCGAGCAACAGGGCTGCATGCATGGCGTGTTTTCTCATCGTTTCATTTCGTTTGGCGAGCATGCCAAGTCCGCCAAATACTACTCCAAAGAAAGCGGGAATTAACGCAGTAATACTGACGCCACCGCTCACAATGTAAAACACCATCCCAAGTATGATGAGAATAATTCCTATGTTGATCGAAAGTTTTGGCATAAAATTCGGAATATTTACAGGTTTTTGTTGATTTGTTTAATAATGCGCTGCACCCTGCGCCGGTTTACACCAAGGTCACTGTTTCCCACTCTGCTTGCGCTTTTGATGTGGAATTCTGAATCACCATTATTTGCAGGCTTAATCACGATCGAAACATCGTCTTTAAAGCCAAACAACGCAATCCGAAATACTGCTTTTATTTGAAGAGATTGTGAATCCGCCTCAACAGAATACGGCGAATAATAGTTAAGTGCATCGATTGAAATTTGAAACAGCACTTCAGGGGCAATATTAAATCTCGTGGAATAGATGATACAGTTCGGGGAATCCGGACAGGGAGAAAATGGATGTGTAAGAGTTGTATCGGCTGGCAAATCTCCCGGGTGTGATCCGATGAGAAACGAAAGTATAAGCAGCATCATTGATCTTTAATGATATCATCTTTGAGCTGAAGAAACCCCGGGTGTACCGGGATCATTCCCGGAAATGTAATGAGAAGGGGAGAATATAAAAATAAAGATGGCACAAACGAGACGTTTGCGCCATCTGGTCCGGAAAATGTTAGAACTTATTTAATCTGAACCGGTATAGGCTCCCATGAACAGAATGGTGTTTGTGTTATTTTCACGGATAAAGAACAGAAACGGGCGATCGAGGCGGATGGTGATATAGGATTTTTCACCACCGGTTGACGTCCTCGATATTTCTATGACAGTAACAGCAGCAGCTTCACTCCCTTCTTCGTCAAGTTTGATGACAGCCCGGTGCAGCACATTGGATATAAAAAGCTGGTCTTCACTGTTTATTCTGGAAAAATCAGCAAGTGCCTGGTCAAACGGCAGAGTGAGCCCCATCTTTTTCAGATCGTCAGGAAAATCTTCAATCTCATATTCCAGCTCAAATTTCGGGACAAATACATTGATCGTGTCTTGTAAAAGGTTATTTGTGATATTATCAAATTGCAGCATGTTGAGTTGGGGAGCCATTTCGTCCAAAGTTCGGTTGCCGGAAGGAACCAGTGCTGTGAATGAATAACCTTCTCTCCCGTACCACATATCAAGTGCAGTCCAGTCATCACTTTGATAATATCTGAAACTCTGACGTGCCCGCATCATGGGTACATTCTTAGTTCCGCCGCCCGGCAGATAAAATAACTCATCTCTTGTTTCTTTTGGATCAAATTGAATGGTCCAGTCACCCTTAAAATAAATGGCATTAATGAGGTACATGATAACATCCGGGCCAATTTTCTCTATCATTTTTTCAATTAAACCACGGGTTTTTTCATTGATCCATGCATTGATAATATCCGGTGCATCTGACCTCCCAAAATCGAGTTCCTGAATTTCGGCGTTAAAGTAGTTACGGTTGCTGTCGAGGAATGGCTGAAGAACCGGGTAGTCTTCACGAATCCAGACGGAATTGGCAATATTCATAACCACTTTAGGATCGAGAGTCACAAGCAGCTCAATCAGCTCTTTGAAAGCACGGTTGATCTCTTCGTTGGTCATTCCATCAAACCCGAAGAAGTCGCGCATTTGCTCATAGGTATCACCATCTGTGCCATTTAAAGCCATACCGAAAGCAGTGGATATGCTGAGCGGTGAGACGAAAAATGAACTACTGCCTTCTTTATCCAGAAGCATATGCATCATCCGGATACTGAAATCGTTGCTCGCCTGTGCAAGCATCTGCTCCTGCACGGATAGTTCTCTGGGTAAATTCCGGTCTATTGAATCATCAGTGCCGGAAACATCACAGCCTGCAAAAAACACAATCAACAAAAACGCGAATAATTTATTAATGAATTTCATTTGATCAACCCTTACTATGTATATGTAATTAATTATTTTACCTATATTTAAGTCACCACATTGCCAAGGTGTCGGTATGCCGCTGTCGCGCCACGCTGGCAGGTTTACGCTCAATAATTCCACTCAAAACTAAGAACTCAAAACTAAGAACTAAGAACTCAAGCTTCCTCACCCGTGAAGGTTCCCATAAACAGAATGGTTCCGGATTCAACTTCACGAATCACATAGAAGAACGGTCGGTTAAACGTAAGCTCTGCCATTTGCGGCGCACTGTCGAACATAACCACCGATGTGACAGCCGCCGCTTCGGTACCTTCTTCATTGACTGATATAAATGTTTTGTGTTTTGACTCACCAATAAAAATTCCATTTGGACTGCCTGTCATTGGACTGAAATCCGCCAAAAACGGATCAAAACCATCAATGATTCCAAGATCGATCAGCAGTTCTTCAAAATTTTCAACTTCGTATTCGAGCTCAAATTTTGGCATTCTGAGTGTGAGAGTTACATCATAAAAATCCCCGCTAATTTGAGTCCAGGTATCCCAGTTGGTTTCTGAAAGCCATTCTTCAAGGGTTGTGGATTCATCGGGAAGTATAAGAGTCATGACAAAACCGGCATCACCGTAGTAAAGATTTACAGCTTCATAATCTTCACCATGTTTATAAGCCATCTCTTTTTCCATTTCCATTTGCATCATATCGACCTCTTTGAAGGAGCCGTTGGGGAGTTTAAATGGCTTTTTTGTAGTTTTATCGGGATCAAATCGTACTGACCAATCACCTTTAAAATAGATTGCATTCAGTAGGTACATGACGATTTGAGGATCAAGTTCATCGGTAATATTTTCAATTAATCCGCCAGTCTTTTCTTTAACCCAGCCGTTGATCCGCTCAAGAGTTTTGGGATCTGCAAAGTTTACGGCTTCGATCACGGCATCATAGTGGGTCCTGTTTATGTCCAGAAAGTTTTTCGCAACGGGGTATTCTTCACGATACCAGATGGAGTTGGCAATGGTGAAGGTTACCTTTTCGTCATAAGTTGTGAGCAGCCCAATTAAATCCCGCGCAGCCAGGTTAATGTCATCTCGGCTTAGCCCATCAAGGCCAAAAACCTCCTGCATTTGGGTATATGTTTCACCTTCAGCTCCGTTCATTGTCATACCATAAGCCATAATAATACTCAGTGGGGAAATGAAGTGGCTGGATTGCGGATTTTGCTCAACCAGTTTCTGTAACAAATTAAAACCGAATGAGCCTGACCCATTAACGAGCTGTGATTCCTGCCCAGTGAGTGAACGCGGCAGTTCGCGTCTTTCAAATGGTTTGTCTGGCTGATTGTTGCCAGATGAATTAAACACATCACAGCCTGTTAAAGACAGGAATATGATGATGCCTGTAATGAAAACCGGAAAATATAGCCTGGCTGTTTTCATGAGCGAGATAGTATTATGTTAAATATGTATTGGTAGTACACGCGAAAACAGTGAAGAACCTATGGGTGTGAGATTTATTTCTTCACGATAAATGGCCTGACTTTATCGGATGAATTCTAATGGACAAAAAAGATAAGTATATCTTAATATTCAACTTAAATTTAGATAAAAAGGTAAAAAAATCAATTTCTGATGTGTGATGATAAATCTTTTTTTTTATTATTCATGTAGGGGCATAGAATAAGACAAGCATGACAATATGATCATGAGTCATCCAGTTGTAAGCACAATTTAAATCAGTCTATCACTTGATGCATAAGATAATATGATGCCGCAACTATCAAACTTTAACTGAAATTTTCTAAGAATGGCAATATGAAAAATTTATTCTTATTGGTTTCAATAATCATCGTTTTATTGGGCTGTAGTTCTCCAAGTGGTTCAAATGGAGGGGTAATTAACGATACATACGATGTGGGAGGAAGAATTACAGATGCTTCAGGTGCGGGGATTCCTGATGTACTTATTTCGTTTACCGGTGAATTTGGTTCCACAAGAACGAACTCAGAAGGCAATTGGGAAAAGAAAGGCCTTAGTGGTATGGTTGTGGCTACACCACAAAAATTTGGATACACTTTTGAGCCGAATACGATCACCTTTACAAGGGCTAACCTGAATGCCGGCTTTTTAGCGAAAGCAGAAGATTCTAATATTCAACTATACGACAATGTTATTGTTTTACAGGCAGATGATAGAGAAAATATCGAATCTTTTTCTGAACAAACCGGTGTACTGATTTTTAAAGAATCGACCAATGCAACAGAATCGTTGCGTGTAGGGGATGTAGTTCTTTCAGATTATTCAGAAACAATACCATATGGACTTATTCACATCATAACAGCGATCTCCAACGACGGTCTTACACTCACCCTCGAAAATGCCACACTGGAAGATGTAATTGAAGAGGGTGATATTGAAATATCATATTCCATAAGCTTCGATGAGTTTGTAGAAGAAATCGAACCAGCGAAAGGAGTGGAGATCAAAAAAATAGATTTTGGCGAACAAAAAATAAAATTTGAACGTGAGTTGGATGGAGACAGGGGCAAAATTGCCGGACATATCCAATTGAAAAGCAACATCGACATTGATAAAGAATTTCGTTACCGGCTAAGATTGCAGCAATTAAAAATTGTTTATACAGCAGAAATTGAGCTGGATGTTAATTATGAGGCAAAACGTGACTATGAAAGAAAGGAGATATATGACCTTTTTACATTAAGGGGCCCTCCGATAATCGTATTTACAGGTGTAACGGTAAATCCACGGTTGGTTTTCCGGGCAGGAGCTGAAGCAAAAATTGAAGGAGGAATGGAGACCGGGTTAAACTGGGCGCGCAAATATGTGGCCGGAATAGAATACAACAGAGACACTGGGTTCTCAACTATAAAAAATAGTGATGGTGCAGGTTTGACGGTTAAACCCGTAAAACTTACCGGTAGTGCCAAGGCACTTGGTTTTGCAGGTGTCGCATTCGAAGGACTCGTGTGGGGATCTGCAGGGTTTGGAGTAGGTGTAATGGGATATACACTTTCAGAAGG
>SKKO01000292.1 GCA_007123715.1 Balneolaceae bacterium | reverse complement strand
TTTAATTGGTCTTCAAATTTCTCTTCGGTTTTAAACTGGATAGTCCTTTCATCTCCGGCAACAGTGGCCGAGGTGAATATGGCTTGATTATTCAGGCTGAAATTGTCAAGATTTTGCAGAGATTCATCTGTAAGTGTCCGGGAAAAAGTAATGAGAAGGGTTCGTGGCTCCGGAAATGATGCCGATACCGCTTCGGGTGGATCAGTTGGTGCAGTAATTGTATTTGGAAGGCCGGGAGAACCGGTCAGAACATCCACCGATTCGGCCCAGTTATCCCGAAAATGGGACGGCACATCAAAGGAATAGCGTTCGAGGGAAACTTCATTACCTCCCCAGGTGCCTGCCGTGTAGGTGAGCTCTTCAATTACATGATCCTCATCTGTTTTAAAAACAATGCTGCCCGAAGTGGTTAGATTTAATTGCGGAAATTGGTCGGCCTCCACAAAGTTTCGCTCTCCGAAACGCTGCTCGAAAACCGGAACACCCCGTGCAATCACTAGGTATTCGCCACCCTCTATGGGCAAATCGCGGTCAATGCTGATGTTATTCCCGTTTATGGTAAAATTCCGGAGATTCAGCAGTTTACCGGTGCGATTTAGAATCTCCACATACTGGGGCCGCTGAAAATCTCCGGTTCGCCAGCTGACGGGTACCCGATAGAAAAATTCGCTGATAACCAGATCACCATCTTCGTATTCATCAAAGAGAAAAAAACTGATAGCGGTACCCGGTTCAATCTGCCATCCCGCCTTGCTTGTGATATTGCTGAGGAATAGCTGTTGACCTCCCAGTGGTACAGCACTGTTATAGGTGAGACGCACAGTATCATTTTCTTCGAGTACAGCGCTATCCGGCGAACCCACTCCTGCGATCACAAAGTCTGTAAAATTAAATGAGTCCACATCCTGAGAAAAGGTCAAAAGAAATGCGGTTCTGCCAACTGTTTCGAAGCCGGTTACCATAAATGGATTCTCTGCAACAAAATTGAACTCTGATTCACCGGACAACGGCCATCCAAAATCACTCTTAAGATTTCTGATGGCCATTTGGTATTCGCCTGAGAAAAAGGGTGTATCAAATTCAAGAGTTACCACCTCTTCACCCATTGCTGCTTCATATGAAATCTTAGCCGGATAACCGGTTCCTATTACTTCAAAATTTCCGGTAACCAGATCATTTTCATCCGGTGGTTCGGTAAACTCAATTTCCAGTAAGTTTGGCGCTGCCAGTCTGTACGAAGCCACCTTGAACGTGTTTTCAAGTGAAAAATGGATAACAGTACCGCGATCTATCTCCCAATTATCTAAACTTTCAAGGTTATTAATGGTGAGGGAATACTCCCCTTCATCGAGAAGTCCGGCAAATTGAAGGTTAACCATATTGCCGGAACCGGAAATCAGTGTGGCAGATTCGGGAAAGCCTATTCCTGTAATTTCATAATTCGATTCTGTGTCCGCTCCGGCTGCAATATCCTGTGAAAATGTAATCTGAAAATCCCTTCGGCTTAGTGGTTCAAAACCGGTAACGACAAACGGATTATCCACGAAAAGAGAAAATACATTTGTATCCCGCAAAGGCCAGCCAAGGTCGCTGACCAAATTATGGATGGTAAGTGAGTAATCCCCTACAGGAAGAGCCGGAAACAGGCTCAGATAAAGGGTTGTTTTATCTTCATCCAAATTATAGTCTATACTTTGCGGATAGATGGCTTCTGCTCCCCCCGATTCACTAATTTCGAAATTGGATGTCAAAAGAAAAGTCATATCCGGAGGCTCGGTAAATTCGACTAAAATTTTTGTAGATGTGATGGCATGAATCCCGGCAACATCAAACGGATTTGAAACTGAAAAGGATACTTCCGTATTCTCTTCAATGATTTGACCGAAATCGTCCTCCAGATGATTAACCGAAAGTGTGTAACTGCCATCTTCAAAGGGATCTGTATAGCTGATCCGCACCACATTATCCCTGATTTTTTCTACCGAATCCGGATGACCGACACCCTGATCCACTAAAAAGCTTGCTTCATCAATGGTACTGTCATTCAGTGTGTGATTGAACGTTATTTCGAGTTGATTGGCTCTGGTAAGATAGAGATGCTCTATTACCAATCCATCAAGACTTTGGGAGATGATGAAGTTATCATAGTAGAAATTCTCTGTGTTCGCTCCGCTGTAGATAACATACATTCCAAAAAAAGATGAAGTCACAAATGTGTTTTCATTTACTATTGATGGTGTTTCTTCAAGAGAATTTCCTTCATCATCCGATAAAAATATCTGCCAGTCACCTTCTTTACTTCGAACTACCCGTACATGATAGCCTGCACCCTGTTCAATAACTGTTTCTGTTTCAAGAAATATATTTGTAGTGGCAAAATCACCATTTACTACTCTGCCTAATTTAAAAACCCGGCTGCCTGTATTATCTCCTGCCCTTAACACATATCCATTTGCATTGCTTGTTGCACCACTGCCTGTGATATGAAAATCATTGCTATCCGAAACAAGAAAGAAAAATGTTCGGTTGGCATTGCTTGGGCCGGCTTCCGGACGATAGTAAAACTCCCAGGTACCATAAGCTGTATCAGAATTTGTACTGATTTGTGAAAATCCGGCAGCGGGCGCATTTAATCTCAGCAACGTGTTCCCATTCTCTTCCACCAGGGTAAAATGATTCAAATCACCACTCCAGGGTGAATTTTCCTGAAAATCGATGATATCTGTGTACTCAAAATTTTCCTGAAATATCACCTGTTGAGCATTTAAAGAGGTACAAGTTACCAAGAACCAAACAGCCAGTATTATAATTGTGTCTCTGAATGCCATCAATTGTAATGCCATTTACGTATTTCTCCCTTATTGCTGATAAATCTGTGATTCAAATCACGAATATCCCTCGACCAAATGAATAAAAAAACGGGAGCTGTGAATTTCCATCACAACCCCCGATTAGGACATTGCAAAGTGTAGTCAATTTTACTCTTTGTGATTTTGTTTCTGTAAGTATGAACCGGAATTTTGATTTTTCTTACAGTTTTTTTTCAAAAAAATTGAAAACTCAGATATTGATTCGTGTATGGATGAGGTTAACACCTGCGACAGGATTTGCCATCCGGTTACAAAGAAGGGTGAGTATGTCAATTATATTTCGTCCTGAGGTCAATGACAATGTTTGCAGGGAAGCAACAGGCCTCAGTTCAATTACTAACTCAGGTTATGGAAAGATCCTCTTTGGGAAAAGGCATGGATAAGCGGGTATTTAACCGCTCAGAGTCACCCAATGACACCCCAAGGTTGTCACCGGGTCCATTTGGCCGAAGTGAACTTCGGCCAAATGTTGTATGTAAAAAAATATCAGCCTTATTCAGGCATCAAGCCCGGATTACGCATTCCAAAACCCGTAACCTGTA
>SKKO01000044.1 GCA_007123715.1 Balneolaceae bacterium | reverse complement strand
GTGCGGCTTTGTAGGTGAAGGTGTAAATCTCTGTTTTACCCTGGTTTTGAAGGGGCACGTTCCCCATCGCATCTCTTGCGGTGATCTGCCATGCATATTCGGTATTCTCTTCAAGTGGGAGAAAATCGGGGGTGTAGATCAGGGTGGTATTGCCCATGAGTGTGACCAGGGCAATTTCCTGGTTGCTGTTAATGGCTTGTAAGTGAGATTGGCCGGGAATCACTTCAACAAGCAGAAATTCATACTCCATCTGGATGCCAGCGGTATTCACTACGGGAGTCCATGCGAAGATGGGAACATCCATTAAAACATTGGAGCCGTTTGCGGGGGAAACAGGGATAGGCGGTGAAGGGTACTGAACCAAAAAATGGGCGATTCCGGCGATACTTACAATATTTGGCTGATTTGCGGCCCGGGCATTGATCCGTATTGAATAGCTACCTTCGGGTACGGTTCCGGTCTGAATGATCTGGTTACGGATATCGCCATCCAGTTGCTGGAAAACGTCATTCGCTCCCTGAGGGAATATCAGTTCTTCAAAAAAAGAGGTAAAAATGTAGGTGCCGGGTGTAAATGGAGCCGGAAGCGAGGATATCGCAATGATTTCCTGGCCTCCCTTGAGAACGGTGAAGTCAAAAATGAAATCAGCCGGAGCAGGATTAAAGCTGGTGTAATTAAAAATGATTTGATATTGCCCGGTTACAAAACTGTTTTCGACATCAACAGCAAACGGGCTGGGCAATACCGGTGGTATTCCGACGATGGTTACCTGGGAGGTGCTTTGTGCCTGTGAAACGGTTGAAAATCCGGTAAGGAGCGAAAGCCCTGCCAAAAGTGCAAACGCTAAAGCAATAGATCTGATTTTTAGTTTTGAAATCATCCTGTGTTTCATGCCGTTTAAAATGTGCGCTGGTACCTGAAGCTTCCTTCAAGTTCTGTAAAGTCATTGCCGGTTCCGTCCAGAACCCTGCTGTTTCTGGATCTGAGGGTGAGGTTAAAGGTGTCTTTGTCGGTTAACCGGTAAGCGGTATTGATTCCTCCGGTAAGCTGCTGCAGCCTGTTGGTGATCAAAGGTCCGTTTAGAACTTCTCTGTCAAATTTATTTCTGTTTATTCCAACATTTAACCCGAAGGTGAGTTTTCGGTTGAAAAGAGCGTAACTGGTTCCGAAGTTCAGTCCGATATTCCGAATATCTCCGCCATTTGACGAATTGGTCAAATAGTTGCCCGAACTATTCAGGGTGATTCCGGAAGGCAGCGTAATGGCATAGCTCAGCATGCCGGTATAAGAGTTAGAAGAGAAAGAATTTTGGGTATGCGGTTCACCGCTAAAATTGCTGTTGATACTCAGATAACCTCCGCTAAGGGCAATATTGTGAATAAAGTCATCACCGATGAACGTAAGATTGGGTTGTACCATCAAATTATGTGAAACCTGGGATTGACCGCTTAAAGACTGTTCAATACCGGCTGTTTGGGCCATTGTAATATCATTGAGCAACAGGTTATAGGAAGTAGTGAGATGAAAAGCTTCAGAGAATACCATCTGTACATTTGTACCGACATTTGTATTCGTTTGTGTCTGAAGGCGGGTTCCGAGAAGATTATCGCGCCCTAAAGTTATATCAGACCGAATGGATAAGCGGTTCTGTAAGAACCTGATTGAGGGGCTTAACGTGATCGTTTCCAGATCGTTACGTACCGTGCCCCTCCCGAGCGACATGAAACCCGGCTGAATACGTTCGTATCCGATGTTCATGTCAAAAAAATCGGACCTGAAACCGGCCAGTGCCTTGCCTGCATAATTTATATGAGTGGATACCCGTGGCTGGTAAATTGTAGTGATAAAACCGGGGATGCCAAGGTCATCGGATGAAAACGGATCCCCGTCAAGATCGCGCGTAAAAACAGAGGCAGTAAACTGGCTTTCCAGTGTAAGACGGCCGTTAAAAAGGTTGACTCTGAAATCGGGGGTTAACGTGAGGTTTTCCTGTGGTTTAATCTCGATTATTTCCCCGGAGAGCGAGGCCGCATTGTCCTGAGCGTAGAAAGTACTGAGGTTGAAATAACTGCCGGTATTGCCGGCCACGCCAATTTTAGCGCCAAAAGCCCACTGATCGAATGAGGGTTCGCGAAAAGCCGATTCAAGACTGGGGCGGACTGCACGTTTGGATTTTCCGCCAATAAGTTC
Source organism: Balneolaceae bacterium (assembly GCA_007123715.1). Classification (GTDB taxonomy): domain Bacteria; phylum Bacteroidota; class Rhodothermia; order Balneolales; family Balneolaceae; genus Rhodohalobacter. The sequence goes on along the minus strand of SKKO01000044.1, from coordinate 10,222 downwards.
GAAAAGGAAATTCCCGGGATTTGCCCGGATATATCCTCCACGGATGGTGGTTCCGTTCAGGCTGTAATCGGAGAGGCGGGTGTTCACATCTCCGGCCTGGAATGAGAGCCATCGCCAGCGTACACTGTAACTGAGGTTGTTCATGTTTTGGCGAAATCCGGAATCATCGGTAGAGTAGCTGAGGCTGAACCCGCTGCGAAGGCCAAACGTTGAAAAACCGAGGTTGGCATTGGTTTGAAGTACATTGGGAGGCCGCCGGTTTTCGATGCCACTTGCTGCATAGGTAGAGGCCGTTAGTCCAATACTGCCGCCGGCTCGCAGGGGTACCATGTCGGTATCATCCCAAAACGAGCTGCTTTGTGAAAAAGAGTGAGTGGCAAGGCTGAGAATGAGACAGAACCCTAACAAGGTATTACGGCCAATTGCATAAAAAGCCGGTCTAAATCCAGTGTTTAAATCATAAAATAAATGCCCGAACCTCCTTTGATGAGTGTTACACATTGTATAACAATGGATTAGTGGTTTTGTAACAAACATTTATTTTATTCCTCAAAGAGTTGCGATAGTTTGGTATGTTGATTAAAATTTTAACTTTGTATGATTTCTATTCAGGTGAATCAGAATTCTGTTATGATAAATGCGCAGCGATGATTGAAATCGCGACATGGCTTTTTAAATAAATTCACTATTTGAGCGATTCAGGACATATCACCCGGTTACTTGCGGAGGTGCAAAAAGGAGATAAATCAGCACTTGATGCTTTATATCCACATGTATATTCCCAATTAAAAAAAATTGCAAAGCGTCATCTCGCCTATGAAAGGGGTGTACACACTCTTCAGAAAACGGCACTTGTTCATGAGCTCTATTTAAAACTGTTAGGACAGTCGGAAGTAGATTGGCAGAACCGTGCCCATTTTTATTCTATCGCATCGAGATGTATGCGGCAAATCCTTGTTGATTATGCGCGAAAAAAATCGGCATTGCGGAGGGGCGGAAAAAACCGGCCGATTACTTTGGATGAAGAGAAGCTGGACCTTGAAAACCATGCCGAAGAAATTATCGAAATGAACGACCTGATTGATAAACTTTCCACTATCGACGCTCGGCGAAGCCAGGTGGTAGAAATGCGGTTTTTTGGAGGAATGTCGATCCCGGAAATATCGGAGGTGCTTGAAGTTACAACACGTACCGTTGATCGTGATTGGGCAAAGGCCAAACTATGGCTGTATAATGAACTGAAAGCGATGTAATCATTAATCTGCATAAACATGGGATTTCTGTTCGGGGTTGCACTTTACCTTGTTTCTTATGTGGGTTTGATGATGACAAGGGTTCTGGGAACTATAGAAATACCATGTTTTGGGTTTGGTATCGTGGATGAAGAAACATGGTATTTCTATTCGGGTAAGAATGTGGTGCTATGTTGTAAGCGGGTTTGAAGATGATACGTGTTCTGGGGAACTACAGAAATACCATGTTTTAATAAGAAAAAATCAACCGGATTATTAATGAATCAAAACGACTGGAAAAAGCTGAGTCAGATTTTTGACATGGTTTTGACCCTGCCTCCGGAAGGGCGAACCGATTACATTAAACGGGTTTGCGGGGATGATAAAGAGCTGGAAGAAAAAATCAGGGAAATGCTTGGGCAACTGGAGGAGTCGGACCGGTTTTTTGAAGAGAGGCTGGGTAAAAATGAGAAGCTTATAAAGGAACTGGATGCACTAATTGCCGAACAGACTGAGGATGAGGACTATTTTGAGGGTAAAACCATCGGGCGATGGGAAATTCTGCAACTGATAGGCCATGGCGGAATGGGCCGGGTGTATAAAGTGCAGCGGGTTGATGAAGGTGGCATCAGGCAAACCGGGGCATTGAAGGTGATTCACAAGAGTCTGCTAACACCAACACACATGGAGCGGTTCAGGCTGGAGCAGCATATTCTTTCCGGCCTTCAGCATCCGAATATTTCCGGGTTTGTTGACAGCGGCATCACGGCCGACCGTGTACCCTATATGGTAATGGAATATGTGGAGGGTGATTCCTTTCTGGAGTATTGTAACAAAAACCGTCTCAACATTGAAAAGCGGCTGCATTTGTTTATCACCGTATGCAAGGCGATTCAGTACGCGCATAACTCTCTGATCGTCCATCGTGATCTGAAACCGGAAAACATCCTGGTAACGAAAGAAGGCCGCATCAAAATTCTGGATTTCGGAATAGCAAAGCTGCTGGATCCTAATCTCTACGAAAATTCTGCTATCGAAACGCAGCCCGGTATGAGGATGCTGAGCCTTGAATATGCATCCCCGGAGCAGCTTTCCGGGAAAATTGTAACTACCTCCACCGATCTCTATTCACTTGGCATCCTGCTGAATAAACTTTTAACCGGCCTCCATCCATTCGATCTGGAGGATCTCACATATAAGGAGATTGAAAAAAAGGTACTTGAAGAAGACCCTGTACCGGCAAGCAGACGGTTTGCAGGATTTTCTGAAGATGATCAAAAAAAACAGCTTGCTGAGGAACGGAACAGTAGTTCATCAGAGCTCATCGCGAAGCTGAAAGGCGATCTTGACGCCATCATTTACAAAACATTACACAAAGACACTGAAAGGCGTTATGGTTCTGTTGAGGCTTTAATTAATGATCTTGAGCGCCATCAGAAAAACCTGCCGGTTTCAGCCCGCACCGACACATTCGGTTACCGGGCACGAAAATTCATCAACCGGAACAGATGGGCAATTGCAGCAGCAGCCGTGATTTTTTTTGTACTTACTGGCGGGATTACAGCAACCATGTGGCAGGCCAAACAGGCTGAACAAAATGCGCGTGAAGCAGAACAGGTATCTGCATTTCTGGCTCAGATATTCGAAGGATCAGACCCCAACCGGGCCAATGACGGATCGATGACCGCCCGCGAACTTCTGGATCAGGGTTTTGAACGGGCTCAGTCAGAATTGGAAGGCCAGCCAGCCCTTCAGGCTCAAATGTTGAGTACGATAGGAAATATCTACAATAATTTGGGGCTGTATGAACAGGCTTACCAGGCAATCGGGAAATCGGTTGATGTGTTTCAGCGAATCGGAGAGAAATCACCAAGACTTGCAGCATCCATGCTGCGGCTTGCCAACCTCGAATACCGGCTGAGTAATTATGAGGCAGCAGCGGCTGCAGCAAATGAAGCCCTGGCATTAAATATCGCTTATTATGGTGAAGAACACCCGGAAACTGTTAGTGTCATGAATACACTTGCAATGTCTCTCGAAGAGCTTGGAGAAAAAGAGGAGGCATACAGGATGTACCGGCGCATCATTGAAATACGCAGAGATCAGCCTGATCAGGGGTCCAACATGGCAATTAATCTGAATAATCTTGCCATTCTGCTGCAACAAGATGGAAAACTTGATGAAGCCGATGAACTTTTTGCCGAAGCTGTTGAACTGATTGATGACGTTCTTGGCAGTGAACATCCGTTTATGGCTTATATTTTGAATGGGTATTCAGGGCTTCACCAGGACAGGGGTGAGTACGGCCTTGCCGAAGCAGATCTTCGTCGTGCACTTGAAATCGGGAAAGCTATTTTCCCCGAAACCCATCCTTTTATCGGGGTTGTTTATTACAATCTTGGTGAACTGTTCAGGATCACTAAAAAATATTCGGATGCAGCTCAATATTACGGTTACTCACTTGAGCAGAGAAGAAATTCATTGCCGGAGAATCATCCCGATATCGCAGGTACACTTTATGCCATTGGAGGCGTGAAAATTAAAAAAGAAGATTTTGAATATGCCGAATCCGTTCTGCGAGAAGCTGTTAATCTGAGAACCGAAATTTATGACGTGGACGATACCCGTATTGCACTTGCCAAAGCACGGTTAGGAAAAAGTTTGTTGCTTCAGGAGAAATATGCAGAAGCAGAAATATTGCTGATTGATAGCCATGAGGCTTTATCCGAAACAGTTGGGGCAGACCACCGGTATACTGCAGACGTATATCAAGATCTTACTGCCCTTCGGACTATTATTGCCTTATCTGATGATTCTGAATAGCGGCCGGGAAAAATCAGCCCGGCCTATTGTGTGATGAAATGAAGCGATCAGCAAGTATTTGTGCTGGATGTACTGCCTTTACATTCAATCCATCTGCAACCTGATGGCGGCATGAAAAGCCCGGGGCACAGACTATTGCATCCTCGGGAAGGTTTCGGAGCACAGGGAACAGAGTCTGTTCGCCCACTTTCATCGAAACATCATATTTATCTTTATGATATCCAAAACTGCCTGCCATCCCGCAGCAACCGGTCTCAAGAACAACGGGATTGAAACCGAGCTGCTTATATACAGCTGCCAGCGGTTCATTTCCAACCAGGGCTTTGGTATGGCAGTGCCCGTGAATGTACACTGTATTGCCCAGGCCAACATCCAGAGGTGCTGAGGCTGCTAATTCCGTACTGATAAACTCTTCCCATAAAAAGGTATGATCGGCAATGGCCTGTGCTTTTGGCAGGTTAACTTCTTCACACAAATCAAGATATTCGTCCCGTAGAGTTAAAATCTCACTGGGCTCCAGCCCGACAATTGGTATGCCCCGTTCGGCAAATGGAGACAGGCGATTTATATTTTGATTGCAAATTGCGGCGGCATCATCCAGTAATCCTTTGGATAGTTGAGGCCTGCCCACAGGCCATATCCCGGGAACAATTACCTTATAATTCAATGCCCGAAGAACTTTGTAAGCCGCAATGGCCACTTCCGGTTCGTGGTAATTGGTAAAAATATCAACCAAAAGGAGTACTTCTTTGCCTGCCGTTTCGGTCAGATTCTTATGATTTTTTTTGTGCCACTTTTCAAATGTAACGGGTGCAAATTCCGGCAAGGTCCGCCTCGAATCGACCATAAGAATAGATTCGAGCATTTTTTTTACCATTTTTCTGCGGTTCATGAAATTTACAATTCCGGAAAAAAATGAAGCAATCGGATATAATTTTTCAGGATTGCCGAAGAACCGCTCACTGAGTGTGATTCCATTTTGAAGGTGCCATCCGTGAGTGAACTCGGCTTTCATTTTGGCCATATCCACATTTGCCGGACATTCACTTTTGCACGCTTTACAGCTCAGGCAAAGTTCCAGGGCCTCTTTTAGTTCAGGAGAACTAAAAGCTTCTGATTGCTTGCCCGAAAAAAGCTGCCGGAATATATTGGCACGCCCGCGTGTGCTATCTTTTTCGTCGCGTGTGGCGTGGTAGGATGGACACATGGTTCCGCCGCTTTCTGCCAGCTTGCGGCACACTCCGGCGCCGTTGCACTGTTCGGTTGCAGCAGCAAAGCCACCGGCAGGCCGCCATTTGAATACGGTTTCTACACGGGGTGGAGTATAGGCCGGAGAAATCCGTAAGTCTGTATCCATCGGCTTTGCATGGATGATTTTTCCGGGGTTGAATCGGTATTCAGGGTCCCATATCTCCTTTACCTGCCTCAGTAGCGGCATCATCTCTTTACCGAGAACCGTTTCGATAAATGGCGCGCGTGCGCGTCCGTCCCCATGTTCTCCGGACAGTGAACCGCGGTATTTTTTTACCAATACGGCAACTTCCTGTGCCATCTGTTTCATTTTTTCTACACCTTCCGGTTTGGTGAGATCCATGATGGGGCGCAGGTGAAGTTCCCCTACGGATGCGTGTGCGTAAAACACACAGGTAGTGCCGTGCTTTTTCAGTATTCGGCGAAATTCTTCCACATAGGCAGGCAGATCTTCAACACGTACCGCGGTATCTTCAACAAAAGTGGGTGACCGTGATTCTGCGCCAAGCCCCATTAGTAATCCAAGGCCTGCTTTGCGGAGGTTCCAGACTCGCTGCATCAGAGCGTGATCGGTAAGAGTGGAATGTGCATAGCCAAGATTCATCGTTTTCAGCTTCTCAGCTAAATCACCGGCTTTTTTTGCCAGTTCGGTGGCACTATCCCCTTCAAACTGAATGATCAGGATACAGGCCGGTTCGCCCTCCAGAAAGAACCGGTTTTTACGCTGTTCGATATTCCCTTTTGTCGCATCAAGAATAATATCATCGACAAGTTCAACGGCTGACGGCCCCCATTTTACTGCTTCGACTGTAGCAAGCATGGCTTCATGCAGGGATTTGAACTGGGGAATCACCAGGGTCTTCTCTTTCGGAAGGGGAACAAGATTCAGTTTGGCAGATACCGTTATGGCCAGTGTTCCTTCACTGCCACAAAGAAGTTCAGCCATATTGAAAGGGCGTCCGCCTGGTGTGATGGGGTCCATTTCGCAGAGACGGTCAAGAGCGTATCCTGTATTTCGCCGGATAATATCCGGATGGGGATAATTCTCAATGATCCGGTTTTTGTGCGTTTTTAGCAGGGCAAGTATTTCACGATAAATAGTTCCTTCAAGGTTGTGCAGCCGGCATTTAGCGTGCAGTTCGTCATGGGTGAGAGGTTTGAAAACGGCAGTAGAACCATCACTTAAAACCGTTTCGATTTCAAGTAGATGCTCCCGCGTGGTTTTGTATTTAATGGAAAACGACCCGCATGAATTATTCCCGATCATACCGCCGGTCATGCACCGGTTTGTGGTGGCCGTATCCGGGCCAAATTGAAGGCCGAATACGGCAGCCTCGCGGTTCAGCGTATCCCTGATCACCCCGGGTTCCACATGAGCAATCTTTTTTTCCGGGTCAATGGATAAGATAGCGGTCATAAATCGGGATACGTCCATGATAACTCCGTTACCTGTGGTTTGCCCCGCAAGGCTGGTGCCTGCACTTCTGGCTGTGATGGTATAGTTTTCTTTTTTAGACCTGTAAACCAGTTGACGGATATCGCTCAGGTTTTGGGGAAATGCGACCCCTTTTGGCATCTCTTCATAGATGGATGCATCCGTAGCGTATAAACGGCGGGTCAGAATATCGGTTTTGATCAATGTAAAGGCGCGTCTGAATTAAGATTATTTGAAAACTGCTGAGGCGAATTGAACTTTTTTGTAACCAAACCAGAGATTTATGCTAAAGAGCGAATGAATTTTTTGCTTTTTTCACGATTTCATCGCCGATGGCGAGCCCGGCGGTGGCGGCAGGACTCGGGGCATTGAGTACATGAATTTCCCTCTCGGTTGTTTCGAAATAAAAATCATCCAATATTTCTCCGTTTGGCAGAAGTGCCATCGCACGTACACCGGATGGCGATCCGGTTAAATCGTTAATTTCAATAGATGGAATCAATTTTTGGAGGTTTTTCAGAAAGCCGGCTTTTGAAAGGGAACGGTACATTTCATCGAGCCCCATTTTCCAGTGCTTACCAGCCATTTTCCAAAAACCCGGATAATCAGCTGAATCAATTGTGTCGGTAAAATCGAAAGATGTTTTATTATATCCTTCCCTTTTAAATGCAAAAACAGCATTCGGCCCGCATTCCACTCCTCCTCTCACCATTTTTGTGAAGTGAACCCCTAAAAACGGAAATTCAGGATTGGGAAGGGGATAAATAAGTCCGTTTACCTTATGTTCGGCTTCTTTTGTGAGCTCGTAATATTCACCACGAAAAGGCACGATTTTAATATTTGGTTTTACACCGGCTGAGCGGGCAACCCGATCACTGTGTAAACCGGTGCAATTGATGAAATGCCGGGTTTTGAAGGTATCGGTTTTGGTGTTAATAGCCAGTGTGCCGTTGGTTTGGTGTACGCTTTCAACTGGGCTGTTAAATGAGACAGTATGGCCGGCAAGCGTAAGTTTTTCCGATAATTTCTCACAAACAGCAGTGAAATCAATGATGCCGGCACAGGGCACATGTATGGCGCGAACTCCGCTTGAAAAGGGCTCAATTTCTCTCAACTCTTTGCCATCGATAAGCCGGATGCCCTCGATATTATTTTCCAGCCCTCTTTTGTAAATGGATAGCAGCCTTGGAATTTCTTCCTCAGTTGTTGCAACAATGACTTTCCCGCAGATTTCATGCTGAATGCCGTTATCCCTGCAAAATTGTACGATTTGATGCCTTCCTTCCACGCAATTGCGTGCTTTGTAACTCCCCGGCTGATAATAAATACCGGAATGTATCACACCCGAATTGTGCCCGGTTTGGTGGACTGCCACCCTGTTTTCTTTTTCGAGTACAAGAATAGATGAGCCATGAAATGCGTTACTCAGCTTATATGCTGTAGACAAACCGACAATTCCCGCTCCGGCAACCGTAAAATCGTAAACCATCTGCAAATATTATATGTTGATCACTGTTAGATATTCGTTAGACATTTTTATCGAATATCTCTTATTTTTCGATCCTGAAAATCTTATTTATCTGAAGTTATGAAAACAAAGACATTTATATCTCTCTTTTTTAGTGTATTGATCGTAATGCAGGTGCTCTCAGCCTGCAGCAATGATTCGGAAAGGCAAGCAGCTATGAACACACCCGAATATATTGTAGAAAATGCCATGTTCACAGACCTGGATGGCAATGAGGTGAGTATCAAGGATTTTAAAGGGAGAGTCATTTTAATTGATTTCTGGGAATCATGGTGCGGACCCTGCCTTCAGGTATTCCCGTCTATGCAGCAAATCAGGGAAGAGCATCCGGATAAATTTGAGGTTTTTGCCGTTACAGTAGGGCTGAACGAAGGGCCGGATGATGCGCGAAGATTTGCTGAAAGGCATGACTACGATTTTAACTGGCTGTACGATGAAAATGAAGTTTTTAACCGTCTGGGAGGCCAGGGGATTCCATTTAAGGCTTATGTAGATCCTGAAGGGAATTTTATAAAAATAGAGATGGGATCTTACGGGCGCGAAGGTGATTATAATCGCGCCATGGAACTCATCAGAGATTACTTCGAACTTTAACAAAATCTTCAAAAATTTGTGAACCCTGCATTTTAAACCGTTGTTACAAGGGGGAATCATTAATTATAGAAAAAATGGAACAACAAGTAGAAAAGTTGCCTTACAAAGTAAAAGACATAGAGTTAGCACGATTTGGCCGCCAGGAAATTTCACTTGCCGAAGCAGAAATGCCAGGCCTGATGGCTACCCGTGAAGAGTTTGGAAAATCAAAACCGCTGAAAGGCGCGAGGATAGCAGGCTGTTTGCATATGACTATACAGACAGCCGTACTCATTGAAACGCTCATTGAACTGGGTGCAGAGGTGCAATGGTCATCCTGTAACATTTACTCCACGCAAGACCATGCTGCAGCTGCAATTGCCGAGGCAGGTATTCCTGTGTACGCGTGGAAAGGAATGACAGAAGAAGAATATGACTGGTGTATTGAACAGACACTTATTTTCCCCGACGGGCAGCCGTTAAACATGATTCTGGATGACGGCGGAGACCTTACCAATATTGTTCTGGATCAGTATCCTGAACTTGTTCAGAATATCCGTGGTATTTCAGAAGAGACCACAACCGGTGTTCTTCGCCTGTATGAGCGTATGAAAAAAGGAAGCCTTGCCATTCCTGCCATAAACGTAAACGATTCAGTTACCAAGTCAAAATTTGATAACAAATATGGGTGCAAAGAATCCTGTGTGGATGCTATCCGTCGTGCCACAGATATCATGATGGCAGGTAAAGTTGCCGTTGTTGCCGGTTACGGTGATGTCGGTAAAGGTTCTGCCGCATCACTGCGGGGTGCCGGTGCACGCGTAATCGTTACTGAAATTGATCCGATCTGCGCACTTCAGGCCGCTATGGACGGCTACGAAGTGAAGAGGATGATAGACGCGGCCAAAGAGGCTGATATTATCATCACGGCAACAGGCAACAAGGATATTTTGACCGGAGAGCACTTTAGGCTGATGAAGGATAAAGCCATTGTAGGAAACATCGGCCATTTTGATAACGAAATTGATGTGAAATGGCTGAAGCAGCATGCAGAAGAAGAAAACATTAAACCGCAGGTTGATCTTTTCAGATTTGATGACGGAAAAGAAATTTTATTACTTTCCCAAGGCAGGCTGATGAACCTAGGAAATGCTACAGGACATCCGAGTTTTGTGATGAGCAACAGTTTTACCAACCAGACACTCGCACAAATTGCACTTTGGAATGAAGAATTTGAAGTTGGTGTGCATGTTCTGCCAAAACACCTGGATGAAAAAGTAGCCCGCCTGCATCTTAAGAAGATTGGCGTGGAGCTTGAGGAACTCACAGATGAGCAAGCTGAATACATCGGTGTTCCAAAAGAAGGGCCGTATAAGGCTG
>SKKO01000114.1 GCA_007123715.1 Balneolaceae bacterium | reverse complement strand
TCACATAAACGAATAGCTGGTTAGGACAATCCACGCAAATGTTTGGACTATCTGCGCATCATTCATCAAACTGCTCCGGAAAATCGGACCGGCCTGGTAATAGAGAGCTGGTTCACACCTTACTTCACCTGTAAAGCACCACCAACGCAAATAGTCCAAATATTTTAGCCAGTGGAAAATTTTGCATTCGTGCAGCTTCGGGCCTTGGTGACTTTCATTCGGCCGGCGGATCCCTTAGAGTGTGGTAAAAAACGAAACTTGATCTTTCCCGCCCCGGGAAATAGCCACCCCCGCAGGGCGTGGGCACGAAGGTTCATGAAGATGAATAAGCATAAGTTTGCCCTTCTTTTCCACTATTAACCCACCAAATGCGCCGATAGTCCTAACATTTGCGCTAAAAGTACAATATTTCCATTTGACTGAAGTGTATGTTCTATCAATTCTAAGTGAATAAACTTCAAGCACGATACCCTTATGAAATCATTTCTGCCTTTTTTAATACTTATTTTGTCTCTGTTGCTCATCGCATCAGCACCATTGTCTGCACAAAACCATTCTCATCCTCTTGATCCCCTCGCCTGGCAGGAGTACTGGACGGTTCTGGAAACCCTTCAGGAAGCCGGCAATCTGGATGGGAAAACCCGTTTTTCACATATCAACCTGCTACCTCCGGATAAAGAATCAGTCTGGAATTGGAAAGGAACCGGGTCCGTTCCGAGACTGGCCTATGCAACCGTTCACCAGGGGGCTGATACATACGAAGCGATCGTGGATTTAAATAAGCGTACCCTGGAATCATGGGTAAAGCTTGAGGGAATTCAGCCGACCTGGCTGGGTGAAGAGTTTGGGAAGATGTCTGACATAGCCAAAGAGCATCCGGAGGTTATTGAAGCCATGAAAAAACGAGGGTATGAAGATCTTACATTGATTGATTTCTTTTTTGGCCCGCCCGGTTATTTTGCCACGGCCGAGCAAATTGACAGGCGCATTGCCCACGGACACGCAAGTGATCCCGCCGGGTTTCGGAATAGCTGGGGCAGAGGCATTGAGGGTTTGACGATTGTCGCTGATATGCATTCGATGGAGGTACTTCGAGTGGTTGACGAAGGAGTTGTACCCGTTTCGGAAACAAATACAGATTTTGATGCAGGCTCAATTCCAAGTGTAAGAGAGGTGCCGGGACGAATGATTGTACACCAGCCAGACGGTGCAGGTTTTAAAATTGATGGACACGTGGTAGAGTGGCAAAAATGGAAATTTCATGTTCGCCCCGACCATCGAGTGGGAATGGTCATTTCAACCTTATCCTATAATGAGAATGACGAAGAGCGAAAGATCATGTATGAGGGTTTTTTATCCGAGATCTTCGTTCCTTACATGGATCCCGCTTTCGGATGGTATCCGCGCAACTTCATTGACTTGGGTGAATATACAGCCGGCGGATTCACAAACCCGCTTTTACGCGGGCTCGATGCACCGGATTATGCGCATTATATAGATGGCCTTTTTATGCATGATAATGGCAGGCCAAAACACGTCCCGAATCTGATCGCTATCTTTGAAAAAGAATCGGGTGATCCCTCCTGGCGCCATAACAGCACTGAGATGGGGCCGGAGAGCCGTGTAAAACGGGATCTGGTTGTGCGGGCTGCAGCAGTGGTCGGAAATTATGATTACATCCTCGACTGGGTATTTCAGCAAGACGGCTCTATTGTGGTACGCGCCGGAGCCACAGGAATTGCTGAAGCAAAACCAACCCTTCAGAAAGATGCGGTTGAAGCAGGCAGTTCCCAATTTCCGGATGATGCCTACGGGCGGTTTGTAGATCCTCATATCGTAGCGGTAAATCACGATCATTATTTTAGCTACCGGCTTGACATGGATATAGACGGCACAAACAACAGCCTGCAAATCGACCGGCTGACCACTCAAGTGCTGCCTGATGATCATCCGAGAAGAAGTGTATGGGTTAACGATCCAATGATTGCTAAAACCGAATCAGAAGGCAAATTGAAAATGATGATGAATATGCCGGCGTTATGGAGAGTGATCAGCAACTCCCGTACAAATCACGTTGGCTATCCAGCCAGTTACCAGCTTATGCCCGGTATGACGGCACTGACCAGGCTAAGTTCGGATGATTATCCGAGAAGAAGAGCCGGTTATATTGATCATCATCTTTGGGTAACGCCCTATCGCGCAGATGAACGCTTTGCAGCCGGTGAATTCCCCACATTAAGCCTCCCGGGTGAAGGATTGCCAAAGTGGACCGCTGCCAACCGCTCCATCGAAAATACCGACATCGTTATCTGGTACACCATGGCGATGCACCACATGGTACGGGCAGAAGACTGGCCGGTGATGCCGGTGCTGTGGCACTCGTTTGAGCTGAGGCCTTTTGATTTCTTCAACAGAAATCCTGCCCTGGATCTTCCAAAGAGATAACATTCATGACAGGTACGCCATATGTAACCAAACCAAAGTCGTACCTGTCATGGAATTTTTCCTTTGCAATTTTAAACATTCAGGTGAGCCTCTGAAAAACGTATGGAAAGGAAAAACCTGCTATTTATGCAGATTGTCACAATATGGGTTAAGAATGATGTTCAGGCAGCACAAAATCCCTGAAGTTATCCCTGTGAATTCCGTAAACGTTTTGAGAATAGTTTTTTGTAAAGGTCTTTGGAAACCTGATATCCTTTTTCGAATTCCATTTAAACTCATAACCGGAGATTTCTTTGCCTGATACCTCCACATAATCCACTTCCTGCTGCTGTTTGGTTCTCCAAAAAAACATCCTCGTATTCCTTCTGGCATATCGCAGCTGTTTGAAACGTTCACTGATCAAAAAGTTTTCCCATAAAGCCCCATTATCCGTACGATTTACGAAAGGTTTATAGTCACGGATAACCGCATTTCTTACACCATTGTCGTAGAAATATATTTTCTGATTCTTCTTTATTTCGTTACGCAAATTTTTACTGAAAGCCGGCAGCCTGAAAACCACAAATGCCTGTTCTAAAATATCGATGTAATGTGACACGGTTTTGGGATCCAGCCCAACCAAATCACCGACTTCCCTATAAACAACTTCCTGGCCGATCTGATACGAAATGGCCTGTACCAGCTTTTGAATCAGATCCGGTTTTCTGATGCCTGCATAGTTCAAAATATCTTTATACAGATAACTTTCAACTAATTCATCTAAAATTTTACCCTGTCGGAAAGAATGGTTTAGCACGTCCGGATAAAAACCGTAGATCAGGCGGTTTTCCAAATCTTGCTCTGCTTTTAAATACCCCACATGGTCTTGCCACTCCTTCCAGCTAACGGGAAATAAATTAAAACTCCATTTCCTGCCCGTTAAAGCTTCCTGTATGCTGCAGTTGAGCTCAAAAGCAGAAGATCCGCTGAGTATGAGCTGCTTATCCTTAAACTGATCT
>SKKO01000304.1 GCA_007123715.1 Balneolaceae bacterium | reverse complement strand
CATGCACGCCCACTTCTTCAGATTCCGACCCCGGTGATGAAATTTCCGGAATCTATATTATGACTGGCCTGAGGACAGTAGATACTTATACCGATGGTATTGCATCAGAAAATGAAAAAACCGAAACAACACAAACCAATATCAGTCTTGTGATAAAGGTAAAATTAATTGAGAATAATCAGGATAAAGTTCGTTTTTATGGGCTTGAAGGAGCAGATACTGGTAATTTCGATGAAAAAGTATTCAGCAACTGTATAAAGCCGGAACATTGCCCGGTCTATGCAACATTGAATAACACAAAATTGGAGTTTGACATAGTACAAAATGGGCGAAGTTACAAAGGGTCTGGTACCATAACGATAATAAACCAAACAGTCATGCAATTGAATTCCAAGTTTCAAAATGGCAACATTACTATTGAATACGATATTTCCGGTGTAAGAAAACGTAATTGATATAGCATATTCCAAATGTTAATTTATCTGAAAGTAGTTTGAAAAACCACCTTGGGCCACCCGATGCTTCGTTGGCAGGAGGATGAGTGAGACAAAAGTGAAAAGTGAAAAGGCAAAAGCTTGAGCGATAGCGACAGTCCCGACACTCCGGAAAAAAATAACCGGGCAAGGTAAACCTATTTACAGTGAAAGATCGTTATGCCCGTTGCTAAATAAAACACCACCTGTCATCCCGACTGGAGCGAAGCGTAATGGTGGGATCTCCCTGTATAACAGGTGAACTGTTGTATGTCATCGAATAAACATACCATGTTTATTAGTGGATGGAGAGAGGATTTATAATAATTTTTTGTTACGTATTTCTAATATAGATAAGAATATCTAATTTACTATCAAAGAGTATTGACCAGTGCAATCCTGCATGTATCCATTCAGGGGGATTTTGAAGAGACGTTACATCGGGGATGGTTTGGCAATCAGGCATCTGAACAAACCGGTACATGCCATTAGGAGGGTTTAATGAACAACATAAAAAGTTTTAAAAACATCATCATAGTTTTTTCATCATTGGCGGCGTCACTGTTTCTGCTTTCCTGCGACGGAAGCCAGATTGCCTCTGTGGAACAGGCTGTGGGATTGGATCAAACAATTGGGCATGGGCGCCAAACCCAGGAGAAGACGGGTATTGTGGAATAAAACGGGATTCTATCAGACATGAATCGAGAGTAAAAAGTGCAGATACTGATTCTGAGTTAGGACCGTGGATTTGGAACACGTGGTGAAATATCTAAATAGTTAATAAAAATAAGTACATGTTAATAAAAGTATTATGATTCACTATATATTTTTAGTAATAAATCAAGTTTTTCAATAGTTAGATAACAACTTCAATCTTTTCATTCATTTCAGACAGGTCAAAGCCATGAATCCATCCATCTTTGTCAGAACTTTCATCCCCGGCTTGTTCATCGGCACCGCATTTTTTTTGGCAGGCTGCTCAACAGACAGTTCCGGCGATTACAGGTTAACCACCAGTGTAATACCCCAGGAGGGGGGCACTGTAACGCCATCCTCCGGCACCTACGAACAGGGAACCAGGGTGGAAATCATTGCCGTGCCGGCGGAGGGGTTCTTTTTTGAAAGGTGGGAGGGTGATGTCATCGGGGACGAGAACCCGGTAACCATTGCTTTTTACGGAAACCGGCGGGCCACGGCTGTGTTCAGTATCATTCCGCCTCCGGCCTTCACCGAGGGTGATGGGAGCGCGGGAAATCCCTACCGGGTTTCTACCATCGGGCAGCTCCAGGCGATTGATGACCCGAAATACCTCGATAAACATTTTATCCAGGTAAGCGACATCGACGCCTCGCCATCGGCGGAGTTTCAACACGGATCGGGTTTCAAACATATCGGTGACCGGGAAACCCCCTTTACCGGCTCCTATAATGGAAACGGGTTTTTGATCCGGGATTTGCACCTTCATATCCAGCGTTCCAGTGACCAGCATACCGGGATTTTTGGCATGATTCAAAATGCCCGCCTGGAAAATATTACCATTGATAATAGTGAGCAACTGGAGAGACTAAAAGAACGTGTGAATCAGCAGTATGCAAAAGTTGTGGATGGTTTTCATGGAGAACCGCTTCCGCCTCAATATCTTGATCTATCCTCTGCGCGCGGGATTGGTGGTTTGGCAGGGTTTAACGATGGAGGAACTATCATTAATTGTCGTTTTGTAGGCCATGTAAGAGTAGCTATTAGTAGTGGCGCAGGCGGGATGGCCGGTATAAATACCGGCTTGATTGAGAACTCCCATTTTGAAGGTTATATAAGCGGAGGCGGGGCAAATGGCCTGGCATCAGTAAATACAGGCAAAATTACCCACTCATCGTTTTCAGGAATAGTTTCAGGCCTTGATTCTGGCACAGGGCTGGTTTCTTTAAATTATGGTGGAGAAATTAGCCATTCAGTTGCACAGGGAAGCATTGCAGGCAACCTCGTTGCAGCGGGCTTTGTTGGAAGAAATGAGGGTGGCAGGATTTACGCATCTTATACAATCGGTGAGTTGGCAGGGTCGGGAGAGGTGGCTGGTTTTGTTCACATCAACAATGGAGAGATCACCGATTCATATTCTCAGATTATGATCGATGCAATACCGGTACAAGATCTCGATCCGTTTGTTGTTTCTGGTTTTGTTCATGAAAATAAGCACAATGGAATGATTTCGACGTCGTATATGTCAGGTGAGATCACAGTACCGGATGATATTGATGATGTTGCCGGATTTTCCATCGACAACCAGGGTACAATCACTGCCTCTTACTGGGATATCGAGACCACCGGTCAAAGTCAGAGTGTGGGTGAAGGCAACCCCGAAGGCGCCACAGGCCTCACCACCGGGCAGATGACCGGCCCCGCCGCCGAAACCAATATGCCGGAGTTTGACTGGCAAACCGTCTGGAGAACAACGGACGGCTACCCGGTGCTTCGCTGGCAGGGGGGTGAGTGAGACAAAAGTGAAAAGTGAAAAGGCAAAAGCTTGAGCGATAGCGACAGTCCCGACACTCCGGAAAAAAATAAACGGGCAAGGTAAACCTATTTACAGTGAAAGATCGTTATGCCCGTTGCTAAATAAAACACCACCTGTCATCCCGACTGGAGCGAAGCGTAATGGAGGGATCTCCCTGTATAACAGGTGAACGGTTGCATGTCATCGAATAAACATACCATGTATTGTGGAGCTTTTTTAAATAATCTCGGACACCAAATCGAAACTTAATAATGCCCTTTAAGTGAAAGAATTACTACCCTTTTTTTATCTTCAATTACATCATAAACAATTCGGTGTTCCTGATTTATCCTGCGTGACCACAATCCGGAGAGGTTGTACATTAATTGTTCAGGTTTTCCAATACCTTTATAAGGGTCATTTTCGATGGCATTAATGAGCATGGATATCTTCTTTTGAATACTTTTGTTGCCGGATTTATTCCAAAACAATAGAT
>SKKO01000116.1 GCA_007123715.1 Balneolaceae bacterium | reverse complement strand
TTATTCAAACACATTCCCGTTTACAAGAGTCACAATACTTTGAGCCGGGAGTTGAATATTTCTTGATTCAACGATCCCCTCTGCGGCCGCATTCAGGGTAGCTGACGTAACAATTTTTTGATAACTACCCGGCAAATTTTCTCCTTCAAGTTTCAGAAGTACGGGTTCGTTACGGGTATTGATAGCAACAATTGTAAACGTATCCATTTCCGTGTGAACAAACGCAGTAGCAAAAACACCCTCGTTTTCATTGTATTCCACATCTGCTCTTTCTGCACCCGGACGGATATACCGGTAGAACTGTTTGGATACATAATACCTTTTACTCGGGTTGGTTTCCGTTTGCATCAGGTTAAATTCGCTGATGGTGCCCGCATCGCTTCCCTGCCACCATACCCAGGCCGAAACATTGCCATGATGTAATGCCGAGTGAATTGCCAATCCAAGATCGAGTGCGCCGGCCTGCCCTCCCTGCGTAAGCCAGTGATCGTGGTAGCCGGAAGTTTCCGTCATCCAGATGGGTTTTCCGGTCGTTTCTGAAAACTCCCTGTAATGATTGCGCCAGTTTTGGGCGGCAGTAGAAGATTCGGTTGGGTTTACCCCATCCACATAGCCGTGAACCGCCCAGATATCGAGCTGATGCAGGGCTTCCTGATGACGCATCAATTCGGTGTGATAAAACCATTGGCGGTCTGCCCCGCCTTCCATTCCAAGCATGTTTTCGGAGCCGAAAACTTTAATATCCGGATACCTTTGCCTTACCACAGGCATTGCATGTTCCAGCATTTCAGCGTACCAGTCAACCCGGTAATAAGAGGAGTTATAAAACTGTTCAAAGAGCGGCTCATTTTGCGGGCTGATGGCATAGAGTTCAATCCCAAGTTCTTCATAATGTTCGATTCCATCAGCCAGCCAGTTGCCAAAATCCTGGTACTTCTCCGGGTTTAGCGTGCCACCCCATTTGGTGCCTCCCGGATGCGGCACTTCAATAAAACGATCTTTACCTCCGGAACCAGGAAGATGGTTCCCTTCTTCACTAACAGCGATTTTCAACTGTTCAGGTGGCGACCACACCGAAAAAATCATCCTGAGGTCAACACCGGCATTTTCCGCTGCCCTGGCTAAACCTTCAACAACCGGGCGCTGCTTTTCCCAGTCTGCATCCTGAGGTGAGTTGGAGGTTGCAGCCGGGTAATATTCATTTCTCCAGATGGTAATCCCAAGATCTTCGATTATCATCCTGGCCCATTCTTCACTAAAAAGATGGTCTCTGTTTCCATCCCACCAAACACTGCGTGCTCCAAATAAACCAAATCCATCTATTGTTTGATGGGTTATTTGCCTGTCAATCTTTAGTGTTACAGTGTTCGGCTGATCTCCATTTTTGTGATCATTTGATTGCGTACTGCCGTTGCATGCTGACAGCAAGAGAAACAAAACAAAAAGTAAATTGCTCATTTGTCTCTTCACCATGAATCTGTAAAATTATTTATTGAATGTTCGACTCTTCTCAGCTAAAAAAAACAGGGAGAATTCCCGCACTATCCATTGTATTATCGATGATAAATGCGGGTTCTTTCACTATACGTCACAAAGAGCTACAGCTTCCCTGAGGCCCTCCATCGGGTCTCTTGTGGGGATAAATTCCTGGCCTACGTAACCTTCATAACCGATTTCGAGCAGGGCTTCCATGATCGGCGGGTAAAATAATTCCTGTTTGTGATCAAGTTCCACACGGCCCGGAACACCGGCAGTGTGGATATGGCCAATCAGATCGGTTCCGTATTCCCTGATTCGCGCGATAATATCTCCATTCATAATTTGAACATGATAAATATCAAACAGAAGCTTCACATGGGAAGAACCCACCCTCCTTATCAGATCTGCACAGTAGTCAATATCATCACCCTGGTAACCGGGGTGTCCACGGAAATCATCATTTTCAAAACGGGAATTTAGGTGTTCAAGACACACAGTAACGTTGTGTTTTTCAGCGTGCAAGGCCAATTCTTTCAATCCTTTTACCGTATTAT
Source organism: Balneolaceae bacterium (assembly GCA_007123715.1). GTDB lineage: Bacteria > Bacteroidota > Rhodothermia > Balneolales > Balneolaceae > Rhodohalobacter. The sequence continues at coordinate 1,432 of SKKO01000116.1, read as the reverse complement.
CGGCACCTTCGTCCGGTGGAATCATACCAAATGCGGGGTTATTCAGATCGCGGTGTTCAAAACCGGTGAATGTAATCACATTTTTAACGCCGGCTTCAGCACATTCTTCAATCCGTTTTTTGGTTCGTTCAATCACTTCGCCACTGTAAAGCGGGTTATTGAGGCCTTTTTCGTAGGGTGGATCCGGCATTCCGTTTGTGCTCATTCCGCAAACAAGGCCGTATCTTTTCATGGTTGGCCATTCATCGGGGCCAACAAGTTCGATTCCTTCCACACCCAGATCTACGGCAGCCTGACAAAGCTGATCAAGTGTCCAGTTTTCTCCAAAATACATGTAAGTCCATGAAACCAGCACCTGTTTGATACGGCCATTCTTTACAGCTTTACTCAGGGATTTATTTTTTGAGGCTAACAGTTTTCCGGGGATTGCTGCACCGGCTACCATCGCTGCAGAAATAGCCGCACTGCCTTTAATCATTTGGCGACGGGTAAGTATTGTATTTTTTGTATTTTTTTTATGAGAATACATGGGTAATTTTTTTTCGATTATAATCAGTTAGTCCTTTTATTTGCTTCATCAAGCATATCCTGAATTGGCTGCGGGTCCCATTGTGGCGGAATCGGATCGTCGGTCATTTCGGCCAGTTCGAGTGCATCAATGGGTGAAAATTGCAATCCGTTTTCCGGAATATCTATTCCGGCGGTCCATACAATGGCATTTGCCACCACCCTTCGAAACTGGTCATGTCCCCAGTTCCAGTGATAATGGCCTCCGGTGAATCCGAAAGATCGCCCGCCATTTGGCCTTTCATAAGTCCAGGCTACATGCTGGGTTTCGCTGTTTTCGAGTACAGCATTTCTTACATGCGGATTATTGGAGTGAGGGCCGTCATCGCGGCTTAATGATTCGGCAGGCGGCAGGTCTGATAAAATCGGTGTTACACCCGACATCCCGGACTGAAATCTCATGTGATAATACCACTCATCCCGGATGGAAAACGGTTCAACTCCGTTCAGGATCGGATGCCCGGGAAATTGATTCAGGTTAGCTGTCCAGAAAGGATTTACCGACCAGTGAGTCTCAAAATAGCCGCCCTGCCACTCAAGAAAAGCATCGCCAGGCTTACCTGATGGTACTTCTACTGCATAATGTAGAGTAACAAAACCAACTCCCCGATCCATCACTGCACGGAAGTCATCAATGTGATCAAGTATAAGGTGGCCGCCGCCGCCATTTGCATAAATAACCACGGAATGCACATCATCAAATAGAGATAAATCATCGGGCCAGCCTTTTATTACAGTGGTACGAACACCTTCCAGGGCTTCTTCAATGGTCGCAGCTAAAAGTGTATTGCCTCCAAGATGTTCGTGATTGCCAAATCCATGAGAAGGTGCTCCGGAAATGAAGAGGATATGTTTTTCTTCCACC
>SKKO01000260.1 GCA_007123715.1 Balneolaceae bacterium | reverse complement strand
GAGAAAGGAGGCTTTAAGTCACAGTCTGACAAGGGAGGCTTTAAGCCGCGGACTGAAAGAGATGGCAATGAAACCCGGCCTGAGAAAGGAAGTTATAAGCCACGATCTGAGAAAGGAGGCTTTAAGTCACAGTCTGACAAGGGAGGCTTTAAGCCGCGGACTGAAAGAGATGGCAATGAGCCACGGTCTGACAGAGGAGGCTTTAAGTCACGGTCTGAAAAGGGAGACTTTAAGCCGCGGACCGAAAGAGATGGCAATGAGACCCGGCCTAAGAAAGGAGGTTTTAAGCTGCGATCTGAAAAAGGAAGTTTTAAGTCATGGGCTGAAAAAGGAAGCTTTGAGCCGCGGACTGATAAAGATGGTTATGATTCCCGGCCTGAGAAAGGAAGTTTTAAGTCACGATCTGGGAAAGGAGGATTTAAGTCAAAATCCGAAAAAGAAAGTCTGAAGCCGGGGGTAAAAAAAGGGGAATGGAAGTCACGTTCGGAACAAAGAGGGCAGAAAAATCGACCGGACAAAACACAGAAAAACCGATCTGATCAGTCGCCGTCTAAACCAGGCCGTGTAGACCAAAAAGATTACCTGCGAGATGAGATACGCCTGAATAAATACATATCCCACTCTGGGTTTTGTTCACGCCGCGAAGCAGACGAGTACATCACTGCCGGTGAAGTGCGCGTGAATGGCAATGTTGTCAATGAACTCGGTAAAAAGGTTAAAGCAACCGATCGCGTGGAGGTAGGTAAACAGCGAATTTCACTTGAACCGTTTGTCTATATTTTACTCAATAAAGGCCGCGATACAATCAGCACCACCAGTGATGAAAAAGACCGCAATACCGTACTCGATGTGGTAGCAGATGCTACCGGCCATCGTGTTTATCCGGTCGGCAGACTCGACCGCAACACCATGGGCATTATTGTACTTACCAATGACGGTGACCTTGCGCACAGACTGATGCATCCCAGCTACAAGGTGAAAAAAACGTACGAAGTTACTACAAACCCACCATTATCAGACCAGGAAATTGAACAATACCACAAAGGTATTGTGCTAGAGGATGGTCCGGTAAAAGCGGTGCAGGTAAAACGTATGGCCGATGACCCCAACTCGGTCACTATTTCTGTATTTGAAGGCAGGAACCATCTTATTAGAAGAATGGCATCGCACTTTGGCGCTGAAGTGATGAAGCTGAAGCGGGTGCAATATGCCGGCCTGACTGATAAAGATCTGCGCGTTGGCCGATGGCGTTATCTGAAGCAAAAAGAAATCAACGATCTTCGCAAACTTGTTAAACTGGATACTTTAGACTTTAACAAAGAGGAAACATGAGTTTTAGCAGTATTTCAAAGCAAAAAGGGCATATTTTATCAACCGAAAAACTCCCTATATATTACGATTTACTAACGCCTGTAACAAGTATCGGCACTGTTTTGCCCGTAATCCTGTTTGTGCACGGTTTTAAGGGGTTTAAAGATTGGGGTGCATTTCCAGATGTTTACGAAGAACTTGCACGTGCCGGATTTGCAGTGATCGCCTTTAACCTCTCTCTGAATGGAGTAGGCAAAAGTATGCTGGAATTTGATGAGCCGGAACTTTTTAGAAGGCAGACACTAAGCCAGGACCTCCGTGATGTGGGATCTGTGATTACGGCTATTAAATCGAAAGAAATAAAGAGTGAGAAAGTTGTTTTGGATACCGACCGTATCGGGTTATTCGGACATTCGAGGGGAGGTCATACTGCGGTTACCGCCGCTGCCGAATATGCTGAAATCCAGTGTCTGGTAACATGGGCTGCGGTAGCCGATTACAATAAACGGTGGAGCAGCGAAATGGTTAACGACTGGTTGAAAAAAGGATATACCGATATCAAAAACAGCAGAACAGGACAGATACTGCCACTCGATCGATTGGGATATGATGACGCTTTGGAAAATGCAGAAAAACTGATTGCTCTGAACCGTGTGAGGGAACTTTATATCCCTTCGATGTTTATAGCAGGTAAGGATGATGAATCGGTTCCCTGCACCGATACCGAAATATTATATCGCAGCTCACCGTCTGACGAAAAAGATTTAAGGATTATCGATAATACGGGACATACCTTCGGGGTTTCTCATCCGTTTGAAGAAACAGACTTCCCAACCGAATTTTCTGAAGTGATAGATCTGACGGAGGGTTGGTTTTTAGATCATCTCAGATAAACGCCATGAGCCGTAATTATTACAAATTGTCATTAAACCGGAGATTTATTTCCAGGTTAGTGTTTCTGTTTCTGCCATTTCTAATCACATTGCAAACGGTATCTCTGCAGGCTCAGACCAAAGTTCTGATTGACGACAGAATGTTCGAGATTGATGCGCGTTTGGCCATCGACTCCCTTTACAACCGTAATTATGACGGTGCATGGTACCTTATGAACCCGTGGAAGGAGAGTTACCCTGAACACCCGATTTGGCTTCTTTGGGAAGGAATGGAGCTTTGGTGGGATGTTCTTGACGATCTCGCTGATACTTCGCTTGACAGGAAGTTTATCGAAAAAATGATGGAAGCCGATTTTGAAGCGTCCCGGCTTTTGAGGCGGGAGCCGGATCATAAGGATGCGTTGATTATTAAAGCAGTTTCCACCAGTTATATCGCCAGGCTGCATTCAAACCGGGAAGAATGGGTGAGGAGCCTGCAGGTAGGCCGGGCGGGTTACCAGGCGCATATGCGCCTGCTTGAAGTAGCACCCGATCTGCCTGATAACCTGTTTGCCGAAGGGATGAAGCTTTACTATTCTGCTTATATTCCGGAAAACTATCCCGTGGTGCGTGCCGTGTCCTGGTTTCTGCCCGATGGCGACAGACGTGGAGGTATCGACACCCTCACAGAAGCCTCCCAAAAAGCTGTATTTGCCCGGCAAGAAGCCGCCTATTTTCTGGGTACCATTTATCTGAATTATGAAGGAGAATATGAAAAAGCAAAGATTTTGTATAAAGGCCTCACAGACCGCTTTCCGGACAATCCATATTACCGGCGCCTTTATTTAAGGACTCTGGCACAGTTATCTGAATATAGGGAAATGATGCAGTTTTTTGATGAAACCATGCAGCACTGGCATGAAAATAATCTTCCTGAAAACAAAGTGATGGAGGCAGAAATCTGGTATTGGTACGGCAGGGCACAATATTATTCAGGGATGTTGCCGGCTTCACTGGAATCTTTTTCGAGATCAGTGGCTCTCGGAAGCGATCTTGTTAATTCGAGAGAACGGGATACCCACACACTCGCTGCATTTTTTGCGGGCAGGGCTTCAGAGCAGCTCCGGCTTCAGGATGAAGCGAAAAAGTATTATACGATTGCCGCCGCACAGAGGGCCGTACCCGATGCATCGCGCCAGGCCCGGCAGCGCCTCAGGGCATTATAACCGGAAGTTTTGTAACCGCAAAGGCCGCAGAGGAACGTAAAGGGGGATTGATTAGATGGCGTAAGCTGACACTTGTTGAACTGTATTGAGTGACCGGACTTAGCCAAAATTTAACAATTCAACGCGAACGTAGTGAGCACTCAACAGTTCAACAAATCGTATTTACGTACGATACACGGGGCAGGTTTTCAATAGAACGTTTGCACATCGTTTTTTTTCTTTTCTTATCTTGAGTTACAGGTGGTTCATGAATGTATCCGGATTTTGAAGGATATGAACCTCATTCAATGAAGAGAAAATCAATAATACGGTTTTGCCTGATTCCGGATGATAATTAGACATCCCGATTCCATGAAAAAGACAACATTTCATCAAATAGCCATTCTGGCTTTAACTTTTTGTGCAGTTCTGTGGTCAGGCTGCTCCGATTTGCCCACCGGTTTGAACACTAAATTTGACGAAGGTTTTTTTAAGGTCAGCGGATATCAGATCGACAAAAGATTGCTTTGGCCACAGGGCGGGTTAATCTCATCTGACACAACCTGGATAGAATTAACAATTGAAATCCGGAAGGAAAAGGGGAAGCAGGATACAATCAGGGTATATGGGCTTGAAGGACTGAATGGAAGCGAGCTGAGTTTGTGTCACTATACTTATCCGGTTGTCTGTAATTATGCAAAGCTGTCCGGAAAAGAGCTTGAATTTGATAATCTCACTCCCGGAGGTCACTACATGGGAACGGGTACGCTTGAAAATGGCCGGATCACACTGCAAACCAGATATTTCAGGCGTAACATACATGTTGAATATGAACTAAAGGGTCATTATGTGGGACTCGAAAAAAAATAGTGAAGCCGGTTTTCAGTCAGAGAAGGCTGCGGTAAAAATTTTCAATGAGATTTACACATTTTTATATTTTAAAAACAACATGATAAGTTGCATCATGATTCAAACCAAAATCAGTAATAAATCAACTTTCTGCAATCTGCTGTATACCAGCCTGGCAATTATTATCGCAACAGGAAATACAGGATGTTCGGAAGTTTCCACCGACCTGAACGATTATTTATTAGAGGGAACATACCTTGTAAGCGGACAACAAATCGATATGCAGCTTTGCTGGCCGCAGGATTGCGGTATCCGGTCAAGGGATACCACGAATATCGAATTTCATTTTGAGATACGGGTCCCCCGGAATATTCACAGGAAAGACACGGTGCAGGTTATTGGGTTAGAAGGGGTAAATGGAGAAAATCTTTACATTTGCTATCCCAGGTATAATCCGACGTGCAGTATGGCGAAATACAAAAATGGAACACTCGAAATTAACATAGTTGAGCCCGGCGGCCATTATTCAGGGACAGGAAAATTGGACAGAGGGCGAATTACTCTTGAAACCACTTACTACAGAAGAGCGAAACGCATAGATTACATACTTGAAGGTTATATTGTAGGTAAATAGCTGTTGAAGAACCTGGCTTCGGATTGGATTAATTCCAATGAAAGCCGGTCAGCAGTCCAAACAACAGAGCCATGATCAGGTCACAAAAATTTATAATTTTCTACTTCATTCCGCTGATGTTGAGTGTAGCTTTGATATTTGGCTGCTCAACAGACAGCTCCGGCGATTTCAGGTTAACCACAAGTTCAAAACCTGCCGAAGGAGGGACGGTTACGCCATCCTCCGGTTCCTATGACCAGGGAACCCGGCTTGAAATTATGGCTGTTCCGGCAGATGGCTTCCTTTTTGTGGGCTGGGAGGGTGACATCATTGGTGACGAGAACCCTGTTACCATTGCCTTTTTTGGAAACCGGAAGGTCACGGCGATTTTTGGTATTGCCCCGTTTGCATCGGGCGACGGAAGCCCGGGTAATCCATACACCGTTTCCAACTTTGATGACCTTATGGCGATGAGAGATAAAAACTACCTCGATAAACATTATATCCAGGTCAATGATATTGATGCATCCCCATCTGAAGATATTGGTGATTTTGGCGGATTTATCCCTATAGGAACCCGCGAGGATCCATTTACTGGTTCCTATGATGGCAATGGTTATCAAATCATCGATCTTGCCTATAACCAGTTCGAAAAATTCATGGGGCTGTTTGGTTATATTAAGGATGCTGAAATCCGGAATGTAACTCTGGCAAGCACACATCTTGAACAAGCTGAAGAGATGGGAATGATGTTTTCAAACATAGATCACCTGCCACCTCCTGACCCGTTTGCCATTGATATAGATTCAGAAAATTTCAGACCCGGAGGCACCCTGGTTGGGTTTAATGACGGCGGAGTGATACACAACTGCAAATCTTTTTTATCAATTGGATCGCGAAGACACAATATCGGTGGGCTTGTAGGCTATAATGGCGGAGAGATTCTCAATTCGTTTGCCACAAAGAGTGTTACAGGAAATAGTTTAAGCGGCGGTTTGGCAGGATACAATTCCGGCCTCATTGAAAACTCCCATGCCACCGGGTTTGCCAGTTCACTGGGCATGGCAGGTGGATTGGTGGGGAATAATTTAGGCGGGAAAATTATCAACTCGTATGCAAAAGGCAATGTAGGTTCCGCGTCAACGAACGGCGGTTTAGCCGCTGTCAATACCGGGCTGATACAAGCCTCTTATGCTACTGGCAATTCAAGCGCAGGCTTTGCAGAATCAGGCGGGCTTGTTGGTCGCAATGACGGTCAAATAATTGATTCGTTTTCGCTAGGTTATGTTACTCGTTATGAAGAATCAAACACTGCGGGAGGTTTAGTCGGATTAAACAAGGAGAATGGGGTTATCAATAACTCATATACTGCTGGTCGTGTATCCAGTTACGAAGAGGATGAGGATGCTGAAATGGGTGGCATTATCGGAAAAAATGAAGGCTCCATAAACTCCTCCTACTGGGACGCTGAAGCTAGCGGTCAGGCTAAAGGTGTGGGCGCCGGAGACCCCGAAGGCGCTACCGGCCTCACTACGCAGCAGATGAGCGGCCCAGGCGCACAAGCCAACATGCCGGAATTTGACTGGCAAAACGTGTGGAGAACCACAACCGGGTATCCGGTGTTGAGGTGGCAGGGGGGTGAGTGAGGCAAAAGTGAAAAGTGAAAAGTGAAAAGTTTTTCGAGTGCCAATTAGCGAGTGCCGGTTATTTATTGAAAGTGTGAAACAGGAGCGATATGTTACTATCTGGCTGTTAATCCCGGAAACTTAAAAAAATAGTTCAGATATGAGTCCAGAAATCGTAGGGCTGAGTATACTCATACTGGGGGTCTCTCTTATTGCCGGTAAATTGGTACGCATTCATTTTACTGTTTTTTTGAAGTTTTTCCTACCCAGCTCGGTCATCGCGGGATTTATTTTGCTAATAGTGGGGCCTGAAGTTTTGGGACTCTTCGCCGGACTTGTGGAATGGCTCCCGAATTTTGAGTATGGTCTTTTGAATGAAGAGATTGTCGGGGTATTCCGGATTCTTCCGGGGTTGCTGATCAGTGTGATATTTGCTGCTCTCTTTCTTGGAAAGGAAATTCCCGGTGTGAAAGACATCTGGATGATAGCCGGGCCACAGGTATCATTTGGTCAGACTGTTGCCTGGGGTCAATATGTCTTAGGATTGACACTTGGTGTACTGATTTTATCACCTTTTTTTGGTGCAAATCCAATGGCCGGTGCGCTGATCGAAATTGCTTTTGAAGGTGGGCACGGTACCAGTTCGGGCCTTGCCGCTACTTTTGAGGAGGTCGGTTTTGCGGAAGGCCTCGATCTTGCACTCGGTTTGGCCACTGTTGGTGTTGTTAGCGGCGTAATACTGGGTGTTATTCTGATTAACTGGGCGGCTCGTCGAGACAAGGCAAATTATATTGAGGATCCTGGTGAGTTTGATGAAAACCAGCTTAGAGGTGTAATCGAAGAAGAGGAGCGGGAGGATGGTGGGTTGATGACCACTAGCTCACAGTCCATTGAACCTCTTGCGCTGCATTTTGGCATGCTTGCAGTTGCAGTTCTCATTGGCCGGGGCATCCTGGAACTCCTGTTGATTCTGGAAAATTCAACATGGGGTGCAGCCGGTGAAGTTGTAATTGTGGGTTACCTGCCGCTGTTCCCTTTAGCCATGCTGGGTGGTGTAATTCTTCAGTTATTTCTGGAGCGGTACGACCGTTTCGGATTGGTTGACCGCAAAATGATCAAACGCATACAGGGGCTGGCCCTCGATCTTCTGATCGTTGCTGCAATTGCCAGTCTTTCGCTTCAGGTAATTGGAGAGAATATTTGGGTATTTATACTGCTGGCAGTTACTGGTATTTTATGGAATGTTTTCGCTTTTATAATTCTTGCCCCAAGAATGATACCCAAAAACTGGTTTGAACGGGGTATCGGTGATTTTGGCCAGTCTATGGGCATGACAGCTGCCGGTTTGATGCTGATAAGAATAGCCGACAGTGAAGGCAAAACCAAATCACTCGAGGCGTTCGGATATAAACAGCTGATGTTTGAACCTTTTGTTGGCGGTGGTTTAATGACCGTATTGAGTATTCCGCTTATCTACCAGTTCGGTGCTGTTAGTATCCTGTTTTTTTCACTAATTGTGATGCTGATATGGATGTTTACGGGTATATTTTACTTTGGGCGGAAGGATGCGGATGAAGGGGGCCAGGCTGAAGCTTAGCGTGATGGGGAGGGAAAAGTGAAAAGCTGGAGCGAATGCGACAGTCCCGCCCCCTCGGGATGAAAAGTGAAAAGTTTTTCCAGTGCCAGCGATTCACTAAAAGCGACTGTATGGGACACCTTGGTAACAAACATGGTATTCGGGATAGATTTTGGTACTGCCTCGTAGGTAGGTTTGATGTTGAGCGGGGTTGAGGTGTGGGGAATCGTGGCTAGTGAAACATGGAATTTCTATTCGAGGCTGCACTGGGCCATGCATCTTAAACTAATTCGACTCAGAGCCAGGTTTTAGGAACTATAGAAATACCATATTTATGGTTGATCAGATGGTAAACCTCGCTTCTTTTTTTATCTCCGTGGTGCCGGGGGTGTAGGTCCGTTCAACCAGGGAGACTTTCGAATGGCTGTCCATACTTACAATCGTGGAACAGCGGGTGCCGTAATTCTCTGTCTGTATAAAAATGGGTGAAACGGCTTTCTCCATCTCTTTCGTCAGTCCGGTTTTTGGAAGTTGTTCGATCGGGAATTGCTCGCGGTCGAGGAGCAGTTCAAAAATAGCCTCTTCGTTAACCTCTTTACCTTCACAAATGGACCGGAACCGGTGAAGGGCTTTCTCTGTTTTTGGCCACGGTGTATTCAGGAACGCGTTGCTGATGGAGTAGAATCCAGGTTTCAGATTTTGGACAGATTCCTTTAAGCCGTTCAGATAATATAATTCAGAAAAATCTCCGGCTAACAGGTTGAAGCCATTGTATTTGCCTGCATCATCAACTAATCTTTTAAGATAGGTATGAATTGGGTCTTCAGACAACAGAAAATTCTTCACAATATCGCCCCTGCTCGGCGCATTTTCTTTAATCTCGTTCATGGCACGGTAATTGGTCAGAGCCGCAAAGCGGCCCGACTCTGATATTCCCATCCAGGTGCCGCCGGCTTTAAGATCTTTTCCTGCAATGATAACAGGATCGGTATCCCACCTGTGTACTGGTTTCGTCGGGCGGCGGTAAAACTCGTCGCGATTTCCTGCAAGAAGGAATGGATAACCGGGAAGAACGTTAACTGCAAATACAATCAGGCACATATTTTGTGAAAAGATGACTGAAAATTAATAAAATGAAACATTTTTTTCTCTTTTTCGCTGTAACTTAAGAATTCTGTACATGTTATGAATCTTTAACCGAAAAAGTCCAGTCTTTTGATTCCTGGTAGCGATACGGCAAAACAAGATCTGGTTATCCTGATAGCGGGAGCCGTTTCTTTACTGATGTTTTTCTGGCTCTATTCCGGATTTCATCCGCTATCTTTCGCTGACCACAGCTATGGGAATGCTACATCTGTTCAGACTGCTTCTCAAATTGCCGCAGAGTTGGGTTATCCTATTTCTGAAGGGCCAGTTACAACATTCAGGGCTAACAGCACGCTGCTGGATTCACTGCAAAAAGACGAGTCTTTCCCTGATTTTTACGGAATCCAGTTGCACCGGGCTTTATATCCAGTCTTTTATTGGGAGAACAGGTTCCGTGTAGAACAAGCCAGAGAGGAATCTGCTAGTGGTTTTTTTGAACTTCCCGGCAACATCATTCAGATCCGGCTCTCTGAAGATGGAAAGTTTATCGCACTTCAGAATAGTCAAAATATTTTGCCGGTCAGGAGGCTGAATGCGGACGCGCTGGCACGCGCCTACCAGATCGATTTTTTCCACTATATTGACCCGGACGATTCGGAAGCGCATAATCTGCTTGCATTTCAGTTTCCGGGGGTCAGTGATCCGGTAGCCGACAGTACGGCATTTGCCCAGCGCCGTATACAATACCTGGGAAGGGATGCTGCCGGCCGAATGGCATTATACCACCTGGAACAATCCGGCTGGCCAGCCCATCACTTTCAGTTAAAATCAACGGACATATATCCACTGGAAACAGGAGAGGCAGCAAGGACTGTTTTTGAGCACAGGGGAGATTTTTCCACGCAGGTGACAGAAGTTTCTGTAGTGGTTTTGCCAACCGGAACATTGCTAAAACTGGACTATACTTTCCCGAATAATCAGATAGCAGGGGTCGGTTTTTCTCAGATAAAATCGAATATAAGGGGAGTGATCATTTTATTCGCTGTTTTATGGATTATCGTTTTACTTTTTGTCCGATTCAGAATGCGGCTGATTGATATCAAAGCGGCAACCCTTGTAGCTGTGCTGGCAGGTTTACTCGTTCCTTTTCTTGTTATTCTTGGTCAAACGTATAATCACTTTAACGGATTTGGCAGTTTTAACTTTTTGTTTATTCTTTCACTGTTAATTAGCATCGGATTTTTAGCCGGGATTGTATCTGTTGGATTTTTTGCAGTAACAGCTATATCCGATTCCGTTACCCGACAGCACTGGGAAGAGAAAATCAGGACTGTTGACCTGCTGAGGGTTGGCCAGTTTTTCAATATACCAATAGGGCTAAATTTTGTACGGGGAATTTCTTACGGGTTTATTATTGTCATAATTTGGATCATTACTCTTTTTGCGCTACCGGGCAGCTATGTAAGTCTCGACGCTAATGTATTCCAGGCCAATAGAACATATTTGCCATTTATTGCTGAGTTGTTTGGTAATATTGCCCTATATCTTCTTCTTGTACAGTTATTCTTTCTCATTTTGACAGGTCAGGTGCGGGCTTCTACAAAAAATCCGTTTGTTCTGGTTGTCACTCCCGCAATCTTATTCGGACTCATGTATCCGTTTCCTTTTGAAGTGGGCAATTTTAATGCGGAATTGCTTACCGCATCTTCTGTAGGCCTTGCTTTTGGCTGGATTTATTATAGGGAAGATTTTCTTACTACTCTTATTGCAATCATTATTTTTGTCACCACAGTGAATACTGCACCGGGATGGCTTGTGGAAGCATCACCCGATGCCCTTACCTTTTATATATTTATGGGGCTCATACTAACTGGTTACATTACTGGTGGTTATAATATTTACCGGGGAAAAAAGATCAGGGAACTGCCCGATTTTGTTCCTGAGTATGTGCTTGAACTGGCACAGGAAGACAGGATGAAACAGGAACTGCAAATAGCCCGGAAGGTGCAGGAATCGTTTTTGCCGGTGAGAACTCCTGATATACAAGGGCTTGACATTGCAGCCATTTGTAAGCCCGCTTATGAAACCGGAGGCGATTATTATGACCTGATCACCCTGCGGGATGGCCGTCTTGCGGTAATAATCGGAGATGTAAGTGGTAAAGGGATACAGGCAGCTTTTTATATGACCTTCATAAAGGGAGTGCTTCACTCTCTCTGCAATGACTACACCTCTACCATTGATGTGCTAACAAAAACGAATAAAATTTTTAGAAAAAATGCCAACAAGGGCACGTTTATTTCACTGATATTCGGTGTTGTGAATGTATCAAACAATACGTTTCTCTTTTCAAGAGCCGGGCATAATCCGTTACTCTATTATGAAAGTAAAACCAAAAAACTACATGAGTTCAAACCTGAGGGACTTGCGATCGGGATGGCAGATGAAGAATTATTTAAAAAGCATATCGGAGAGCAGCGTGTGCAATTCAACAAAGACGATATGCTGATATTTTTCACAGATGGGGTGGTGGAATCCATCAGCAAAACGAACAAAGTGTATGGTGATCAAAGGCTTCGTGAGCTTATCATAAAATACCACGATTTGCCGTCGAGTGAAATTGTGAAAAAGCTTGAAACCGATTTGGCAAAGTTCAGTAAACAAGGCCTGCAGCATGATGACCTGACAATGATCGTCATAAAAAAGAGATAATATTTTCATCCGAGATCGTTATTTTTAGTCTATGAAAAAAATTCTTTTAACCGCTCTCATCATTACGCTCATTTTTATTATCCCGGCTTCGGGTTTGTATGGGCAAACGAATACCGTTGAACCTGTATCTTTGGAACAGGCTTTGCGATTGGCACCTGAACAGAATAAAAAGATTCTGATCGATGTTTACGCCGCCTGGTGCCCGTATTGCCAGAGGATGCATTCTGATGTTTATACCGATCAGGATGTACTTGAGGCTATTTCAGAACATTTTTTATGGGTGAAAATCAACGTGGAATCGGATAATACAGTCAATTTTATGGGTACGGAAATGACCGAATCCGAATTTGCCAGGGCTCTGGAAAACCGTAATGTCCCGACAACCTATTTTTTGAACCAGAACGGGGAAATACTTGGCGTACAGCCCGGTTACATAGAGGAGGGAATGTTTTCGAGCCTACTTAATTTTGTTGGCAGTGATGCTTTTATGTACCGTACTTTCGAGGAATATATGCAGCAGCGTTAACAAAAGCATGCTCCTTTAAACTGTTTGAACCTGAACGTTAATAATCATTCATAAAAAATACATGTCGCATAGCCAGTCTGTTGAAGACTACCTAAAAGCCATATATAAACTGCAATCTGATAAGGAGGATAACAGAGGAGTTTCCACTTCCCAGCTGGCCAAAAAAATGGCAGTTGCCAATGCATCGGTAACAAATATGCTTAAGCGACTTTCGGAAATGGGGCTTGTAAATTATGAGTCATATTACGGTACCAGTTTAACGGAGTCCGGAAAAAAAATTGCACTGGAGATGATCCGTCATCATCGGCTTTTGGAATTGTATCTTAAAGAGATGCTCGGATATTCATGGGATGAAGTACACGAGGAAGCAGAAAAGCTTGAGCATCACATTTCCGAGCAATTCGAAGACAAGATTGCTGAGATGCTCAATCACCCCGAAGTTGATCCCCATGGTGATCCTATCCCGACTAAAGATGGCAAAATGCCGGCTATCCGGTCAAAAAAACTGTCAAGGATGGAAGAAGGTGTTCCACAGATTATTAAAAGAGTGAAAAATCAAAATCCGGAACTGCTCAGATACCTGGAAAAGCAGGGATTGATTCCGGGAGTCAAAGTTGAGGTGATATCGAGAGAGCCTTTCAATGGGCCTGTTAAAGTTAAAGTGGAGGAACAAATTGTAACCATTGGTTTTGCCATTGCCGACGATATATATGTTGTGGAAATTTCGTGAATGAAATTGATCCCGGAATGTTGTTTTTATGTTTCGGTTTGGTAACTACTTAAATGAAAAATTACGAATGTGGGTTGACCCACCCGAACGTGATGGCAAGATTACGCAACGTATTTCTGGGAGAGTGTATACGATGTTCGATCACGGTTCTGAGATTATCGATTTATTTATCGATCCCACTTTTGTTTTGGAAGTAGGAGTGCTATGGTGTGAAATCCATTGGGTTTGGGTATGAAAAGGTGTAGAGGAGATCTTCCTTTAATTTTTTATTGCAGACGATTCTGTAGTCTTTATTTCCGTTTTCAAGGAATTCCGGTTCAGGCAGGTCGAAATATGCTGCTGCTGATTGATAAAAAGTATTTCGGGGCGGGTGTCCGTCGGAAACCACATTATAAATTTCATTTCTTTTTTTCTGAAGGATAATCTCCATAACGATATTTAAACAATCTGTCTGATGAATGAGATTGACAGGCTTTAACGGATCGGGCAGGTTTTTTTTGCCACTCAGGTAATGAATAGGATGTCTTCCATAGCCATAAAGGCCGCCGAATCGTAAAATGGTGTAATCAAGTCCGGATTGCTTGATAGTTTCTTCTGTTTCAAGGATGACTTCTCCGGATGGACGGCATGCATTGCCCTTTTGTGCATCATCTTCGAATGTAATACCACCGGTATCACTATAAACCGATGTGGAACTTGCAAAAATGGTCCAACAGTTCTCATTTTTCAGGCATTCCCCAATAACTTTCTTTACAATGGCCGGGTATTCGTTCAGCTTTTCTTTATTGCTGCGACCGGGCGGTATATTTAAGAAAAGGATATCAGTATCGAAAAAGGGTCTTATGGCTGGATTATCAAAAGAACCGGGAAGCTGAATTAGGAAGGGTTTTATACCGTTCTGGTGCAGCAACAGCATTTTTTTTTCCGATGTGGTAGACCCTTTTACGGAAAAATTATTTTTTACGAGGCGTTGTGCGAGAGGAAAACCAAGCCATCCGCATCCAAGTACAGAAATATTCATAACTCAAAATATCATTAGGCAATGAAGGTAACCACTTCGTGCCATAAATGTAAAATCAGTTCTTTGGAGTGATCAGATTGGAGGAACATTTATAGCACATATTTATTTGGGGTAAGAGTGAAAAGTGAAAAGTGAAAAGTGAAAAGCTGGAGCGCTGTAGAACTAACTAAACAAGCAGATGGCAGAATTAATTAAAATAGCCAAATTCATTTCTTACATACATGTGGCTTTTTGTAAGACATTGATTTAAATGGTAAACCGGAGGCCACCCATCAATGTTCGCGGTAATCCCGGCCGCACACCTGCGGGGCGGTCGGATACAATATATGAGTGATCGAGAATATTCCTGATATTTACGAAAACATTCAGGTAGGAAGTAACAGTGTAATCAGCACTTACATCAAGCAGGAAATATTTGTCTGTGCTGAAGGTTGGATCAGCTTTCCCACTGCCTGCAATTGTTCTCATGACCGGAGAGAAGACGGAATTGAAGTATGCAGAGAAATCACCTAAGCCAAAACCAATAGCGGCATTAAGCTGGTGGCGAGGGATAAATGGAATTTCATCACCTTTCGATACAGTGCCCCAGGGTCCAAAACTGCTCTGAAAATCGGTCTGGAAAACTGCATTTGTGAATGTATAATTCATTGAAAATGGGATGCTTATTCTGGAAAGTTCTGCGATTTCGGAGATATCTGCATTAACGGTTAGCTCGATTCCTGATACGTGAACTTTTCCGGCATTAAACTGGGCGGTTGTGCCTCCACCTCCTCCGGCAGCCAGATCGGATCCGAGCAGGTTGCTGTAATTGTTGAAAAAGCCGATCAGTTCTATTTGTATGAGATGGTTTGCATTCCTGAAACCCAGTTCATAATTCACACTATGTTCAGATCTTGTATCACTTGAAGAACCGGGGCTTGGTGGTGAGAAACCGCGATGGATACCACTGATAAGTGTGAAACTGTCTGTGAGCTGGTAAGTTAACCCAAAACCGGGCATAAACTCAGTAATTGTATATTCATTGGAAACCTGGTTTATCCCGGTTCTTGCAAGATCCTGGCTGCCAAAATTTCTGTCAGTAAACCAGATATTTTCAAAACGGATGCCGGGTGTAAAGGTCCAGTTTTCAGATCTGAATTTATTTTGGAGGTATACGGAGAGTGCGGTAGCCTCACCAATTCTGTTAGCCTGGGTTCCTGGTGTTCCGGGATTTGTAAGGATCATGTTACCATTTTGCATACGGTAACCATCTTCGAACTGAAAACGATCTTCCTGGTCTTGGTGCAGGCGTATTCCCAATTCAACCTGGTTAGCCAGATTACCGGTGAGGAAGTTTACTCCAAGAATCGATTCAATACCCTGCGTGTAATATGTACGATCATTTGCACGTAACCTGAGCGCATTCTCCTCGCTGTCTGCACCCCTTAAAATTGCCAGTGCCTCTGCATTAAGGGATGGATTGATAAAAACACCTGTCAAAGCACTGCCATTTACCGTTTGAAGTTTGTACCAGTTGCGGGAAAAATCATTTCGGTAAAATGTAGTAGTAAGGTCAAGGTTATCAGAGAAAAGAGCAAAATGGCGGGCCATAAATTGAGTGTGTTCTGTATTAATTTTGTCAGCCTGCGTTCCGGCATACCTTCGGTAGGGGGTTTGTTTAAAATCCTCACGGGTTAACCCCACGTATGTTTCGTTTGATACCTGGTCATTGTAGCCAAATTTGAAATCAACCCTCTGATATACACTGGCATCGGTATTGGTTCGCAGCATGAATTTTGCCTGAATATCCCTTATGGAAAAACCAGTGTCGCCACCGTTATCAAGCTGTTTAAAACCGTCATTGCCAAGATGAAGGCCTTCAATTAGATAGCCAAAATTTTTATGAGTATTTCCAAAATTAGCATAGAATTTGTTGGCGTTTCTTTCACCGGCACTCAATTCGACACGGGCTGATAATTCTGCAGGAATTGGTGTGGAAATAAGATTGATAGCACCCCCGGTGGTATTGGGGCCATATTTAATTTGTGAAGATCCCTTTCTCACTTCTACTGAACTCATTCTGGCAATATTTGGAAAATAGTATGCAGCAGGTGCGGAATAGGGTGCCGGTGCGGCAAGGATACCGTCTTCCATAAGGTTTATTTTTGTGCTGCGTTCAACACCTGCTCCTCTAAGTCCGATATTCGGTCTCAGGCCAAAACCATCTTCTTCCTGCAAGTTGACCCCGCTTACGCTGCGCAGTACGCGATTAATATCTGTATATCCCTGTTTTTGAAGTTGGTCGGAGCTAATGTAACTGGCTGCACCGGGGATTTGTGTTACCCATACGGGGGCGCCTACTACCATAATTCGATCGAGGAGTATTTTGTTTGCAACATCCGTTGTATCGCCCTTTGCTTCTTCTGCTTGCAGGGCATATAATGCGCTGGTGGAGAATAAAAGAATTACAAAAACACATAAGTATGTTTTGCTGAAGGAGAGATTCATGATATCTTTAGAAATTAGGAGTTAGTCATCTATTTAGATTAAATCTAATTTACAAAGCCAGAAAAAAGGATTCAAATTTTATTTAGACTAATTCTAAATAAAATCTTTATGGAATTACCGGCAGACTTTACAGGAAAATGTTGCAGAATAAAAAAATAGCGGTTATAGGGGCAGGAATTACGGGTTTAACCGTAGCACACGCTCTTCAAAAAAAAGGTGTAACCTGTACACTATTTGAGAAGAAAGGTGAACCAGGGGGGTCTATCAAAACGGTAAATCAGGATGGCTGGCTTACAGAATATGGCCCTAATACAATTCTTCTAAAAGACAAGGTGCTTTCTGAATTCTTTCTCGAACTTGGTTTACACGTAAATAAGCAAACAGCGAATCCTGGTGCATCTAAAAGATATATTGTTAGAGAGGGTGTGTTGCAGCCACTCCCAACTTCGATAAGTGCGGCAATTGGTACCGAGTTGTTCACCTGGAAAGGCAAATTAAGGGTTATGAAAGAGCCCTTTATCAGAAGAAGCCAAAATCCGGATCAGACGGTGGCTGAGTTTGTGGAAAGAAGGCTTGGAAAGGAAATGCTCGATTACGCCATCAATCCATTTGTGGCAGGAATTTTTGCCAATAATCCTGAAGATTTATCTTTAAGGCATGCTTTTCCTGCAATGCATCGCCTTGAAAATGAATATGGTTCTCTCATAATCGGTAGTGTTATGGGAGCAAAAAGGCGTAAAAAAGAGGGACGCATTTCCCGTGAGTTGATTTCATTTGAAAATGGCCTGCAACAGCTTCCTGAGAAAATTGCATCCCGGTTACAAAAAGTTCATTATAACACGGAAATTGTCAAGGTCACCAGGGAAAATAATGAATGGTTTCTTGCATCTAAAAAAAATACATTCGGCCCATTTTCCGCGGTTGTGATTAATTCACCTCTGTATTTGATGAACCATGGATTGTTTCCGGTCACCGATCATGAATTTAACAAATTGAGGGGTGTGCAGTTCCCCCCTTTATCTGTTATGCACCTTGGTTTTATGAAGGAGCAGGTTATGCACCCGCTGGATGGGTTCGGCTTTTTGGTGCCCGAAGCTGAAGAACGGCAGATTTTGGGCGCCCTTTTTTCTTCGACTCTGTTTCCGGGAAGGGCACCAGCCGGGCATCACCTGCTTACCGTGTTCATCGGCGGTGGCAGGCAACCGGAGATTGCACACCAAAGCAGTGAGGATATACGGGATGTGGTGCTTGCTGAGTTAGCAGAACTTGTCGGGATTACCGGTGATCCTGTATTTACAGATCATGTCTATTGGCCCAAATCCATACCCGCGTATCATGTGGGTTATGATGACATTCTCGATACGATCCGTAACATTGAAGCAAGGCATCCCGGTTTGTTTCTGGCCGGTAATTTTCGTGATGGGATTTCAGTTCCAGATTGTATTAAAAATGGTTTTATTCTGGCGGAGAGAATATTTTCAAAATCTGATATATAATACCCAAATAGTTGAAGGTACGTCAAGAATTAAATATTTGGGCGCGGGGAAAAAGATTCAAGTAAAAGCTCAAGAACATTTTTCCCCAGAAAAGTGAGGCGTTCCTGCCGGCCCATGGCCAAAAAACGAAGCAGTAACCGTAAATTGTGCAAAAGTGGAGGAGGATCTGTAACCAGCGTGTCATTCTCAATAACATAATCCCAGTCGAATGGCTTGTCAAATTTTACCCCCCGCTTTACCATACTATTTTGATACATATTAGCGATTAGCCCGTATCCAATCGTACTGGGATGCAAACCGTCGAGACTAAATATACCCCCCCGATCGATGAGTCCCGTTTCATTATCGAGCCGGAGATAATCGGTAGATATTTTCGGCAAACCCTGGTCATTTATCATATAGCCTGTTTTAGGATTCTTTTTGAGCGCATCCAAAAAAGCAGGAGGGTAGGGCTGTAATTCAATATTTCCCAATCTTCTTCTCGCTGCTGCAGCTACGTATTTGTGGACGGGTACCACACAGAAATCAAATTTATAGGCCAGACTGCGAATGATTTCATTATAGCGGTCTACCACCTGGTCCAGAAAGATGGCCTGGTCTTTGGTTAGATGGGGATGTTTTTCCGGGTCAAAATCTTCATCCCAAATCCAGAAGCGGGTATAATAGTCAAAGTAACCAGGCCCTTTTCTTGTTTTGTCGGCATGAATACCCCTAATGGCAGGTGGAATGGTTACATAGGGGATTGTAGGTACATACACATGTTTGGTATTCATTTTTGAAATGCACACATAAAGTGCCTCCAGTTCCCTTTTAAAGTGATCGGGACGAAATACTGTGCATTTTCTATTTTCGTAGATTGTGTTTACATCACTCTCTTCCGACATGATGATAGCCAGCCTTGTTACTGCACCAACAATATTGTTGTGCCCGATACACACTATCAGGTTTTCAATGCCACCGTCATCACTTAACAGCCTGATATTATCTGTCATAGAGTTGTTTTCCATTAACGGATTGAAAGCTGGATTGAGGACAAGCCTTGCAGTGGTATACATAGCATTATCCGGTAACACATTGAATACCGAATATTTTGGTTTGTAATTTAAAATGTGCTCACGGCAATATTTTTCAGTCATCAGCATGGTATCGCTGATTGAGAGTCCCCACACTGCCTGGTTGTGAAAAGGGGTATGCTGTTCAATCTTTAAGGATTTTAAGTGACCTTCCCAGTACGATTTAATTCGGCGGAGAGTACGGTAAAGTTCCCTTGCCGCAGAAACGGAATTACCTAAAGAAAGTTCATTGCCATATTTTTCAGCCAGTGATCTCACCAGTATCTCAATATTGATCGGAATTCCGGCCTGAGCTGAAAAAGATGGTATTTGAAATCCGGGAATTATTCCCATAGAACGGGCTATAAGCGCAGGGAAGCTGAGGTCGGTTCTGTAGATCCCCCCATTTTTAAATCCTTGGGCCATACTATCGCCCATCGCTGCGAGTTTGTGTTTATATGATCTGCCCCTGCGAAACAATTATTGAAATGCTTACCTTAGCCTTGTGCAATGAATTAAAGTTTTGTGTAAATAAAGCGGAATATGTCTATAAATACAAGCAGCCTCCAGGAATTTAGAAAAAATCGCGAAATGATGAATAAAAAGGTGATGGGTCTTGATCATCTTGGAATTAAGCGTTTTTTCAACATGGATGCAAATACATATAAAGACGGAGCTCTTCCATCAAAAACAAAAGAACTTTTAGGGCTGGTGGCTTCCGCAGTACTCAGATGCAATGACTGTATCGATTATCATCTGGAGCAATGTGCCAAAACCGGCTCTTCGAAAGAAGAAATTGTGGATGCGCTCAATGTGGCACTGATTGTAGGGGGAAGCATCGTAATTCCCCATTTTCGCCATGCAGTGGCAACCATTGAAATACTGGAGAAGGAGGGCATGCTCTGAATGAGGTTGTTGACTGTCTTTATGCTAGTCCTTATTCCGGCTGTATCATCTTCACAGGTTATCCCCTCTGAAACCGGTAATGGCCGGCCTGAACCTACAGACTCAAGGGTGGGCAGTTATTACTCGGTTTTTCCCCTTGCCGCTTATACCTCAGACCAGGGTTTTTTGGGGGGAGGGTTTGTACAGAGGATTAATTATGGTGTTCATGTTTTACCTTTTTTAAGTAATACCAAAGCTGATTTTACCATTTCGACCAAAGGCACCATCAACTCACAGATGGAATATGAGAGAGTACGTACATTCGGGACATCCATTCGGAGCAAAATTGATTTTATCGGGAGGAGGGAACGGCAGGCAAGGTACTTTGGAATAGGGAATAATACCGGGTTTGGAAGTGAGTTATTCGATAACGAATTTTATTTTTACGAAAACAGGGAGATTTATTTACAGTTCCAGGGAAGATACACGATTGGGGCGTTCGGCCAAAAGGGCATTATCGACCTGATTGGAGGTGGTACCCTTTGGTATGTTAACAGCAAACCTCTTGATGAACCCACTCTTTTTTCTCAGGAAACTCCCTTTGGAACAGACAAGAAATGGGTAAATAGACTGGAAATGGGAGTTGTGGCCGATAACCGAAACAGTGAGTTTTCTCCTGTTAGAGGAATCCGTTATCAGGCTGATTTCAATGTGAGTACTCCGATTGTGGGAAGTGATTATACTTTTGCAGGTTTAAGCGGCGAACTTCGTCATTTTATTCCAATTATACCCCGAATAACTTTAGCCCATTACTTTAAAGCAGAGCATATTTTTGGTGATGCACCATTTTGGGCTCAATCTATTATTGGAAACGAAAAAGGGCTGAGAGGCTACCATTTGAACCGGTTCAGAGGAGACAGTTCTGTTTTAAATATGCTCGAATTAAGGAGCTGGCTTTTTACTCTTTTAGATGACCGGTTACGGCTTGGTGCCCAGATTTTCTGGGATTCCGGGCGGGTTTTCTCCGAGTTTGATGATAACCGCCTGTTTGACAACTGGAAACACAGCTTTGGGGTTGGTGGTGTGATATCAATCATCAGTCCTGATTTTTTTGTCCGCGGAGATATTGGTATTTCGGATGAAAGCTTCAGGATTTATTTTGGTGCAGGTTATATTTTTTAAGTTCAGGTTGATTTGTATCGGCAAAAAAATAAGGTCTAATTAGTTTAAAACTCCCACATTTCGATATAGCTTCAAGGGACAGGTGTTGGGTTTAAAGGCAGGATAACTAATGGGGGGCAGACCGACAGCAACTGGCGGTTATGGAAGTGTTGAGGGGTACGGGATGCATGTTTTGCGTAACAATCCCTCACAATGGAGCATTTGACTCAGTTTACAAAGATCTTTTTCTTCAATCTACCGGGCAGTAACTGCTGGATGATCGATTCATGTTCCGGAAACGCATGAAGCATTTTGTTACGATCGGCCATTTCAAAATCTGCGAAATCAAATCCCGGTGAAACGGTACATCCACAAAGGGCAAAACTGTCAGGTTCATCCACAGTTGCGCCAAACCAGATTCCGGCATGAACCACAAGCTGAGGTTTCTGTGATTTTATGAGATCTTTTCCAAGATATTGTGCTTCATAAAACCCGTCATCGTGAATCATATGAATGGTGATGGGTGAGCCTTCATAGTGGTGCCATACTTCATCTGATCTGATGCGGTGAAAACGGGAGATATCACCGCTGCCTAAAAGGTAATAGATTGCGGTGCTATAACACCGCCCATCCGGGAATAACTTATCACCACTGCGTAGGGTTGTTGTACTTCTATAAGATTCTGAAAAATAGCCTCCCTCGGGGTGTGGCTGCAGCTGCAATTGTTGAATTAGTTGATCTTTACGATTCAGGATAAATAAATTTTTAGCGGTGAAAATTAACGCAATACTGCTGCACTGTCCGGGTAATCGGTTATGATGCCGTCCACATTCATTTCGAGCAAGAGGCGCATCTCTGCTATATTGTTGACTGTCCAAGGTATCACTTTCATTCCTCTAGTATGGGCTTCAGTAACAATTTCCCGGGTTACGTATCTGTAATTCGGACTCCATATTTCCGGCGTGTAACCCAGCGCATCGATTAATTTCTGAATGGAATCGTCACCCGAGACAAGAATTGCCTGTGCAATCCGGTCATTGAGCCCGCGTAATTGAATCAGTGTGGCGGGATCAAATGATTGTATGATGATTCGGTCGAGGAGGTCAAATTCCTGGTTTAGGAAAATGAGTTCATCATATAACAACTGTGCATATTCCTCGGGATAAGGATACATGATTCCGTATAAATCCGGATTGCTTTTAGTCTCTATGTTATAAAACACCGGTGCCAATCCCTGCTGTTCAACATAAACCTCAATTGCCCTGATTGCATCCCGCATGAGAGGCTTTGTAACTTCCATGGGCTGTTGTTCCGGGAAATTTACGTGCCCCCGTTTTCCTACATCAAACTGGCGGGTCTCTTCATAAGTCATCTCAAAGATGTTGAATTCCATTTGTTCTTCGGGTGTAACCGGTGTGCCATCCGGTTTTGTACTGATGTGATGATGAAACCACGGTTCATGTGAGACGAGAAGCTGCCGGTCTTTGGTTACAACGAGGTCGAATTCAATGGTATTCACACCATGATCAATAGCAATCAAAAAACCGGGTATCGTATTTTCGGGCAGCAAGCCCCTTGCGCCACGATGCCCCTGAAGATCGAATTCTTGCATATGCTCCTCTGTAGAACAACTCATGAATAAAATAACTGTAAATAGGAAAATAGATATTCTCATCAGGATAAAATGATTCTTGATTTAGTTTTAACATTAAAGAGGTGTAATAGTAATGAAATATCCGGACTTTCATTTAAAAAAGTATACGAACATTGCTGATACCGATGCATTTTTTTCAATTTTGAATTGAACACCAACATTAAATCAGACGGAAAATTAGTCGGGTAAGCTTTTTATAAATAGTTCAATTTACAAAGTTATGAATATCCACATTGAAAACATCATCTTTTAATGCTGTCAGAAGGACTGAAAGATTTCCAATACCTGTTTCCATTCGTTGCTCCAGGGTGCGATCATTTCAAAATGGCCCGCATCTGTTTGTAAAATCAAAGTTGCCATATCGCCACTTTGTTTTGCAGCATGAACAAAATGATACCCAAAAAATGGGGGTACAGGCGTGTCAAAGGCTGCGCTGATTTCCACAAACGGTACCCCCAGAGGGAGTAGTTCAGCCGGAGAGGTATCCCGGAATGCAGTTTCGCCGCGGTGTTCATTGTCAACCAGTTTCTTTACTGTATCCCGTCCACACGTGGAGGCTCCATAGGAATCATATCTCACCAAATCATTGATTCCTGCTAAGGAAATAATTTTATGAACATCCAGCGGGTTCGGCGTGTACAGGGCACTGTCTGTGGGAATATTTTTACGTGCACCGAGCCAGGTAGCCAGGTGTCCGCCAGCGGAGTGGCCAGCGGAAATGACACGATCAAGATTGAGGCCGTACTCAACGGCAAGTGTCGGTAAAATATCAGCGCCTCTGGCAATGTCGAGAAATGTTCCGGGATAACCACCGCCTTCATGGCCGATTCTGCGATATTCTAAATTCCAGACAGCAAAACCATGCTTGCTCAGTTCATTTGCCATTAGATGCATTAACTCAACGCCGGGGTACATGCTCAGCCAGCAACCCCCGTGTATCAGGATAATCGTAGTGTGAGTTTCAGGCCCTTTTGGAAGCCATAACTCACCAAATTGCAGGGAGTCTTCTCCATAGTGTATCCTTACAGTTGGTTCCGGCAGGTCACTTTCAATCAGATCCCGCCATGATACGAGCTGTGCAAGCAGGGAATCTGTAAGAAGCAAAGAAAAGAGCAAAAGGAAAAGTGCTTTCATTAAATCATTTACTTACTTAAAGTTTACCACAGTACAGCCAGTTCCGCCACTCTCCCAGGGAGCAATGTCGAAGGATTCTATTTCTTTTCTGTTATCAAGGTACTCGTGTACAAGTTTCAGAAGAATACCTTCGCCTTTACCGTGAATAATTTCGGCCGTTTTGAGGCCGCGGGCAACAGCTTTATCAAGGTATACGGTAAGTTCATTGATGGCATCCTCTCCACGCATTCCCCGGAGGTCTAATCTCGGTTTTACCGACAAATCGAGGTCCCCCGTCGTTGTGTAGCTGCGGGTGACGTACATCTTTTCTTTTTTCTTTGGCCGGTTCGTTTTTACCAGTTTATTCAGTTTGGACTTGATACGCATTCCATTCATTAAAACGGTGGCGTTATTGCCGGAAATTTCAGCAAGTTCTCCGATACTGTTTCCATCGCCAATTACAACGTAATCACCAACATGTGGTATGTCTTTGCTTCGTACAATTTCTTCTTCTTGTTCAATGTCGAATTCTTTTTTTCCGGATCGAATTTCTGATTTGGCTTCATTAATACTATTTCTGGCCTCACGAATTTTTTCTTTGTCCTCACGGCCTTCCGTTACTACTTTTTCAACGGCTTCTTCTATTCTGCGGTTGGCTGATTTCAGTATATCTTCAGCATCGCGATAAGCTTTTTCAAGAATATTTTTTCGTTTGTTCTCAATATTGGATGTTTGTTCAGCAATGTTTCTTTCACGTTTTTCAGTCTCAGCAAGGCGTTTGCGATAATCGGCAATAAGAAGATCTGATTCCTGTACTTTTTTCTCGAGGGTTATGAGAAGGTCACCCATGCTGTCCTTTTTTTCGCCCAATAAAGTCCTTGCGGTTTGCATCAGGGTTGCCGGCAGATTCATCCGGTCAGCAATTTCGAATGCATAGCTGCTGCCAGGAATTCCTTTTTTGAAATGATAGGTGGGGGCAAGGTTATCCTGGTTAAATTCCATTGCTCCGTTTACCACATTTGGATGATTATGCGCAAACACCTTCAATGAACCATGATGGGTAGTCACAATCACACGGCTGTTACGGCTGATTACCTCCTCAACAAATGCCTGAAAAAGTGCTCCTCCCTCTTCCGGATCGGTTCCGGCACCCGCCTCATCAATTAATACCAGTGAGCCCGGCAACAGTTTCGATAGGGTGTTGCGCATCCACAGCAGCCGTGATGAAAAAGTACTCAAATCATTCTCTATGGATTGGTCATCACCTACGTCCACAAAAATTCCATTAATGATTGGAAGTTCCGAATCAGGCTGTACAGGTATTGGATATCCGCATTGCAGCATACAACTCAGTAAACCAGCTGTTTTCATGGCTACAGATTTGCCACCTGCATTCGGGCCTGTAATGATAAGTCCGAGTTCATCTTTGTCAAGATGCAGGTTTAAGGGTATTACCGGTTCTGTTTCCTTTACTTTCTTATTTTTCAGAAGCAGGTTAGGGTTACGTGCATGAATCAGACGGAGTGTCATGTCCTGTGACACCACTGGAACGCTGCCTTCGAAATCCAGCCCGATCTGCACACGGCAATGAATAGCATCCAGTAATGCAATCTGTTCAGTATTCATGGATAAAGCGTCAGCGTATTTACGCACAACGGAAGTTAATTCACGGATAATTCGGTCAATTTCGCGTTTTTCTTCGGATTCGAGCTGCCGTATTTCATTATTGATCTGCAGTGCTTCAACAGGCTCAATATAAACGGTTTGCCCGCTTGAGGATACGTCATGAATAAAGCCTTCAATCTTGCGTTTGAATTCCACCTGTACAGGTATTACCATACGTCCGCTGCGTATGGTAGCGCCTTCGTCTGAAGCCATACCTTGCTGCATTACTCTTTTCATAACACGCTGAATGGTATCCCGCAGCCTGTTCTTTTCCCTGTTTATTTTACTGCGGATAAGTTTTAATTCACTGCTTGCATTATCACGCATTTCACCCCTATCTGTTACAACTTTATGTATTGCTTCTTCAAGAGGTTTAAGGTTTTCGAGATAATTTGCGATTTGTTCTAAATGAGGATAAATGCCGTCCTGTTTAGAAAAAAATTGTTTGATGATACGAGCCAGCCATGCATTCTGCAATATCATCACAAAACTCTCCAACGGCAAAGCACTGCCCAAAATCCTGCTTTGTTTAATATCTTCTCTGATATCCTCGGCAGCCGATAAAGGATGAGATGTACCGCTTTCCAATAGTTTTTTCCACTCGTAAGTACAAGCCAGCCGTTCTTCTACAATTTTTTTATCGGCTGAAGCCCATAACCGTTCCAGGTATTCCCGTCCGTATGGTGTATAACATTTTCTTAGTGTAGCCTGCAAAATGGCATCATAACCGATTTTCTGAATTGCTACAGGGGGATATATGTTTAGTTTATTGCTCATTGACATGAATTTCGTGAACTTTACGGGAAAATGACACCGGTTTAGCGAGGCATACAAAAAAAACCGTTCATACCCTCATCAGGAATCATTACATTCACATAAAAATGAAGGTTTACCAGGTTGATGCATTCACCGATACGGTTTTTAAAGGCAATCCGGCCGCTGTTGTACCGCTGGAAAATTGGCTGTCCCCAATAGCGATGCAACAAATTGCCGCAGAAAATAATCTATCAGAAACGGCATTTTTCAAAAAAAATGTGGATGGATCTTTTGAAATTCGTTGGTTTACTCCTGAAACTGAAGTGGATCTGTGCGGACATGCCACACTCGCAGCAGCTCATGTTTTATTCAATCATCTTGGTTATTTCGGCCCTGAAATTGCCTTTCAATCCAAAAGCGGGATTCTAACCGTTGAGAGAAGGGGAGATTTCTACTGGATGAATTTCCCATCCAGGCCGCCTGAGCCTGTACCAGTACCGAAACTGCTGCCGGAAGCGATTGGTACGATCCCTGTGTATACAGGAATTCACACTGACATCCTTGTGCTGGTAAATGAAGAGAATACCCTTCTGGCAATAAAACCGGATCTAACACTCCTGTTGGGGCTGGGCGTGAGAGGTGTGATTCTTACCGCCCTATCTTCTGAATCCGGTATCGATTTTGTCAGCCGTTTTTTTGCACCATCGGTTGGTATACCTGAAGATCCGGTAACCGGTTCTGCCCATACACTTCTGATCCCTTTTTGGGCGAAACGTCTGGGTAAAAAATATCTGACTGCCCGACAGCTTTCAAAAAGGGGTGGTTATATTGAATGCATTCATAAGGGTGAGCGGGTTGAAATTGGTGGACAGGCCGTGACATATCTGACGGGTGAAATTTACATCTGATGCTTTTTATCATTCTGATACTTTGCGGGTTGACAGCCGGGATCGTTGCAGGATTGTTTGGGGTAGGTGGCGGTATACTGTTTACTCCAATTCTGTTTATCCTGTTTTCGTCAGTTGGACTTGAAAACCCGGCAACATGGGCTATTGCCACTTCACTTTTTTGCACTTTTACCGCATCCATCAGCAGTTCCATTCAGCAGCGTACCGAGAAGAATTTTTATTGGAGGCAAGGTGTAATCGTAGGGTTGTTTGGTACGATCGGGGTATTTGCAGGCAAACAGATTGTAACCTCATCGTTTTATACCGAAGATGTATTTGTTGTGATATTTTCGATTCTTCTGGTGTTTGTTGCAATTCTGTTTTTCCGGCGGAGCCAGGGAGATCTGACGCTTCTTGTTACAAAAACCACCATCAGTATCCCCAAGGCTGCCGGAGCCGGAAGTGTGGGGGGGTTTGTCGCTGCCCTGGCGGGAGTGGGTGGTGGTATCGTTCTGGTTCCTATAATGAATCTCGCTTATAAATTAAGCCTGAAAAAAGCAGTAAGCATCTCATCAATGGCTATTGTACTGATCTCATTTTCCGGATGGATTCAGTTTGCACTGCTGGCTGGTGAGCCGGAAGGAATAACGCCATATACTCTGGGTTATGTGGATTTTGGTTCCGGCTTTCCTCTTGTAATCGGGGCTTTCGCAGGAGGGTTTGCAGGTGTGAGAATCGGCCACATGGTTTCTCAAATAGTTGTCCAGATTGGATTTGGTGTGTTAATTCTTGCAATTGCCACGCTGATGATTCTGCAATTATTTAATTCCTGATCCAATGATTCCCGGATAGAAGAGGATGCGGGATACGTATTCAAGGGCCTGGCAAAGTACGCGAAAAATCCTGTTGGGGTTCCTGTTCGGCAGGAATCTGTATGCAAGGGTGGAGTACCAACAACCGCAAGTCTGTATCTTGTTTCTCGCAACTTACGGAATATTTTGCAGTTCCCTAAGGGGATGACTTAACCGTCAATTCCATCGATGACACAACAATAGATGGTTATTTCTTTTTGGTGATTACGAAAAAGATAAATATTCCTGTCACAAATATGAGAGTCGAAAAGAGAATCAGTTCAATTGCGGGCTTTATGACAAACATCGCTGTAATAAATTGTGCGACAATAATCACAATAAGGATACTGGCAATGGTTTTCCGGCCTATAAGGGTAATGGTGTAGGCTCCAAGCGGTGCACCA
The DNA here is from genome assembly GCA_007123715.1 of Balneolaceae bacterium. Lineage (GTDB taxonomy): Bacteria > Bacteroidota > Rhodothermia > Balneolales > Balneolaceae > Rhodohalobacter. Next base: position 5,426 of record SKKO01000260.1, on the reverse strand, counting down.
AAAATCACAACGGGAATACAAACCAGCCAGTAATGATAGGCATCGGTTTGGAATGTGTCCAGAATAAAAAGATGTATGATAAATCCGACAATGGCATTCGATGCCATAAGAATAACCGAAGTAGGGGTGGCAATTTTTTCTGAAAGGCCATATTTCATCACCACATAAGAAAATGTGCATATATCGAGTCCGTTTCCAAGCACCGAACTGAAAAAACCGCCAAGTATTCCAACCATAAAAAGCTCGGTTTTTTGGAATAAAGAGAGATTGGGAAGCTGATTGATACTTTTTCTTTGATTGATAAAATTTACAACAGCCAGTGCGATACCAAAACTCAGCCAGAAGGAAACGAACATCATTTTGGCATAGTCGGGTTTAATGAGGGGTACAATATAGAAGGAACCCAAAATGATACCGATAAAACCGCCTGTACCGGCAAGAAGAAGATAGTTTTTTTCAATTTTTATCCCGGAAATAAAGATCCATATAGCGGCAAACGACATCCCTACACTTTGAATGGCAAAACTGAAATTTCTGGCAACATCTGGTTCAATTTTGAAAAGAAGGGTCATGGCAGGGTAGGCGATGGCACCGCCACCCTCAGAACTAGCCCCGGCAATAAAGGAACCGAAGGCCATGGTCGCCGTCATGAACCAGTTTTCTGAAAAGAGTCCCCATAAATTATTGGAAGCCATATATAGAGCCCACCCCATTAACACAGTGCCAGCCGGTACTAAAAACAGGATAATATTTCTTCGCATCAGTAAATTTGCTGCATAGTTTGAATAATGAGGTATAATTCAGGAATGGCTACGATCGTTCCGGGCTTTTTCTCTTTAAAATTATGGAAGGCTTTGTAAAACTGTTTTTATGGGTGGTATACTTATGAAGAATTAAATCCGATGGGTGTTTTTTCTTTTTTACTGCGCATCAGAAACCATCTCAGACATTTATGGCCAAGATCAACAGGTTCATTAAACATTAAGGGGCAGCCACCCGGAATCAAGGCAATGTTCAATTCCTTGGCAAGTTCAATGGCAGCCGGATGATAACTCCCCTGACCGATTGAACGATGAATCCATACCTGTCTGATCTTATTTTCAGCACATTCTCTTATCACCTGTGGTGTAACATCAGGATGTGTGCCGATAATTACACCATCAATAGCTACAGGAATGGATGAGAGGTTTTTAAAACATTCATCTCCCTCCACAATATCAGTATTCGGATTAACAGGAAATACCATGTAGCCACTGTCCCTGAGTTTCTTGTAAATAAAATTTGCAGCGGTATCACCTTTTGAAGAAACACCAACAATAGCAATCTTTTGATTGGATAAAAATGTAAGGGCGGCTTTTTTCAGTTCAGACATAAACTTTTAACAGATTTAAATATCAGCTGGTCTTATATAATTTAACCTGCAATTAAAATTTAACCAATAGACAAAAGAAATTGACAGATTATTTAAAAGATAGTAATCAGACTCTGTGCCGATTTATGTGTGTACAGAAATTCAAATGCGGGATACTACACAACAGACATGCCGCATTATTTGCCATGTGACATGTCAAAAGTAAAATCGCATGGGATAACTTCCCCGTCATATCATCGCTGGCATTAGACAAGTGTCCAATAGCCTTGACCTCTCTTACACATATTCATCATAAAAGGACTTAATTTATTTATTCGGCGCAAAAAAAAAATTCGAAAAAAAATGTAACAAATATGGTTTTCATGCATCCTATATACAGTCGCGATAACTGCAAAAAAAAATATGATGTAATGAAGACATGCGTATTATTTCCTAAGGCATTTACTTTTAATTACCTGAATGGTTCAGCAGCCCATTCTTTTGATGTGCCTTCGTCTTATGAATTATATCTGAATCCTGATGAGCTTGCCGCATCAAATGGTATAAAATCCAAAATAAGAAGTAAGTTGTCACTTGTTCACAATAGAAATGGTGAAGCGAATAACTTAAGAAAAAAGCCAAAACTTCTTCACGTTGACGACAGCGCTCAAATCAGGTTGCTTGTATCCATTTTCCTAAAGAATGAATTTGAAGTGGAAAGTGTTGAAACCGGCGAAAGAGCATTAAAAGTGCTTAGAAAAAATGACTATGATTTAATTTTGTTGGATATTAATCTTGGGGCAGGAATAGACGGATTTGAAACAAGCAGTAAGATCAGGGAAGAGCATAAATACCATTCGATTCCGATTATCGCATTGAGCACCAATGAATACAGCCAGGTTAGAAAACAATGTATTTCGTCAAGGATTAACGCGTATATTCAAAAACCGTTTGACAAGTCGTTCCTGCTGGGTACACTCAACCAAATCCATAAACACCTCGAACATAACATGAGCAGGAGATTCGTATAATGAAAAATAATGATGAATATATCGTAAACCTGATACATGATTTTGTTGAAGGGAAACTTTCTGAGGATGAATCTGACAGCTTATGGGCACATTTAATTGCGAATCCTGTTGACCTTGAATATATGCAAACGCTTGCAACGCTCAAGAAAATGGGGCATGATGGTGAATTCGCAACTCTTGATAAACAATTCGATCATAATATCAAAACCCGGATACTGCCTTTTGGTTCAAATAGAATATTTAGTGGTTACATAAAACATTACCTTGCTGCTGCAGCCGTACTCCTGGTTAGCATGGGAATTCTTTTTAATATATTTGGTGATCAGGTCATCCAGTCAGAATTCAGCCCGATTGCTATGATTGAATTTGAGATTGAGAGATCTGCAGGTGAAACAAACGATTTCGAAAAGGTCCTTAATTCGGCAGTTTCGTATTCATCGGCTGGTGATGCAAACCTCGCTCTTGACCTTCTTAACTCAATTAGTACTGAAGCACTAAACCCGGGCGAGATCATGGATATTTACATGGTTAAAGGGTCTGTTTATTATAATGCAGGCAATTACAGTGAAGCCATTGAATCGTTCGAAAGCGTTTTGAAAATGGATCCTGGGAAACTTACGTTGGAAAAATCATATTGGTACATTGCCAATGCTCAATTGCAACTTGGTATGGAAAATGATGCCCGTGAAAACATCAAAAAAGTAATTGAGATTGACGGGGCTTTCAGCAGAGTCGCCGTAATAGCTCTTGAAAAACTGTAGCCCGTGTTTTACATCATTCCTTCTTTGTCATAATAGTTACCTGCCAAAACAGTAATACATATCATATAGAGAGCCCCCGATAGCAAATGATAAAATCGGGAATAATTGGGCAGGCAGACAGGTTAGACAGATGTTGTCAGAACAATACGAGTATTAAGTTTAAGCTCAATGAAACATTTTCGATCCCGATTTAATTAACAGTTCTGAAAGAGCTTTTTTTAAAATAAACTCCTGCCAATATAACACCTGCGAGTAACAGTACAAGCAAGAAGATAGTCGCATACTTATGGGCATCGTTTTCTGAAATAATAGGATCAATGTTGCCGTATAATACAAATGCCCCCCACAGGTAAGGATCGCTGTGATTGTTTTTTAGATAAGAGATTTGAGCTGATCTAAGTGCTTCAGCCTTGTTCTTACCCGAGTTCAATTCCTTATAAAAATGAATAGCGATATTGGCAGCCGTTTGATCACGGATTGGCCACAAATTTATAGCAAGGCTTTGTGCCCCTGCGTAAGAAAAAGCCCTGGAAAAACCCAGGATTCCGGTACCCTGTAAATAACTGCCCGAGCCCGATTCACATGAGCTTAAGAAAATTAAATCCGCATTTAATTTCATGTCAAAGAGTTCATATGCATACAAAATGCCGGTATTTTCATCGGATGTCAATTCAGTATTGTGATTATTGGAATGTCCGTTATGCATATAAAGCGCTGAAAACAGTGGGTTAGTTTCATTCACTTTGCTGTGTGTGGCAATGTGTAATATTCTGGACTTACCGGCAATTTCCCTGAAATTTTCTTTCGTACTCTCACTATCAAGGAAGATTCTCTTTTTCGAAAAACGATTCATATTTTCGGTACTCCTTGCAATTTCATAAGGGCCAAATGGCAGGTTAGTTAAATCAGGATGCCCGGCGGCAGTGAAGTCACTGATTCCAAAACCCGCAATATCATATGAAAAGTCATGATTTATATTAGAATGGCCGTTTACGATTTCAGAAAGTGAATTGGCATAACTCACACTATATTTTTCAATAAAATAGGTTGTTGAATCATAACTGTAATCCGATTCCGGCGCTGATACAGGTAATATTTCGAGGGGAAGCATATAAAATTGGCCGTCAGGGATAAAATAAATATGGTTGATCGATTTTGGAATTTCCCCTTCAAAAAAAGTGGTGTAAACTTCATATAAATTCTTAAGGTTCGTGTTGCCGTTACCTAATGAAGTTGTAGCTCTTTTGACCACATCCAGGTATCGGTTATCCTGTGGATAGATTTTCATATCCAGATTATTTCGGGTAATGATAAACCTGAAAACCTGACCTTCAAAAACCGAGACGTAAAAGACCATCTTGTCAGATCCCAGTTGTCGTTGCAAGCTTTGAAGTGTGTTTTGATACGAGTTTTCCCGGTAACCGGGTAAAGCCCGGTTTAATAAATTGTTTCTTTCTGCAACGGCTGCGATCAGCTGATTGCTAACAGAAATTTTCTGATCACCGGCCGTATTGATGTATTGGCTACGAAGTTGCTGAATCATCTTGCCAAGTTCATAGTCAAGTATCAACTCTTGATCCGATAAGATTTGTGACTTCAAAAGAGGATTGTTATAAACACCGGACCTGGAAATGTTTTTCAATTTACCTAGAGAATATAAAGCCTCATCTGGCTTGCCTGACCTGTACAGGATATTCAAATGCAAACGTAAAGCTTCTGAAAATTCATCATCCATTTGCATATGGCCGGTTTCCTGGTTGCTGCTATCTGTTAGCCAATCAATGATGTCCGATATCATGTCTGAGCTTTTTTCAGCTATTTCTATATAATTGCCATTTTCTATCCCAATCTGCATTGAGATATTATGCGCCATTACCCTGAAATTGAAAACAACCTGTTGATAGTCTTCAGCTGTAAATTGTGACAAAATGTTAAATGCATCTTCCCTTTTTCCAGACTTTATGAATGAATTGGCATGAAAAATATTTGCTAAAATATATCCCCGATGATCTAATCGTGATTGGCTATAATCAATTAATTTCTCAATATAGTTCTCAGCAGTTTCAAAATTCTCTAAAAGTACATGAGTTCGTGCAATTTCGAAATAGGAGTTGAAAATTTGCTGATAATTTGAATAATGAACTGCTTGATTAAGTGCTTCATAAAAATTAACCAGCGCAATCTCAGGATCATCTTCAACATTTCTTTTGTAAACGCCAAGTGATAAAAGAATGGTTGCAATATCTGTAGTCAGATCCTCTTTCCGAGCAATATCAAGGGCTT
>SKKO01000067.1 GCA_007123715.1 Balneolaceae bacterium | reverse complement strand
GCAAGCTTTGAAGTGTGTTTTGATACGAGTTTTCCCGGTAACCGGGTAAAGCCCGGTTTAATAAATTGTTTCTTTCTGCAACGGCTGCGATTAATTCATTGCTTACAACAACTTTTTCTTCACTGGGTGCATCTGAGTACTGGCTGCGTAACTGCCGGATCCGGTTACCCAGGCTATAATCCTGAATCAATTCATCTTCTGATAGCAGTTGAGATTTCAATACTTGGTTATTATAGAATCCAGTCCTGGAAATATTTCGCAGTTTTCCGAGGGTAAACAACGCTTCCTGAAGCTGGTTTGACCGGTACAGGATTTTGAGATGTAGCCTGAAAGCTTCTGAAAATTCATCATCCATTCGCATATGCCCGGTTTCCTGGTTGCTGCTTTCTGTTAGCCAGTCAATGATCTCTGAAATCATCGATTCAGAACTGTTGACAGCCTCAATATAAATGCCATTTTCAAGCATGATGTTCATATTGATATTATGAGCCATGACTTTGAAATCGAAGGAAAGTTTCTGAAAATCTTCGTTTGTAAATCGAGAAAGGATGTGCTTTGCCTCCTGCAATTTTCCTGATTTTATATAGGAGTTGGCAAGAAAAACATTTGATTGAATAAAGCCCCTGTTGTCATTTCTCGAACTGCTTAAATCAATAATATGCTCTATATAATGTTCAGCCGCCTTAAAATCCTCAAGCAGAAGATACGTCCTGGCAATTTCAAAATAACTGTTAAAGATTTTTCGATAAATGGAGTAATATTCTGCGATTTCGAGAGCTTCATTAAAAAGATCCAAGGCACGGATATAATCACTTTCTACAATACGCTTGTAAATTCCAAGAGATAATAGAATATTTGCAAGATCAGATGTCAGCTCTTTTTCCTGAGCAATATGAAGGGCTTGTTCCAGGTAATTATATGCCAGTTCAGTTTCATTTTGACGCCTGTAAAAAATATGCAGGTTTCGAAGTATGGAGATTTGTTGCCTGTAATTATTTTCTTCCTGAGCGATAATGAATGCCTGAAGCTGAAATTTTACATATTGATCGAATCTGCCGATCATTAAGTAACAAATGGCAAGATTATTAAATAGGGCAGCAATGAATTCCGGTTCATCTAAATGCTCCAAATTTGAATATACATATTCAAATTCTTTTAATGCAGCTGTTATGTTTCCGACTCTAAACAAAGTCATTGCATAATTCATCCTTGTAGTAGTCTGGATATATTTATCACCTAAAGTTTTTGAGATTGGAAGAAGTGTATCTTGATAAATTTTCATTGAACTCATATAGTAACCAGAAGACCTTGAGGCAAAGGCTATAGTTTCAAATAAATCGACTGAAAAGTGAGAAGCAGGGAATGGATGACTTGTAATTAAATTTTGACCTAAATCATAGGCTTTTATGAAGTCGCCTATTGCCAAATAACCACTCACTAAAGATTGGATCAAAAAACTGGTCAAAAGATCCGGAACTTCATTATGATTGGGAAATAATGTTGCCCAATGATCAAGCAGTTGCCTGGCTTTTTCCTCTTGTTCTTGAGATATATTTATATTGTAGAAATGGTATATATAAGCGGCAGTGAAAGGAGTCAGGTCAAAATAATTATCCGTTAAAATATCGTGATTCAATTTTTGAATAATGTGTGAAACTTTTTCCCGTTCCAAACTACTGAGTTCATGAATGATGTGATTTCTTTTTGCTCTGTCAGCTTCATTTAGGGCAAAATTCAGGTAGATTATATCCCCGCTTTTTTTGTAAAGATCAAAGAATTGCTCACTGGCTATGTTATGTGCTGGTGAACCGTTATTGGTTGAATCGTGTGACGCATATGCACTTTCTAGAATGGAAATCCAGTTACTTAACACTTCATTTTGGTAGACTGCATCTTGAATTTCGGTGGTTTTCAAATGGCTGAAACTAAAAAAAGAATAGCTGAAAGTAATTACAGTGAGGAATAATGCGGCCATTATAATATTATGTCTAAAAAAATCTCAGGTAAGCTTAAAGCCCTTAGGAAGTCTGTTTTGTGTGTAAGTCTAATTTTTTTTAATCGAATTTGCAATTCAATTTCTATTTTTCCTTTAATAGGGCATTTAGTTTGCAAAACGAAATTCGAACCATTCAACAACATTCCTGGCTCCGTTAGCGATTCACCGGGTGTAGATAGCCAGTACCTGATCCGCAAAAAGCCCGGTAGTGCATTTTTGAAGTAAATCACGAACATTAGAATAATTTGGCAGGAGTATGATGCTAAACTAATCCGGAAATGGTGAGATTCCGTTAATTATGTGACGGCCACATATTAAGAACTCCTTTTTTATAAAACCTGAATAGTATTATTAAGCCTGAAAGTAAAACTAAAATCAGGATAATTGCAGGTTGATATAGGTCATTACTTGAAATAACAGGATCGATATTACCATACAGTACAAATGAACCCCAAAGGTATGGATCACTGTTGTAATGGTTCAGATATGAAATTTGAGCGTCCCTGAGTGCTTCTGCTTTATTTTTTCCAGCATTCAGTGATTCATAAAAACGAACAGCTATTTCAGTGGCGGCCTGGTCACGAATAGGCCACAAATTCATGGCAAGGCTTTGTGCTCCCGCGTAAGAAAACGCCCTTGAAAACCCCAAAATACCTGTACCCTGTAAATATCCACCGGCGCCTGATTCACACGAACTTAAAAAGATTAAATCTGCATTGAAGTTCATGTCAAACAGTTCATAGGCAAAAATTGTTCCGTCATTTTCATTGATTGAAGTTTCGTTACCCGAGTTACTGGAATATCCATTGTGCATATAGAGGGTTGAAAACAGCGGGTTATCATTATTCACTTTACTGTGCGTGGCAATGTGAATGATTTTGGATTTTCCGGCCACTTCCCTGAAATTTTCTTCGGTGCTCTCATAATCCAGGAATAATTTCTTTACTGACAAACGATCCAGGGCTTCGGTGCTCCGTACAATTTCCTCTGGCCCATAGGGCAGATCCATTAAGTGCGGATGGCCTGCATCTGTAAAATTTCTGATCCCAAATCCCGCAATCTCATAAGCAAAATCATCATGAATTTCCCTGCGTTCATGCACAATCTCGGAGAGGGAATTGGCATAACTCACGCTATATTTTTCCACGAAGTAGGTTGTTGAACCATAGCTGTTACTTGATCGCGGAGTAGTTATGGGTAAAATTTCGAGAGGAAGCATGTAGAAGGGGCCGTCCGGAACAAAGTAAATATGTTTGATCTGCTGCGGAATCTCACCTTCAAAAAACATGGTATATACTTGATGTAAATCATGAAGGTTGGAATGCCCTTGTCCCAGATATGATGTAGTATTGTGGACCAGATCCAGATAGTAGTCATCCTTCGGGAAAATTTTCATATCTACTTTTCTTCTTGTAATTGCAAACCTAAAAACCTGACCGTCAAAAACCGAGATGTATAAGACCATCTGGTCAGAGCGAAGCTGACGGCTCAGGCCTCGCATAGCACTCTGATAAGATGTTTCTCGG
>SKKO01000248.1 GCA_007123715.1 Balneolaceae bacterium | reverse complement strand
GTGTTGTAATCGCCGTCTTTTACCCATCCGTCAGATACCAGCACATAGCTTCGGGTATAGCCTTCACGCGGTTCATCAATTGCCCTGAACTCAAGTAAAATTTCATCACCGGCATTCATGATTACATACCGGCCATCAATCTCTTCCAGTAATTCAGATACATCACCAAACCTGGTGTGGAATCCGCGCAGATCCAGCCAGCGCTGTGTTGTACCGGAAATTACATCGTACCTGGCCATTTTCGGAGATACCTCATCCGGTGTATACCACTCAGAATATCCCCGGTAACGCAGATCGGCCTTCTCCGGCTCCAGTTTGGTTTCAATTATCAGTCTTTCATCCATCTTATTGGCTTGGAATATTCCATCCCAATAGATCTGTGAGGTTGTCGTCAGCCTGACCTTTCTATCAGCAGGATTCCGGAAAACACCCTCGAGATCGAGCAGAATGGTTTTTAGCTTTCCGGCGGGCATGCCATAATCATCATGAAGTACAACCCACTTTCCGTTTTCATCGTTAACTTCCACTTTCAGTCCTTTTGGGGGATCAATGGTACCCTGACTCAGCGCCAGGTTGATGGAACTGTCTGTAGGCATCAGCCAGCCAGAAAGGACCATCCAGTATGCATCATCCCCAACGGCAGCCTCCCCAAGTTCGATTACAATGGAATGCTCCTCTACCAGGCCCTGATACTGCGATTTTCTGAACGCCTGGAGATAATTACCATCCATTGCCGATACAATTTCAGTCACATCATTTCCCTCCTCATCCGTAACCCGTAAAACCGGCTTGGGTTCAGACATTACTTTTGTGGAAAGATCCGGTGCAGGAAACACAAACCGTTCATCCACAAAAATCTCCGTTCCTTCGGGATGGTCAACGGCAACCAGGCTGATATAATCGAAAAAGTGAGTTTCCCATAATTCAGCCGTAATTCTCAAATCGTATAACCCTTCGATGGGATTCAATTTGTCACCGGGAATGCGGACCCGGTCGTGCGTCTGGATCACCCCTGCCGTTTCCTGCGCATTGATTCTAAGCCCCAGTGGTGATCTCCAGATGATATCTGTAATAAAATGGATTTCCTCACCATCGTTTGTAAACAGCCAGGGACAGGAACCTTTCAATATCTGTTCATTGAATATGGTTGCACCCATACCAAGTTCAGCAAATTCAGTCTGAACCGAACCATTTGGCCAGATAATGCGAAGCATTTGCGCTTCCGTATATTCTCCAAGGCCGAAATGAACAATGGGCGACTGGATCAGTTGTTTCTGATAGAGCAGCCCAGAACGTACTTCCATCTCTCCGCCGATTCCAAAAGAATTGATTCTCTGATCGCCTGTGAGTCCGGACGCCCTCGCCCTGATGAACCGGGCAAAGTAATTTTTAGTCCCTTCATTTTTTAGCAGGAATGGTTCCAGGTTTTCGGTAATTCCCATGAGGTCGAGCCGCTCATTGCCATCCACATCAAACAGGTTTACAATGCCGCCGGGTAGTTCCCCGTCGTATCTGATGAATTCCCTGCTTTCATCTCCCAGCCAGACTGTCGTTTTTTCCTGTGTGGAGAGTATCAGGTCAAGGGCACCATTATTGTCAATGTCTGCAATAAAAAGGTTGGTATTGCCAGACAGGTAATCACCATCAGAACGTGCAGATATACCCTCTGTTTCCCAATCTCCTGTCCTCAGGGAAAAATTGTGCAAATGAAAAGACCCATTTTCGGTGAGGGCGACAATATTGAATTGCCCGTCAGCAGTCAGATCGGCAACACCAATCGCTGCTGCATTTTCCTCAAGAACAGTACCACTATTGAAACGCCCTCCCCTTTGGTTTATGAATACCGTTACCGTACCATCTTCTGATAAAAATGTTGCCTCCGGAGTACCATCACCTGTGAGGTCGGCCCATAGAAAATTTCTTACGTTCCCGGCACCATTAAAAGGCTGAATCTCTGAAAATGTATCATCACCATTATTTCTGAGTACCAGCGGAGAACCTGAAACCGGTGCGAGTAATATGTCCAAATCTCCATCCATCTCGATATCAAATGCCCATACGCCGTAGTATGCTCTGTTCATGATTTGATTTCTGAGACCCATTTCACCGGTCACATCCGTAAAGGTATCATCTGGATTTAATCGGTATAACCGGAAACCATCGGTGCCTGCCATGGCCAAATCGTTTCTGAAATTGTAATTATAATCTATTTCAGTGATTGCGGATGTAGGTAGCGGAAGATCTGTATTGCCTGGAAAGTCGAGCCGTATCTGCTCTGTGATCAACACTACACCGGCAGTAACGGATATCGGAAAAGGAGGAGCTTCTTCAAAGAGGCTTACACCCTTTATCCAACTAGCTGATGACTCAGGAAGTTCTAAAGGAAGCCTGTTTAGCTTCATCTCAAGATCAGGGGCTGATACGACAATCTCAGGCTGAGGCAGGTGCAAAAACTGTGTAATTAAAAAACCAAGTTCTGTGGGGGGATGCTGTACCCGGAGCAAATCATCCAGAAATTCAGTCTGCGATTGAAGCATATTCCTCAGAAAAGAGAGTTCAAGAATAAGATCGTTCAGATCTTGTTTCACAGCAAGATCCATCACCAGTTCAAGCTGTTCTGTATTCTCATCTTCCCAGTTTCCAGAAAGACTATTTAGTTTGTCCAGGTAATCAATTACATCATCGAAATGGCGGTTCTTGGCAGAAAAGCGTGTTAACTCAAACAAGACCACCTGGTTTTCCGGAATCAGTTCATGCAGCCGGGTTAACAAGTCTGAAATTTCACCGGCATGGCGCTGGTCATCATGGCGCTCAAGTTCATGAGCAAGTGCAAAGATCATTTTTTTGTGATCCGGACTTACCTCAATTCCCATTCGTAAAAAATCGATTGAAAGTTCCGTATTACCCCGAATACTTTCCATGGTACTGTTTAAGAACAACAGTTCCGGATGCTGAGGCTGAAGCTCAAGTGCCCTGCCAAGCCTGTCTTCTGCAAGGTCAAAATTACCCTGTCGCATGGCAAGCACACCAAGGTTTGCCCATGCGGCAGCTTCTTCCGGAAAAGTACGGACTACATCATTCATTTTATTGAAAGCGAATCTCTCCTCGTCTGTCTGGCTTGCTGCAAGGCCCATATAAAAATCAGCAACTGCATTTCTGTATGCTTCAGTTTCATCGTGTAAAGGCTCTTCTGATTTGCTGCAAGAGAAAATCAGGAGTGAACCAATAAATAATAAACTGATCAGGATTTTTAAGGGGAAATTCTTCATATGCATGAATTCTATACTATTTTTTGAGTATTAACTCAATCAATTAAAATAATACTCTCAAACATATTTAATATGAAGAATTTTTTACCGGTATCGGTTAAATAACAAACACCGGGGATTCAGCCATACCTGACGGTACTTTCAGCCTGATTTTATGCTCTCTTCCCCGGGATGAATCCCGCGGTTATCAAATCGGCCATCCGCCAGGCGGATTTGGATCTTCACATATTCAAGCAATGCACTGAATATCACGATGATATGC
>SKKO01000314.1 GCA_007123715.1 Balneolaceae bacterium | reverse complement strand
TTTTAAAAGCTATTTTCCATAAAATGTTTCTCAAACCAATATTCAAATGAAAAAACTTATCGTTGAAACCATTCACGCACCTTCGGCTATTGGCCCTTACAGCCAGGCAGTGGTACATAACGGCATTGTATACTGTTCCGGCCAAATAGCCCTGAACCCCAAAACTATGGACATTGTGGAAGGGGGTATACAAGAACAAACGAAAAGAGTGATGGATAACCTGAAGGAAGTTCTGAAAGCAGCCGGATCCCATTTTTCGAAAGCCCTGAAATGCACCATCTTTCTTGCTGATATGAGTGATTTTCCGATAGTGAATGAAATTTATGGCGGATACTTTGATGCCAACCCGCCTGCGAGGGAAACCGTAGCTGTGAAAACGCTCCCGAAAAATGTTCTGATCGAAATCAGTTGTATTGCGGCGGTGTGATTCACGGCACGCAACGCGATGCTGTGAGTTGATGATTAAGCCCACTTTGAGGACGCCTTCAATTCAACTACCGCAATATGATAAAAATAGCTTAGAACCCGGCTTTAGTAGTTGCTGCAATGGCGGGATTTGTGTGTTAAAAAGTTTTGTGCCATTTCAAATGTATGGGTTCGATGGACAGGTTATCCTTGTAGGCTCCATAAATGTCCTCAACGCGATCAACACGCAGCAATACTTCGTCTCATTCCTTATCAAGAACTTTTAATCTGCTCAACAAAACCATCACAATTGCCGGGATCAGCCTGTCGATAAGATTTAAAATCAATCATTTAATTGGCTTACCCCAAGTACCAAGCGAGCCGCTTGTTTGCAAAAAAAACAAAGGATGCTCATGCCACTAGAACAAGACACCATGAAAGCCGCCTGTTTGAAGAAGCAAAGGATGTTCGTTCATGCCAAAAGACACCAAGAGAGCTTCCTGTTTGTAAAAAACAAATGATGCTCATGCCACAAGGCTCCGGAGGAGCCATCTGTTTATAGAAACAAAGGATGGCTATTCCCCCAAAGCTCCGGAGGAGCTTCCTGTTTGGTAATGGCAACCCATTCGGCCGGTCAAAAGGAACCTTTGCATGGCAGCTGGGATACGGGGTGCTTTCCTATTCTCAATTACACACTGAAAGTGCAGCAAAATATATGTTAAACCAGCAAGAATATCACAGCTCAGACTGTTTGCGATATCTATGTTTTGTAAACCATCATGTATGCAGCAATACGGCCTCCGCAAAGAGCCTGTTTACCGGATCGTTGCAGAATGAGTTGTACGGTTACCGGCGCCATCATACACCACAATTTCAATACGATTGGTTGATGCGGGCCTGAATTGAGGATTATAATACATCAGCTGGTTTTTTTCCGGATCATATTCCACTAAGCCTCTTACATCATTTACCGTAATCTCTGAACGTTCAAAGTCTATACCGGTTTCGGGATCTCTTGCCGGAACAATAATAATGTGATTGCCGGCAAGGTTACGGCTCATTCTTGGCATTCCTACCCTTGGAGGAGTGTTGTCTTCCGAAATAACAAGGCTGCTGATTTCACGCAGGCTTCCTCTTATCATACCATCCGTATTGGTGGAACTCAAGAAAAACCTGCGATTTCTGAATTGATCAACAGAGTATAATGCAAGTCTTGGATTATCTCTCAGATATTCAGGTAAAATGATGTTGAAATCAATATTCCGGTGAACGGGCAGCCGGTCCGGTTCAAAATTAACATGAATTTCATTCTGGGAGTAAATAATATTCATCCGCAATTGCAAAGTATCAAGGAGGGCATCTTCAGGGAAATTAACCCATGCTTTTTTATCAGGGGTTGATAATGTAGCCTTTCTTCCCGGTTGGATCTTTTTCTCAATATAACTACCGGGCACATAGCGGTAAGGGGCTTCGTTTTTCTGATAAGGTATGTTTTCTGAAATTGAGGAGAGTAAAACAGGTTCATGGTGATCAAGAGCAAGGTATTTCCAGTTGAACAATGAGGACGTTTCCAATAAAGGCGGATCGGGATAGGTTGGTATATGGGTAATTTCCCGGTTTTGAGAACGGTTATAACCACGAACATGAACCGTAACCTCAGCAAATGCGCTGTTTCCGTTGATATCCGTTGCAATGATCCGGATGGGATAACTTCCGTTCTCAAATTCTATGACACCACGGTTTTTCATGGAATGATAGAATGGCAGCTGATTGCCCGTAACCTTGTAAAGTCGCTGAAAACCCCGGCGTGTTTCTGCGAGTATTGGGTATGACCTGTCTAAAAACATATGCCGGGCGGCTGTATGTGGGAAATAATCGGCGCGTGAATGGAAAAGCGTGTCCGATTGATGAACCATTGTAAGTGTATGTACCGCGTAAATGTTGGGTGTATCATTTGCACGATCATGAACATTGACGGCTAAACCAACCGGGCCGTAAACAGTGATATCTTCAAAATGATATCGATTGCCTGTGCTGCGTGCGCTTACTAACTGATGGCCTTGCATTTTCAAGGTTTCCGGATCCAGATTTTCAACAGCAAGTTGCCTGAAAACGGGAGGGATAGTATCGCGCACCCTAAGATTGGTAAGCAAAGGGTTGAATGGCTTGAAATCCGGCGTTCTGAGTTCAAAATGAAGATGCGGAGGTCCTATTCCGGTTGAACCGGTATAGGCAATCAAATCACCTTGCCTGTACCGGATATCTTTATGTTCTAACACCCTGTCTATTGCAGCACGGTAGTCCACAAAACGAATGGAATCCGCTACACTTTGCAGGAATGGTTCAAACCGGTTCAAATGAGCGTAAACCGAGTAGCTGCCATCGTCATGTTTCAGATAGATCACATTTCCATATCCGTAAGGGCTCATGCCAATTCTATGGACAATACCGTCGCGTGTGGCAAAAACCCGGTAGCCCTCTTGTCCCCATGTTCGGATATCGAGCCCCGCATGCAAGTGTGCAGAGCGGGTTTCCGCAAATGTTGACGACAGGAGTGTACTGGAATCTGTTGGCCACAAATAGGTTACAGAGTCTGCCAAAAAAGAGAGCGGCTGGGATTTAACTGCGCCACCCGAAAAAAGAACGGCAAAAAAAGTAAATAATACTAATCGTAACCGGTTATTCAACATGAATAGTTAAGGTTGAAATGTTGTTTTGGAGAGATGCCTGAACGGTGTCACCCGGTAAAATCGGGCTAACACCCTCGGGTGTTCCGGTAAAAATAAGGTCACCGGGATAAAGCGTAAACTGTTTTGATAAATATGAAATAATTCTCTCACATGAAAACAACATATGTGATGTATTTCCGGCCTGGCGGGTTGCACCATTTACTTTGACGCTGATATCCAAATCACCAAGATGGATATCAGGTGTATAATTAACAAAATTCCCAAGCGGTGCAAATGAATCGAACCCTTTAGAGAGCGTCCATGGCAGGCCATTTTTTTTAGCGTCAGACTGTAGATCTCTTGCGGTGATATCTATGCCTGCCGATATGGCTTTAATCGAATGAGCTGCATTGCCGGGCTCAACATTCCTGGTTATCGAACCGATCAGCAAGACGAGTTCAACCTCATGGTGAACGTTGTTTGACTGTTTAGGAATGCGAACGGTACCACCATCAAAGATAATGCTGCTGCGGGGCTTAAGAAAAACCACAGGGTCTTCGGTAACTTCACTTTTCATCTCTTCGATATGCTTTGCATAATTGCGGCCAATGCAATATATCGAGCCAAATTGTAATCCGGGGTATTCAGGTATATTAAAGTCCATAACCTGAAAATAAAAAAAGCTCTGATAACAGTGTTACCAGAGCTTGAAAAAGTTGATAAAAATCTAAACAGGAACTACATTTACAAATTTTCTGCCGCCTGTTCTTGTCCGGAAGGTAACGGTTCCGTCTGATAGCGCAAAAAGCGTATCATCACCGCCTCTTCCTACATTTTCGCCGGGGTGGTATTTGGTTCCCCGCTGGCGTACAATAATATTGCCTGCACGAACCACTTCACCGCCGAATTTTTTTACACCCAGACGTTTTGACTCTGAATCACGTCCGTTTCTGGTTGAGCCTTGCCCTTTCTTATGTGCCATTATTTACCTCGTCTTTAAGAAATTTTCTCAATTTTTAGCTGGGTGATTGGCTGCCTGTGGCCTCGCTTTACCCTGTATCCTTTTCTGCGTTTCTTTTTAAAAATAATAACCTTGTCTGCTTTCAGGTGATCTACAATGGATGCCTCAACTTTGGCACCTTCCACGATAGGTTTACCGACTTTTACCTCACCTTTGTCATCTTTTACAAGCAGAACATCTTCAAACGTTATAGTATCTTCTTCAGATAGTCTATTGACAAAGACTGTTTGATTTTCTTCTACTTTATATTGATGGCCGCCAATTTTTACGATAGCGTACATATCTGATAAATTTCTTGTTAATTCTAATTTTGTGATAGAAACCAAATATATGGCTTTTCTCATTTATTTAAAACTCAAGATTCGCTCATTTTTTTAATAGGTTGGTTTTTATTTAGGGGCAGGAAAGTGCCCAAAACTAAAAAATCATGATTCGGGGATATTTCCATTCCCAGTGAAAGCCGGAGATCCCGGCAATCCCGGGGGCGTAAGCATACAGCCCATGGCACCTTTGAGCTGCTGTTTGGTTTTAACTCAACTTCTGCAATGTATCAAATAGAGCTTATTAATGGCTTTTGTAGTTGCTGCAATAGCGGGATCTGTGTGTTATATAATATCGTCGCAGTATATGTAAACGTTTGACGGAAAGGTTATCCTTATTGGCTCTATAAATACCCTCAACGCCACCAACAGGAAACAATACGTCCGATTTTTGTCAGGTTTACGCTGTGCACACAACAATTCTACATTCCCACAGTTCCTTGCTTTGGGGCGGTGACTGGTGTTCGATATTTGAAGCTGCTTTACGGCCTGTACTCACCAGTACCCAACGTCCCCTCGCCAGGTTTCTCTTTTTCCGTGAAATCCAGGCTCGGGGTCTGTATTGCGGCAGCTTTCTATCCGTCAGCTAAAGCAGACGGTAATTGTTTCGTAAACAGTATGCCCCCCTTAGATACTAGGAACTCCCCCGCACCCCGCTTCAAGGCTGACAGATCCAGTAGGTGTTAGCCCGGGAATTCCGGGGCTATAAAATCGCATATCAAATTGGAGCAGCCATGCCACACATCATAACCCCGAATGACCCAAATTAGAAAATAAGTTCTTATAAATAATTGATATTTATATTTTAAAAAGTAAAGCATCAATGACATGCACAAAACAGGGGATATCCATATTGATTGTATCGAACCGGAATTAATAGTAGCAGCAAAACCAACAATTCTGTGCGAAAGTTGAATTAAACGTGAATAAAATAAACCAATAGTTGAAATGTTTTGTATAAGTGATGTAATTTCCATCACGAAATTAGAAAAACGAACAGCAGGTTAACGTTATGAGCAAACTACCGGATCTTCACAAGCAGGCCTTTACTTACAAAAACACAAAAAAACTGCAGCACGATGGTGGAAGGGCGTGGATTAAAGACTCCCAGCTTTTTGAATCCAGACGGGGAGCCAATGGCCGGCTCATTACAATAAATAAAGATTCAAAAGGAAAATAAGTTCTTTGAATTTACCTGATTACCGGCTCTGATGAGAATTCAGCGTTATAGGGCAGTGCATTTTCGTTGTCTAGAGAAAGATTTTCATTGATTTCCCGAAGGAGATGATCCAGGCCGATTTCACTGCCCGGTATAAAGCCGGGAACAGTTATGACCTGGGCAAGAACCCCGCCGAATCCCCTGTGCATCACTCCTCTGGGTATATAAACCAGGTCACCATCCCGCAGTTCATATTCCTGTATCATGCCGCCGGCCTGTTCTGCAGAGATTTTTTCCGGTTCACGAATAAGGTCAACATATTCACTGATGATGATCTTTGCACCCGGTTCAACCATCTGCACAAGGTAAAATTCATCAAAACCAATGTCTTCGGGATGATAATGGCTAAAGGAATCACGAATACGGACACGGTGTGCATTTAAGGAATGGAAAATATATTCACCAACATCTTTTCTCCACGTTAAAAGAATACGCCGGTACGCATCAATCTCGGTTGCGCATCCGCCGGGCACATCTGTGATATTGGGATCCCAATCCGGGCGGATAAACGAAGGCAATTCTGCGGGGGGAATATCGGGAACTTTAAAACCGAGAAAGCCAAGGGGCGAATCTGTGGTTAATTGTTCACCTTTTCTCAGTACAATCATATCCCCAAATGTTAAAGGTGATTGTAATCTTTCTCCTGATAACGTTGATATTGACGCACTTCCTTCTCCTTCCTGCAGGAAAAGTATGCGGTTCACGTTTTCCGTTTCGATCGTTGTGACAGATGAGTAATATTCAAAATCGTATCCCGGATTTCTGTCACGGAAAGATTCGAGCATTTCGTTCATCGTTTCTGAAGGGCCATCATAGAGATTGGCAATCATAAAACGGCCGTTTTGTGCCATAGACTGATGAAAGCATGTGAAAAACAGAAACAGAAATAAACCGGTAGTACAAGATGTTGATTTCATCACGATTTTTGATAAACAATACAAAAAACTCTTGACAAAATCACGCTAAAGGCACTGCCTGTATTGTAACTGAGAATTTTTCAGATAAATATAATGGTTATTTTATCCGGCCAGTTTTTTAGGAATCGATTTATACATACCTGTACGGTTCACGTGGCCAATGTACTTGCCGATGATACGCACTTCTTCAAAAACATCAGGTTCAATAATAATATCCTGAAATTCTTCATTGGCGGGTTCGAGTCGAAGCCCGTTTTTGTCGTAATAGATGCGCTTGAGGCTTGTTTCGCCATCATAGAGCACAGCGCCGATATCTCCGTCTTTAATATCGCTGTCCATAAGCAAAACAAAATCCCCGTCAAATATTCCTGCATTTCTCATACTCATGCCCGATACACGCAGGGCGAACATCTTTTCAAGATTTGGGAAAAGTGTTTCGAGTGTAATTCGGCCCAGATCGGCTTCTACAGCTTCCTGCAGGTAACCGGCAGCAATAAGCCCGCGTACCGGGATCCCCGGAGTCTTTTTAAGTCCGAGATTTTCTTCAAAATTGGGATGGATATCATATTCATCTTCATCTGTTTTAATCAGGTACCCCTTTTTTAATAAAGCCTGTATATTTTGGGTTACACTATTTGGAGATTTATACTGGAAGGCCTCTGCTATTTCTCTGTAGGTAGGCCATACATCATATTCTTTCTTGTAGTCGATGATATAATCAAAAAACTCTTTTTGTTTTCTGGTTAATTGAGCATTATCCATTGTCATTCATTTTTATGTATAATATATGTGTAATAAAAGAAGAACTTTTGTTAAAAACAATTCTATTAATGAAATCTTTCATCAAGCCCTGGCAGGGTTATTTTTTGTTCTAACAGCCATTATATTTAGTTCCTGCGAAAGAAATTTACATCCAATTGAACAATCCCAAAGCTTTCTAAGCGGGTATCCTGAAATGGAAACCGCCATTACGAACCGCGATTACAGGGAACTTCTCACATGGATTGACCATAATGACTCAAATACAGCCGGCCTCGCAAGAAGGGCGATAACGAAAACGGAGCCCGATGATCTGGAAGAATACATTCAGCTGGGTATAGATCGTGATGAACCGGAAGTCTGGTATATGGTAAGCCTGAGGCAAATAAGCGCTGAACAGGTGACCGCTTTACTGGATAAATTTAAGAATGGAGAAATCCATTCAGATGCAGTTTGCCAGGTGTTTCGTCAGCTGGGAACTTTACAGGTGGCTGAAGAACTTTCTCAGATGGGTGAAACACTCAGAAACAGTGTTCATTGTTCCCGTGCAATGGGTGTTATCCTGTCCCGCCAAAAGGTTAATGAACTTACGGTGCGTGATATATTAAATATTGCGTTCAGTATTCCGGACAGGCAGATTCGAAAACAGTTACTTTACGGATTATACAGAAGTCCGCTAAACAGGCCTGAGCCGGGGAGCCTGCTGCAGGAAGAACTGGTTAATTTTTATCGGTTAACATCGATGCTTTATACCCCCGGGGAAGATGAAATGCTGCTCCGCATTATCGGAAAAGAAGTACACGGTACGGTAATGATGAAGTATTCGGATGCTGAACTCAGAGAACATACACAGCTCTCGGTTGAGCTTGCTGCAAATCTTGTACATTTCTCAGGCAATGATCTTGATTTCAGTACCATAAGAAGACTGCTGAGCCATCCTAACCCACACGTGGTTGTTCAGTCACTGGTTTCACTTGCAGAAATTTCTCCATTACGGCAAAATCTGGTTCAATATATTGAGAATGAAGTTTTAAGACGAACGCGTAACATGGAGGTTTTTGCGGCATCATTAAACCTGCTGCATCTGAATGGATCAGACATCAGCAGGTATAAAAACCGGCTCGATTTTGCATTTGCCGCAAATCCATACCTTGCAGACAGGTTTTTTCCCCTTTATCGGCATATGTTGCCGCACTCTGATTTTATGAAATTTGTCAGAAATAATATCAACAAGGGGGGAATTTTGGGTTATCACGCATTACAGGCTTTAATTCCCGTATTTGTGGATTATTTCGAGGATGATGAATTTATTGTGGACATCCGGGAATTGGTGCTTGAACAACTTGAGAGTGGAGACAGGAGTGTTGTACATGCCCTTGAACGTTTTCTGCAAAATGAGTTCATTATCGGGTCGGATGATTTTGAGTTGATCAATCAGATTTACCGGAATTATATGGAAAATGGTGAGTATGAAAAAGCCGGTATATTGACAGGAATACTGGAATTCCATGCTCCGGATGATTTTGACGGGGAATTTAAAATTCCTGAAAAAGCAGTGGGATCACCGGATTGGAGCCGTTTGTATGAGATGGGAATCCATCCTTACTGGATTCTTGAGACAAACCGCGGGACGATTGAAATACTGCTGGATCCTCTCACAGCACCCTATACCGTTTCATCTGTCGATAAGCTTACCCGTGATGGAAAATATGATGGAGTTCCTTTTCACCGTGTTGTCGCAAACTTTGTCATACAAGGGGGTGATTTTGACCGGCTTGACGGTTTTGGCAGCGCGGAATACCGGTTGCCTACAGAACCTGCATTTGAGACATTCGGCCGTGGAAGTGTAGGTGTTGCAAGCTCCGGTACCGACACCGAAGGCAGCCAGTTTTTTATTACACTAAATCCCGCGCCGCATCTGGACGGCTTTTACACCCGGTTCGGGAAAGTTGTTCACGGCCTGGATGTTGCCGAACGTATACAATTGGGAGATGAGGTGCTGCGTGCACGTATTTCAATAAGATGAGCGGAATCGCTCCTGTTTTGTGCATTGCATGACCCTGATATGAAGCTTCTGTACCGGTCATCTGCTCTAAACAATCCGCATCGCGGATGACCGATCTTAAATACTTCGCATATCTGCAATCGGATATCGGAAATCGTATATCAAATTGTCGTAGCCATGCCACACATCAAAACCCCACATTTTATGTGGGTGATCAAGCGTCCCGCAAGTCCCTATGGGGCTTGTGCCATCCAATGTTGTTCGCGCCAACAAATGAGGGATCCGGTACTCAGTACTATTCGTTTCCTTTTGGGGTAAATGCCTGTATTCCGGTAATTTCACGCCCTAAAATCAAACCGTGAATATCGTAGGTGCCCTCGTATGTATTTACAGATTCCAGATTCATTACATGGTGAATGACCCGGTATTCACCCGAAATTCCGTTGCCGCCAAGCATATCGCGTGACACCCTTGCAATGTTGAGTGCTTTCCCTACATTATGGCGCTTTGCAAGCGACACCATGGAGGGATTCAGGCGTCCCTGGTCTTTCAGCTGACCCAGGCGCCATGCAAGCATTTGCATGGAGGTGATGTCGGTAAGCATATCGGCCAGTTTGGTCTGTGGTAGCTGATTGGCTGCAATGGGTTTGCCAAACTGTTTTCGGTCGAGAACATATTGCCGGGCTTTATGGTAGCAAAATTCGGCTGCCCCGATGGCACCCCAGGCAATGCCATACCGGGCACTGTTGAGGCACATAAACGGGCCTTTTAGTCCGCGGATGTCCGGGAAAATATTTTCATCGGGTACAAATACATCTTCAAAAACCATTTCGCCGGTAGACGATGCACGCAGGCTCATTTTATGTTTTGTTTCCGGGGTGGAATAGCCTTTCATTCCGGTTTCCACAATAAATCCCCGGATAACCGGAGTATCATTTTTCGACTCCTTAGCTTTTGCCCATACAATCCCAACATCAGAAATAGGGGAATTGGTGATCCACATTTTGGCCCCGTTCAGGATCCAGCCACCATCGGTTTTCAGTGCGGTGGTTGTCATTGAAGCCGGATCTGAGCCATGGTCGGGTTCCGTTAAACCAAAACAGCCGATGATCTCACCGGCAGCAAGCCGCGGTAAATATTTCTGCTTCTGTTCTTCAGTGCCAAATTCCAAAATAGGGTACATCACCAGAGAAGATTGAACAGACATAAAAGAACGGTAGCCGGAGTCTACGCGCTCAACTTCCCTGGCGATTAGCCCGTATGCAGTATGACTGGCTCCTGCTCCGCCATATTCAGGATCGATGGCAGCCCCGAGCAGGCCGAGATCGCCCATCTCTTTGGCCATGCCGATATCGAAAATTTCATTTTGGTTGCCATCAAGCGCTCGTGGTTCAAGCCGGGTTTGCGCGTATTCCCTCGCTGCTTCCATAATCATTTTGTCATCTTCAGAAAGCTCCGACTCAAACAGGAAAGCGTCATTAATATTAAATGGGGTTTTTGACATATCAGCAGATGTTAAATTTTGATAGAAAATTATGTATAGCCTTTCGTGAAATTTACAGAATTCCTTTTCCGGAAAAAACACGGGATAACATTGAGAAGTATGTGTGACGTTGAGAGGCATGAGATGGCGAAAGCAGACCTCTTTGAGAAAAGATGAGATGTTTAACTTTCTGGTGATTACAGATATAAAGCATGAAGAAAATATTGTGTATGAACACTTCAACTCACCTTTGTTGTATTTATGAATGATGCTTGAAATTAATGGTTGATAAAGCACGCCTTCTTCCATTGCTTTATCTGGAAGTCATGATCACCTTTTGCCGTATAAATCATAATCTGAAACACATTCAAAAACACAGCCATGAATCCCAGTGCCGGAGGTACGTCCGATCTTATAAAATCGATCAACCACGATGCAATATGCCCTGATCCGGATATATTTTGTTGCGATGCTCAACAACACAAAAATAAAAATTGTGTGCCTTATCGACTCAAATAGTGGAAATAATTATCAAATACCCGTTTGATGCCGTGATACGGTTCATTCACGATGTCTCAATGCCTTGTTTCGCAAACACAGCCGCCTTCGCTGTCATAACCGGTTATGGCATGCCAATTGAACCGTTCATCGTAGCCAGTCTGTTCCCACCAAAAGGGGAGGCGTTCACGGGGATGGTTGCCGGTTTCGTTCATAGTGGCGGCATCAAATAAGCGGCCGTTGATCATGGTATATAAAACATTTTCGGTATCGTAAAGGTTTTCGAGCGGGTTGCCGTCAATTACAATCAGATCGGCCAGTTTTCCGGGTTCAATGGATCCGATATGATCAGCCATTCCCAGGTATCTGGCACCATTGATAGTAGCTACCCGCAATGCGTCGTGGTTACTCATTCCGCCCTGGCCAAACATCCAAATTTCCCAGTGTGCGGCCAGACCCTGAAGCTGGCCGTGTGCCCCGATATTTACAGTTACGCCGCGGTCATGAAGTTCTTTTGCTGCGGCAGCACTCAGCATATGGCCAATTTCATACTCTTCCTCTGGAATCTTGGTGCGATGGCGCGAGCGGGAATCCACAATACTTCGGGGAGTGAAGGTAAGCAGCCGTTCTTTTTCCCAAACATTGGTGTGCTGATACCAGTAGTACTCACCGCTGATGCTGCCATAGTTCACAACAAGAGTTGGGGTATAACCTGTATTTGAGTGAGACCACAAGGTGAGAACATCATGATAAAGCGGATAGATCGGAACATTATGTTCAATACCGCTATGTCCGTCCAGGATCATGCTCATATTGTGGGTAAACGTTGAGCCGCCTTCCGGATGTACAAACACGCCGAGTTCCCTGGCTGCCTGCAGAACCTGCTGACGCTGATCCCTGCGCGGCTGGTTGTAGCTTTTTACTGTGATCGCACCAAATGCTTTGGTCCTTCGAATGGCAGAACGGGCATCGTCAAGGCTGTTAATAATCGCTTTGAAATCACCCTCGGCACCATATAAAATTCTTCCTGTCGAAAAAATCCGCGGGCCAATCATGTTGCCTGCCTGTACCATCTCGGCCTGGGAGAAAATCATTTCGGTATTACTGGAGGGATCATGGGCTGTGGTTACGCCGTAGGCAAGGTTTGCGAAATACTCCCATTGCTGATTCGGGCTTATACCATGCCGGAAGTTGCCAACATGGGCATGAGCATCCACAAGGCCCGGCAGGATGGTTTTGCCGGTTACATCAACAATATGGGCGCCATTCGGAACCGGCACAGTACCGGATGTGCCAACAGCAACAATCCTGTTCTCCGATACGATGATGGTACCGTCTTCTATCACTTCATCACCGTTCATGGTGATGATTCGGGCATTGGTAAAAGCGATGGTTCCTGTTGGAATATCAGCAGGCAGATCAAGTTCAATGGATATGCCCTGGTTGGTTCCCAGTGGCAGTGCTTCATTCTTTTCACCATT
>SKKO01000387.1 GCA_007123715.1 Balneolaceae bacterium | reverse complement strand
TGCAAATATTAGTTGACAGGAATAGAGAATTTCATGTACTTACAGTAACGAAGATTCTGTGATCTACCATACCACATTTTTATTGTAAAAGTACCGCCGTTCATGGAACAAAAAGCACAGGGCGAATACACGCATAATCCGACTGAATTGATGGCAGAAAAACTGCTTGCGAGAAAGGTGTGAGAGGATGGAGACAAGGGGTGCATTTGAGATGTTATTCCGCACCTATTCCACAGTCAGAGTATCAACTACTGTACCCCGAACCGTATCTATGTTCTGCTTTGGTGAGGAACAAAGACTTTAAAAAAAACCATTCATAATTACATGTTATCGGCACAAACTACAAGGTACTGCTTACGGAAAAAGATTAGAAGCATCCAACCAATCCGGTGGCGGAATCTGACAAAAACCCAATATTATTCAGAAATATGAAGACAGCAAAAAATAAGAATAAAGTGTATACATATTTATACACGCCTGTGATTACATCATTTATTATGTTCTTTTTATTTATCAGTATTTCTGAAGCACAAGTGATAGTTACAGAGCGGGTAACCAAAATACCTACTTATGAAGTCAAGCAAGCAGATCCAAATCCTATTTTTTATAATGGCAGGAGATATCAGGGTGCCCAGGGAAGAGTTTATCCTTACCCATTAATACATAACCTGACAAACAATAAAATAGATAAGGAGTATCAGGAAGTAATTCTTGAAAATGACTTTGTGAAGATATCAATTTTGCCGGAGTTAGGTGGCAGGCTTAACTATGCAAGAGACAAGGTAAACGATTATAACTTCCTGTATCATAATGAAGTGGTGAAACCCGCTTTAATCGGCATGACAGGGGCGTGGATTTCAGGTGGAGTGGAATGGAACATTCCGCATCACCACCGGGCAACTTCCTTTATGGATGTAGATTATACAATTACGGAACAGGAGGACGGAAGCAAAACCGTATGGGTCGGAGAGACAGAATGGCGACATCGTACACGATGGGTTGTAGGCATAACCTTGCATCCGGAATCGACACTTCTTGAAACGACAATCAAAGTATTCAATACGACGCCTTTTCAAAACTCCCTTCTGATTTTTGCAAATGCGGCTGTACATGCTAACGAAGATTATCAGGTATTTTTTCCGCCTGAAACCCAGTGGGCTACATACCACAGAAAAAACCAGTTCAGTGAGTGGCCAATCAGTCATCAGTTTTTTGACGGGTGGGATTACAGCGATGGAGTAGACGTCAGCCTCTGGAAGAATCACGCCAAACCCACATCATTTTTTGAATGGGGAAATATGGGCAATTTTGTTGCCGGAATTGATCATGGCAAGGAGGCAGGGACGGTTATTTTTGGAGATAAACATATAAATCCCGGAAAAAAATTATGGTCTTGGGGAAATAACCCAAATGGAGCTATGTGGGATGATCTGTTGACCGATGAGAATGGACCGTATATAGAATTGATGTTCGGATCCTATTCTGACAATCAGCCAGACTACAGTTGGATGCAAACACTTGAAGTGAAGGAAGCAACTTACTGGTTTGCCCCTATCAAAGGATTGAATAATGTTAAGAAGGTTAACAACGATGTTGTTGTTGCTTTTGACGGAGACCGGGAATATTTGCATCTGGGTGTAAATGCAAACCGAATCATTAACAATGCCATCATCCAGGTGCTCTATGATGATGAGATATTGTTTCAGGAACAAACCGGTCTTCATCCGAATATTCCCTATGTGCAAACAATTTCGAATGATGGATCTTATGAGATTCATGATCTGTCACTTGTGATCCGTGAAAATTCGGGCTGGCCCATTCTCACATACCACCCGGTGGAAATTGAGGAAAAACCGATGCCAGACCCCATTTCATCGCCAAAATCTGCTGATGAAATCAATAATGCCGACAGCCTTTATTATGAAGGCCTTCAGTTTGAACAGTTTCATGATGCATTCTACCACC
Source organism: Balneolaceae bacterium (assembly GCA_007123715.1). Classification (GTDB taxonomy): domain Bacteria; phylum Bacteroidota; class Rhodothermia; order Balneolales; family Balneolaceae; genus Rhodohalobacter. Next base: position 1,593 of record SKKO01000387.1, on the reverse strand, counting down.
CACGTGTTTTTTACAAAAAAGCGATTGAACTGAATCCGCAGCACTTTTCTGCCCTGTTACGAACCGGGATTCTTTATCTGAAAGACGGGGATTATGAAACGGCGACTGATTTTCTGGAAAGGGCAGTAGAGCGTGTGGCGTGGGACTATGTGACTCCCGAACGGGCAGACCCACTTTACTATCTCGCTCTGGCCTACAAGGAAATGGGTAATCGTGAAGAGGCTTACGCCCTGCTTTATAAGGCATCATGGAATTATAACTTCCATACCCCCGCCCATTATCAGATGGCATTAATGAAAAGCCAGGATGGCGACTACGAACGTGCACTCAGGCATCTGGAAGAAGCATATAAAACGAATATCAGAAGTGTTGATGTGCTCTCACTAAAAGCCTCTTTGTATCGGCTGACCGGGCAGATAAATAAAGCCGAACACATTATGAATACATTGATCGATACGGATCCCCTCAATTTTTATGGGTATTATGAAAAATACCTTCTTACTAATGATCCGGGAAACAGAGACCATTTAGTTGGGTTGATGCGGGAGGAGCGGGAAAATTATCTTGAACTGGCCGTGAAATTTGGTAATGCCGGTCTTTATGATGAGGCGTTAGATTTGTTGGGCTATGCTGCCAACTCGGATGATGAAAGATTGAACTCCTACCCCGTTATTTACTATTATCTGGGGTATTATCATCATCTTTTAGGTAATCCGGATCAGGCAGAAGAGTATTTCCTTGCAGCCGGCAGTAAACCACACGAATACGTCTTTCCATTTCGGTTTGAAACGGCCAAAGCTTTGAACACGGCTCTCGAATACAATCCCGAAGACGGGTTTGCATGGTACTATATTGGAAATCTATATTATGATTTTCAGCCGGAACGGGCGATTGATTCCTGGGAAAATGCGGTGGCACTGAATGATAACATTCCTGTGGCACACCGTAATTTGGCCTTTGCATATGCCAATGTAAAGAACGACATGGATGCCACTCTTGAGAATATCAGTCGCGCCCTTGAATTGAATCCGGAGGATCCCAGATTTTATTATGAAAACGATCTCTATCTACGAACGAAACTTGCAGATCCGGAAGAGCGACTAATACCTTTTGTCAATAACCATGATGTGGTTACTTCGGATTTGACTTCCCTGTTTCCTTATGTAGAACTGTTAACATTGACAGATAATCACTCCAAGGCGATCGATTTAATGAGTTCCTATCATTTCCGAAGATGGGAAGGAGGTGAAGGTGTTTATCAAAACTGGATCTATGCTCATGTCAACAAAGCCATAGAAGCCATGGAAAACCATTCGCTGACTGATATGGAAGAGTTGTTGAATGCAAGTGTCGCATATCCCGAAAACTTGCAGACTGTCAGCAATCAATACGAAAATATTTCCTTTTATTATCTAGGGATTCTTGAAGAGTTGAGAGGAAATACTGATAAAGCTGCTTCCTATTTTGAACGAGCTGCTAGCGCAAGCGGTAACGGACCTGAAAATCGATATTTTGCCGCAAAAGCATATGAGAAACTGAATGACCAAACCCGTGCAAATGAAATATATCAGTCCCTCATTCAAAGAGGGGAAC
>SKKO01000280.1 GCA_007123715.1 Balneolaceae bacterium | reverse complement strand
CATCATTGAACAATATACAATCGGATAAGGAAATAACATCAGAAGCGTTACTTCATATTGATAAAGAAACGCGTGAGTTCGCAAACAATCTTTTATTATAACACATGGACTGGATCATCAGCATAGCCTCTACAATTCTCATATTTATAGCAGCGATATTTATTCTCGTCACAGTGCACGAACTGGGACATTTTCTCGCAGCGAAATTTTTTAAGATGAGAGTGAATAAATTTTCGATTGGTTTTCCACCCAAAATATTTGGTTTTAAAAAAGGAGATACAGAATACGTTATCGGGGCAACTCCTTTGGGAGGGTATGTGCAAATAGCCGGAATGATCGATGAATCTATGGATGATACATTTATCGGCGAAGATGTTAAACCTGATGAATTTAGAAGCAGGCCTGTTTGGCAGCGTATCGTTGTGATTCTTGCCGGTGTAATTTTCAACATGATACTTGCCGTAATTATTTATACTGGAATGGTATGGAATTACGGTGAAACTGTTATCCCGGTAGAATCGGTACCTGGAATTTATGTGCAGGAAGGATCAGTTGCCGGCCAGATTGGCCTGCAAACAGGTGATCAAATAATAGGGGTTAACGGGAGAGAAGTAGAGTATTTTAACCAGTTATTTTCTCCCTCTTCATTAACCGACCGTGATCTCAGTTTTCTGGTTCGGAGAGATGGTGAAGTGGTCACTGTTGAAACACCACCTAATTTTCTCGATCTGATAAACCGTGAAGGCCGCTTTATTGATGAAACCAACAGTCTGCCAAGTAAAATTCTCAGGGTGATGAATGATTCGCCGGCTGATGAGGCAGGTATGATGGATGGAGATGAGATTATAGCGGTTGATGGTGAGCCTGTATCATACTGGCTGCAGGTTGTCCAAAAAATACAGGATACAAATGGTTCATTGCAGTTTGATATCCTTAGGAATGAAGAAGTACTTTCATTAACCGTAGAACCTGATGAGTCGAAAAGGATCGGAATTCAGTCGCTGAATGCTGCCGATATTTTTGAAATTGAACGCAAAAATTATAACCTTGGCCAATCGCTTGTTGTTGGATTCAATCGTACAAATGATACATTTTTTGGAATCATCAAAGGTATTGGCCGGATGTTTTCTGGCGATATTTCAGTAAGGGAAAATCTTGGCGGACCGGTTGCAATTGCCAATATAACACGGGAAGCAACTGAAAGCGGCGGCTGGTTTGGTTTTTGGAACATAACTGCATTCCTCAGCATTACTCTTGCAATTATGAATATGCTGCCAATTCCTGCACTTGACGGAGGCCATTTCATGTTTCTTGTATATGAAGGAATTACACGCAGGGAACCATCTCCAAAAGTGAGAATGGGATTACAGCAACTTGGTTTTATATTTCTTATTGGTTTAATCATCCTTGTTACCTTTAACGATATCCTGCGAACATTCGGAGGTTAGTTAAATATGCTTGCAAAAGAGGGTTTTCCCACAATTATAGTTGTTTTTTCTTTTAGTTTTCTCGCAGGCTATGCCATATCTTTTGGGCCCGTATGGTTGATGTTTATTGTATATCCGCTGCTTATTGCCTTATGCGGACTGATATTATACTTCTTTCGGGATCCTGACAGGTATCCGCCAGACGGAGAAAATCTTGTGCTTTCACCGGCCGATGGTAAAGTTGTATTGGTTAAAAAAGTAAATGAAGATGAGTATGTAAACGGACCTGTTACACAAATAAGCATATTTTTATCTCCGCTTGATGTCCATGTTAACAGAAGCCCGGTTTCAGGCGATCTGGAATATGTGAAGTACTTTCCCGGCAAATACCTTATGGCATGGGAAGATCACGCATCTGAAGAAAACGAACGTGCACATTTTGGAGTAAAAGATGCAGCCGGCAATAAAATCTTATTCAAACAAATCACCGGTTTTTTAGCCCGCCGAATTGTGTATCATATCAGAGAAGGAGATAAACTTGTTGCCGGTAACCGTTTTGGTATCATGAAATTTGGTTCAAGGATGGATATTCTTCTTCCTGCCGGAGCTCTGATCAAAGTTAATGAAGGAGACCGAACGGTTGCAGGGGAATCCGTCATTGCGGAACTGCATTAAATATATTCTGATTGATAATCATAGAATCAGAAAAACATTATTTACAGGATGAAATATCCAATCCAAAAAAAGAGATTTAAAAAACGCCTTCGGAAACGAAAAATAAAGCCAATTCCACGGGTTGTTGTACCAAGTTTTTTTACCTTGATGAATCTTTTTTGCGGATTTCTATCCATTCTCATTGCATCCCAGGGAAACCTTATGGCAGGTGCTTGGCTTATTGTACTAGCAGGTATGTTTGATGTACTTGACGGTTTTATGGCACGGCTCACCAATTCTACAAGCGAATTCGGAATGGAACTGGATTCAATAAGTGATGTAGTCTCTTTTGGTGTGGCACCGGGTTTTTTGGTTTTTAGTTTTGCCTTCAATGAATTAGGAATAGCAGGAATCCTTCTAAGCTCACTTGCTCCTATTTGCGGTGCCATCCGCCTTGCAAGGTTCAATGTTGAATCCAAATTCGGTGAAAACGAGTACTTCAGAGGTTTGCCTACGCCGGCATTTGCAATTATGCTGGCTGCTTTCTATCTCACTTTCATGAATAGAATGGAGTGGTTTGAAGGTTTAAACCAGGGAGTTATATCCGTTTTAATTCCGATTGTGATCCTGCTGTCATTTTTGATGGTGAGCACAATTCCATTTGACAAAATCCCGAAATTTGACCGGGAATCGGTAAAAAAATATAAGAGCAGGATAATTTTACTCGGTATCTATTTTGTGATAATTGTCATTTTACAGGATATAGGCCTGATGATTGTATTTTCATTTTTTATCCTTAAGGGACTTGCTTTAGGTTTATACATTTTCTGGAAACAAGCTTTTACTGATGACCCCGATCCGCTTGAAGAAGGCCTCCATTAAACGTGGGTTGGGATAAAGAGAGTCTGATTAACGTGATCCCCTAATACGAAAGTTCTTTTTTCGCTTTTTTCAAAAAATGATAAACCTTTAAAGCATTTTCTTCTGAAAGTGGTACAACTTTCTGGTTAACTTTGTTGAGATAGCTCCAGTCATGTTCATCTTTTCTGCGAAATTTTATACACCTGTCACTTTTCATAATGTCATTATAAAGGCTTTTGTCAGGCATTTCATCTACTTTAAGGCTGTGGAACTCAGATAAACCCCATTCCTCCTCTTTGACCAACGTATCTCTGAGGAGATATTTAATTTCAACAACCTTTTCGTCTGTTATTTCAACACAAATAGTAATCTGCCCCTCCTTTACTTTGAAAAAACTTAAAACAGCAAGAGCAAAAAAGACAAAAGCCACAAGTCTTAAATAACCTTCAACCAGAACATCGGTAACTAAAACATATGAAATGAGGAATATTAAAGAAAAAATCACGCTGAGTATAGCAATCTGGGGCCAATATCTGGAGTATTTTTCAAGTACTGTAAGTTTTTGGTTCATGAAAGAATTCTTTTTGAAATAGTTTGGCCGTCAGATAAGTGATAT
>SKKO01000181.1 GCA_007123715.1 Balneolaceae bacterium | reverse complement strand
TTGCGGCATGTACCAGATCGAATGCAGCCGGACCGCCGTTTTTGATAATTGTCGCTTCAGCTACCAGATTGATACCCAGCCCAACAAGGGTTACCCCGATGACCGAATGGCGCCACCATTTTTTCGCATAGTTCATTGTATCTTCCTCCGTTATTGAAATAATTATTACCAGAAACAATTATACCGTTTCAATAGGTAACTTCGTTCCGTAACCGTTCCCCAGGGTCGTGCCGAAGGCATCCATTGGTGGTTGACCGGACAGACAAAACCCTGAACTTGCAATATTCCCGGTTCGATTGATCTCTTCCCAATAATCCGGCTTTTCAGTGGTTTTCCATTTTCCAGCCTCTTTCCCTTTCCGGTTCAGCGAGCCGGGATACAGTACCCCGGGCTGCTTTCAGGGATGGGTAAATGCGTATACGAGCAGGTTTATGCCAAATTCGAGTGACGCTCTGGTGATTTCATCGGGGTTGGCGTGCTCATCATGTGCCCAGCCGTCGGCGGGGTTCGATTCGTAGGTGTAGAGCAGTACCATACGCCCGTTACGGTAGACGGCAAATGCCTGCGGGGGTTTGCCATCATGTTCATGCACTTTTGGCGGTCGTCCCTCCGGAAAGTTGTATACAATGTTGTAGATGGGGTGGCTGGCCGGAAGTTCAAAGAAGGGTTCTTCCGGGAAAATATTTTGGAGAATGGGCCGCACATATTGGTCAAAACCGTAATCATCATCCACATACAAAAAGCCGCCGTTTTCGAGGTAATTTCTGAGGTTTTGCATTTCGGCATCGTTTACGGAGATATTACCATGGCCTGTCATATACAGGAACGGGTAGTTAAAAATATCGCGGCTGCCGAGCTGAACGTCATCATATCGTTCGCTGATGCGGATGGGTATTCGCTCTTTCGTAAAGCGGATGAGATTGGTGAGGGCGGTTGGTGAGCTGTACCAGTCACCTCCGCCGCGATAGTGGATACGGGCTATCCTAAATTCATCGCTTCCGCTCTGCGCTTCAAGAACCGGCACCATTCCAAACGGGAGGCAAAAGAGACAAATGGCAATGATTGGTTTCATAAATAATCTTAAACCTTAATTCTGACTTAATTCAAAGAGAAAAATACCAAATTCCAGTCATCCAAAATCAACCGGTTATCATTAATAAATTTGAAATTTCCTGATATCAAATGATTTTTGAATAATTGAAATTAGTGATTTGGAACCTAAAATTTCATTTACAGGTAAATCAAACGCACTAACCTGAAACCTGTTGCCCGGCTTTTAAACAAACTCATCCAGACCTTTCTCCTTATTTGCACCGTCGAGGATGGAATGCGATTCATCGTGTGCTTTGTCCGGTTCCAGATGAATGGTAATCACGGCATCGGTTTTCAAAGCATCGATCATTCGCCTCTCCACGAGTGTTGCGTGATCATGAGCTTTTTTCAAATTGATTTCATCATCAAAAACAAGATGAAGCTCCACCCACGTTGTATGGCCGGATGTACGGTGACGCAAGTGATGCCACCCTTTTATTGTATCAGGAAGATGATTGTCGAGAACATGAACCAAAGCCTTATCAATCCCTGGGTTTCTTGTATCCATCAATCCCTGTACGGAAAACCGCAGCAATTTATAGCCTTCATACATGATATAGAATGCCATCAAAAAGCTTACGACCACATCGATGAACAGCCAGCCTGTATAATGAATCAGGATCAGTGCCGTTACGACCCCGCCGCTTGTCCACACATCAGTGAGGGTGTGCTTGCCGTTACTCATGGCAATCATGTTGTTGTGCTTCCTGCCCACGCGAAGCACATAAGAGCCCAATACAAGGTTTATCAAAGCGGCAATAATCAGCAAGAAGATCCCGGTGTCCATATTACTGATTTCGATGCCTGTGACGGCACTTTCCAGCGCATGGTAAATAATCGTAATTCCTGCCACCAGAATAATTGCTCCTTCGGCACCCACCGACAGGAATTCAACCCGTTCATGGCCGTATCGGTGCTCTTCATCGGCCGGTTTCCGGCTCAGGTAGTATCCGTACACTACAAACATCACCGCAAAAAAATGCACTACCGATTCTGCAGCATCGGAAAGCGCGGCTGTAGAATTAGTGATGACAAACGCACCGATTTTTACCGAAAGGCTGACCGCCGAAACAACCAGGCTGATGAGGAGAGCTTTTCTTACAGGGTCTTTCAGTTTCATTTTCCAGGATTAATAATGCATCATCAAGTTACGTAAACAAGTAGTTTTATGATAAACGATTCACTGCGAACAAAAGAATTAATATGCTCTGATTTTCTAATGTACCCGGACAATGTACCTGAGTGTGTTTTCTTATAGTAAATAGTAAAGAAAATTTTATCTTGACCTTTAAGATTACCGACAGGTGGATGATCTGCCTCATATTTAGTTCACCCAAATTGTCTGTAATACCGTTGAAGCCATCGGCATCTTCCTGATTAATCAACTATAATAAATCAGAACTGATTATTCCTGACATCATTCAATTCGTTGCTGTTGCACTCGGAGGAGCGTTCGGAGCGGTGTTGCGTTATTTGTCAGGTATTTTGGTTATCCGCGTAGTTGGCCGTTCCGGTGTACTGACCGGCACCGTACTTTCAAATCTTGCCGGATGTTTCCTGGCAGGCATGGCAATGGCCTGGATCATACATGGGACTGACCTTGCACCGGAGATTACTCTTTTTCTCACAATTGGCTTACTCGGGTCATTGACAACTTTTTCCACATTTGCACTGGAAGCCTATCTGTTGATCGGTAAAGAAACAAAATCTCAACTTGCTGTATACATTTCTCTCCATTTAATTGCGGCATTTTTACTGACTGCCTCCGGATTTTGGCTGATCTATTCCTTTGGAGGTTCGTGACATATGAAATCAACACCACGTTTGAGTGAAATTGCCTGGGTTGCCTTTGGCGGGATGATCGGGGCTTCCATGCGGCACGGTACGAACCTGCTTGTAGCGTATGCATCAGATGGCCCGGTACTCTTTACAGCTACCGCTATTGAAAATATCATCGGTTGTTTTTTAATTGGCCTGATATTCTCCGTTTTGAAAAAGCGTGCCGATAAAAGCCGTCAGATGAGCCTTTTTTTGCTAACCGGAATTATTGGAAGCTATACAACCTATTCCGGTTTTATGGCAGAAGCACTCACATTATCCGGCATTTCATTCCTGATGATGGGCGTTTATCTGTTTAGCCAGATCATTATCGGGATCTTTGCGGTTATGGCAGGTATATATGTTGCCCGAAAATGTTGGAATTTCGGCCAGTGACAGATTTTCTAACGTAGGCCGGAGAGCTTCTCCGGCTTGGAAAGCCCCTGAAGAACAGACGAACGGACGAACCGATTAACAGAGTAACAGAGTAAGTGAGGACAGCTTTTCGGTAAAGCCATGTAGGCCGGAGAGCTTCTCCGGCTTGGAAAGCCCCAGAATAACAGACGAACGGATGAACCGATTAACAGATTAACAGAGTAAGTGAGGGCAGGTTTACGCTCAAGCCATGTAGGCCGGAGAGCTTCTCCGGCTTGGAAAGCCC
>SKKO01000213.1 GCA_007123715.1 Balneolaceae bacterium | reverse complement strand
CACGAAACCAGCCATCTTGTAAATATCACGATGGACACGTACACCCAGGTTTCGGCAACACAGCGCAGAAGCGATGCCCACTCTGCACTGGCCTTTCTGGAACTGGAAATGGAGGACGCAAAAAGAGCCCTCGAGAGTTCAGAGATGGCCTTGCGTGATTATATGGCCAATACAAACCTGGTGCAAATAGACGGGCAAACGAGTGCTGTAATCAGCAGGATCACAGAACTTGAAACACAGCTTCAGCAGGTACAGGTTCAGAGGGTCGGTATAAACAGTGCCATTCAATCAAATGAAAACCAGCTCGATCAGATACGGCCGGGCCTTGCCGAACGCTTTGCGGAAAATGTTAGCGGGCAGATGGACAGGGCTCAATTCAGGCTCGCCGAACTTCAAACAGAACGAAGTTTGTTGCTGCAACGAAATCCCGCCCTGCGAACAAACCCGGAACTGGAGCCTCTGCTGGCGCGCCTTGAGCAGGATATCATCAGTGTAACTCATGAAATCAGGAGCATTACCGATAATATTTTAAATGCGGATGACTCAGATATTTTCATAGGTTTCCTGAATCGCGAAGATGGAGGTGTAACCGGAAGAATTCTTGACTTGCGCAGAAATTTGATTGAACTGCGCATACAGGAATTTCAGTTAAATGCACAAGAAGAGGTTTTAATAAGCCGTCTAGCCACTGAAAACAGATTCTTTGATACGCTGCCCGATAATATGATCGTCCTTGCAAGGCTCCAGAGAGACTCACAAGTCAGCGAACAGCTTTATAGTACCATCTCAGCAAATTACATGCAGACATCACTCTGGGAACAAACACAATTCGGTGCAGGAAGGCCTCTTGATTACGCCGTAACACCTGGCGGGCCTTCGGGGCCAAACCGTACACGATACATTATGATTGGGTTTCTGTTGGGGGGAATTTTAAGTGTTGGTTTTGTTTTTGTAAAAGAAAATCTCAACCGTACCATTGATGGTACAGCAAAAATTCGTGATACAGGATATCCGTTACTTGCTATAATTCCCCATTCCGGAATGTATATTGCGAAGCGGTTTAAGGGCCGGCCGTTTGTAAGAGTAAACGGAAAAAAAGTTTCAAGCAGCTGGTCGGCATTAATTGATACGATATCACCAATGGCAGAATCATACCGGCGGCTTCATAATAATATTATATACTCTAACCCTGATCAGCTTCCAAAAGTGATACTTGTAACCAGCTCGAAAAAGGGAGAAGGGAAGAGTACTGTATCACTCAATCTGGCCGTAACTCTGGCTGAGGCAGGAAAAAGGGTTTTGGTAATTGATACAGACCTTAGAAGGCCAAATGCCCATGTTTTTACCGGAGAACTAAGAGAACCCGGCCTTGTTGAATTTATTTATGATAACATCCCTTTGTCCAGCGCTATCCATCCTACGGTTGCCCCCGGCCTCTTTCTAATGCCTGCAGGCCGGAAAATTCCAAACCCTGCTGCGATTATGCAAAGTGCAAAATTGAAAGAGTTATTCAAGGTTTTAAAATCAAAGTTTGATCATATCGTTGTAGATACCCCGCCTTATGGAGTGATTACCGATGCTGCCCCCTTGATGAAGATAGCAGATTCTATCGTACTGGTAACCCGATTTGGTGATACCCAGATCAATGAATTGAATCACACCCTTGAAAATCTGAAAAGAATCAATACAAAGGTCATCGGTACTGTAATTACTGGCTATAATCACCGTGACAGTGCCGATTATTACTATTCAAACAAATATACATACGACAGCTATCAAGCTTATGAAGCCTACCAGGATCATCTTTGATTCTCGTACTGATTGTGCTGTATTTATGAACACCTATTTTCTTATATATCAACTATGAAGTTAACGGCTACCATTCTTTTTTTCTTAATCAGTTTATTTGGCACTCAAACCATCTTGGCACAGGGGACGCAGCTTTTCAGGCTGGGCGAAGGGATGATTCGCATTGCTGAACCGGGACAACTCGCCGATACCCTCACGGTATGGGGTGATGTAAGCGGTGCCGGAAGATATATTGTACCCAGGGGAACCACCCCTCATGAGCTCATTTCGTATGCAAGGGGTTTTCAGTCCAGAGGCGGTAGTGATTTGATTGAACTGGATTGGAGCAGGCAAAGAGTTGAAATCAATATCACAACCTTTAGCCCCGAAAATGGCAACACCACAGTAGAACGGTTTACCTTCAGATTTCAGGATCCCTATCCTCTTGATTTATGGACTTATCCACTGCAAAATAACCAGATTGTAACTCTTGAACTGAAGAGGAATGCGACAATTCTGGATTACATACGTTTTGCGGCACCGGTCACAACATTTTTGGCAACTACCTACTTTCTGATTGACAGATTAATGGAATAATGAATTCCGAAACTATTTTTTTTAAGGCTGATAATTCCTTTCTATTCATACTATATGAATAGCAGCATGAGAGTATAAAATGATGAAAAATTTTGCGATAACCGGTGTGGCAGGATATATAGCGCCAAGGCATTTAGACGCGATTAAAGCTACCGGTAACAGGGTGGTTGCAGCGCTTGATCCCCATGATTCAGTGGGGATCATGGATAGTTATTTTCCCGGAGCAAGTTTTTTTACAGAACCCGAACGTTTCGACAGGCATCTCGAAAAAATTAACCGTTTAATGAAAGGCGAGGCCATCGAATATCTTTCCATATGTTCGCCAAATTACCTTCATGACGCGCATATTCGTATGGCACTCCGCGTGGGGGCGGATGCCATTTGTGAAAAACCACTTGTATTAAATCCATGGAACCTGGATGTATTGCAGGATCTTGAAAATGAATTTGAAAACAGGGTATGGACGGTTCTCCAGCTCAGGGTGCATGATACCATTCTCGCACTCAAAAAAAAGCTTGAGGAGAATCCCGGACGTTCAAGAAAGAAAATCAGGTTAACCTATATCACATCCAGGGGATTGTGGTATCACTATTCATGGAAAGGCGACATTCATAAATCAGGCGGTATCGGAACCAATATTGGCGTCCATTTTTTCGACCTTCTGATGTGGTTATTTGGCAGCCCGGTGAGTACAGAGTTGCACATTAGTGAATCCAACAGAATGGGCGGATTCCTTGAATTGCAGAATGCGGATGTGGAGTGGTATCTGTCGCTGGAAAAGGAAGATCTGCCGGAGAGTTTTAATAAGGATGGAATGTCTACCTACCGCAGTATTGAAGTTGACGGGGAAGAGGTGGAGTTTAGCAAGGGATTCAGGGATTTGCATATTCGGGTATATGAAGAAACGCTTGCCGGTAATGGATTCGGCATTGAAGATGCAAGGCCGTCTATCGAACTGGTACACAATCTCAGGCACCTGAAGGTGACTACTAACCCGGACGGCCCGGTTCACCCCTACATTGAAAAGCTTATCTATTAGAGGAAGACAGGAAGGCTCGCGGTGCCTGAAACGATGAAACATGGTATGTTTATTCGAAATCGTAAATAAATTGGTTTCGTAACAGTTATTCGAGGATGCTCGGGGTTCTGGATACGTACAAACATACCATGTTTGGGGCTGGCTCGCGGTGCCT
>SKKO01000012.1 GCA_007123715.1 Balneolaceae bacterium | reverse complement strand
TATTGAAAACGATACTTCGGATAAAAACATCACGGTCATCAAGATAATCCCAAAAATCAAGATTTAGGGGATTTGCTTGATTGCCTTGATTGAATGGGTTGGAAATCTGAACTTGTTCAAATAGTTGAAAGAGAGAGAAATTGATATTGAAAACGATACTTCGGATAAAAACATCACGGTCATCAAGATAATCCCAAAAATCAAGGTAAAATATTTGCTATAATACAGAAATACCCTCAATGGTAATGAACAAGGGCTTTTCTATGATAGCTATGAGATCTTTCACGAATTTCCGGTCAATCACAACTCTGTCTGTTTCAGCACTTCTTCTCCTGATATTTGTGTGGGGATTAACCGGCTGCACGCAGAATGATTTTCAGGCTGAGCCCACTGAGCTGGTACTCTGGTTTGAGGAACCCGCCGCTGTTTGGGATCACGCCCTGCCGGTTGGCAACGGGCGGCTGGGAGCCATGGTTTTTGGCCGTACGGATGTGGAGCGTATCCAGGTAAATGAAGAGTCGTTATGGGGCGGAAGCAATGTGAATCACAATAATCCCGGCGCACTCGAAAACCTGCCGGAAATCCGTAGATTAATCCTTGAGGGTGAAATACCTGCTGCCAAAGAGATTGCCAACGAGCACCTTCTTGGCAATCCGTGGGTTGACGGTTCTTACCGCACCATGGGCGATATTTTTATCAATTTTAACCGTCAACATCATTCTGTTGCCAATTATCGCAGGGAACTGGATATCCGTACTGGCGTGGCAAATGTGGCATATGAGACGAACGGTACCGCTTATGAATACCGGGTTTTTGCATCTGCCCCGGCTGATGTGATTGTGATTGCATTGTCTGCTGCGCATCCGGAGGGTTTCCGGGAAACAGAGATCAGTCTGCAACGGGTTGAACATGTTACCGTTTGGGCGGAAAATTCGAGTTTATCGATGACCGGTCAGATTATTCATGAAGAGGGAGATTACAATCCGAATCAACCCGATTATGGAGCTTTTGGGGAGCCCGGCGAGTTCATGAAATTTGCATCGAGGCTGGAAGTTGTACAGTTTGACGGCACGGTAACCGAACGTGATTCAACCCTTATCCTCGATGGCGGCAGCAAAGCCATACTCCTGTACTCCGCAGCAACAGATTATGACCTCGCCACAATGGATTTTGACCGCAGTATCGATCCGCTTGCAAAATCGGCCGGATTAATCCATCGGGCAAAGACTAAAACGTTTGATCAACTTTTAGCAGAACATGTGGATGATCACCGGCCGATGATGGACCGCGTGGTTCTGGACCTTGGCGGGCACGGGATGAATGAAATGACCACAGACAAACGGCTGGATAGATTAAAGGAGGGTGAACGTGATCCTGCACTGAAAGCACTCTATTTTCAATTCGGAAGGTACCTGCTGATGGGAAGTTCACGGGCGCCGGGCGTTATGCCCGCCAATCTTCAGGGAATATGGAACGAGCATATTTGGGCACCCTGGGGTTCAGATTATCATGTGAACATTAACATCCAGATGAACTACTGGCCGGCCAATGTCACCAATCTGGATGAAACCGTTGAGCCGCTGGTCCGGTTTATGACATCCGTTTCAAAATTTGGTGCTATTACTGCCCGCGATATGTACGGAGCCGATGGCTGGACCATGCACCACACCACGGATATTTTCGGTAAAACCGGAGTGATGGACGCCGTTTACTGGGGAATGTTTCCCATGGGCGGCCCCTGGATGATGTTCCCAATCTATCGCCATTACGAATTTACACAGGATGCTGATTATCTCAGGGAAAAGGCATGGCCGCTGATGCGGGGAAGCGCTGAGTTTATTCTCGATTTTTTAGTGGAAGACAGTGAGGGAAGGCTTGTAACGGTGCCAACCTATTCACCGGAAAACAGTTACATACACCCGCAGAGCGGAAGAACGTTTAAGCTGACGTATGGCCCGGCAATGGATATCCAGATTATCCGTGAGCTGTTCCGGTATATACAGGAAACGGCAGAGATCACGGGAGCCGATGATGAACTTCTTGCACGAATTGATGAAGCACTGAGGCGTTTGCCGGAAACCCGGATTGGTGCCGATGGCACCATTATGGAATGGATCGAAGATTACGAAGAAGATGAACCGGGACACAGGCATATGTCGCACCTGCTTGCGCTCCATCCCGGAACGGAGATCACACCGGATACTCCGGAGTTGTTTGATGCTTCACGTAAAACCATTGAGAGGCGCCTGCAGCACGGTGGCGGACATACCGGCTGGAGCCGCGCCTGGATGGTAAACCAATATGCCAGGTTGTTCGACGGACAGGAAGCCTACCGGAATCTGCGCCTTTTACTCGAACAATCAACCTTGCCCAACCTTTTTGATACCCACCCGCCCTTTCAAATCGATGGTAATTTTGGCGGTACAGCGGGGATTGCGGAAATGCTGATCCAGAGTCACGGCGGGGTGCTTCATATTTTGCCGGCACTGCCCGATGAATGGCCGGATGGCAGTGTGAAAGGACTTAAAGGGCGTGGAAATTTTGAGGTGGATTTTACATGGAAAGACGGGCGTCTGACCGACCTGAGAATTACCTCCATTTCCGGTAACCCGCTCAGGGTTGAATATGCCGGAAGCAGTTTTGAAAAAAACACCCGGCCGGGTGAAATTATCCGTCCCCGATTTGAATAATGTGAAAAGTTCAATTGCCGTTGGATTTAGTCAACGGTCAAAGAAAACATCGTTGCGGGTTTTAGCCCCCGGAGATATCTGTGGAAGGTACTATATCGCTATCATTTGAGATACACGTCATTCTTCAATAAGTTCTTAAATTGAGCTTATATGAAATGAAATTTCATATTTTCGGGTGGTGTTCATTCATATACCAGTTACCAGAGATGACCATGCTAACGCCTTAACCAGGAATAATTATTCATGTCATTTAAGAAAAAAACAGTCATTATAACCGGAGCGGCCAATGGAATAGGCCGTTCGATTGCCCTTGCTTTTTCACAAAAGGGGGCAAATGTAATTCTTGCCGATACCGATAAGAAAAGAGGTTCGGAACTTCAGAACATCATACAGCAGCAGAACGGGAGCGCCATTTTTGTTGAAACCGATATTTCAGTTCCCGGTTCGGTTACTGCCATGGTTCAGAAAACAGTTATTCAATTTAAAAAGATCGATATATTGATCAACAATGCAGGAATTTCGGAATTCACCCCATTTTTTGATCTTTCGGTTAATGGATGGGATTCAGTCATGAATGTGAACTTGCGCGGTGCATTTCTCTGTTCACAGGCCGCAGCTGCAGAAATGCAAAAAAATGGAGGCGGCACGATCATCAACATTGCATCAACCCGCGCAACGATGTCGGAACCCGGGTCGGAAGCGTACGCCGCATCCAAAGGTGGTTTGCTGGCTCTTACCCATGCCATGGCAGCATCCCTGGCCAGTTTTAAGATCACTGTAAATGCAATCAGTCCCGGCTGGATTCATACGGGTGACTATTCGGCATTACGGGATGTAGACCATGAACAACACCTTTCGCGACGGGTCGGAAAACCGGAAGATATCGCACGAGCC
>SKKO01000091.1 GCA_007123715.1 Balneolaceae bacterium | reverse complement strand
TTGTTCATTACTGAAGAGAGAAACGCCGCAAGGAATCCCATCAGCATGGTGCCTGCAAAAAGCCCCTGGCCGGCTCCGGCCTCAATCAATTCCGCCAGAAGGCCGGTAAGGCCCACATTTTGCAATCCATAAACAACCACATACATACCAATGGAAAACACCACAATAGCCCAGGGAGCATTTGCCCACACTTTGCGGGTATCCACAGCTTTGCTATTCATACCCATAATTGTAAAAAATATGGCTATGGTGCCGGCTACAAAAGAAACCGGGACATGGACAAACTCAGCTGCAAAATATCCGATCAGCAGAATGGTAAGGATGATCCATGACATCCTGAACATTTTATGATCGCGGATTGCATCCACAGGCTGTTTTAAATCATCAAGCGAGTATTCCCTCGGAATGTCTTTTCTGTAAACGAGGTATAACACAACCAGACTGGCAAAGATGGCAAAGAAATTGGGAATAATCATCCGGGTGGCATACTCAAGAAAGCCAATCCCGAAAAAATCAGCCGAAACAATATTTACAAGATTGCTCACGATCAAGGGTGTGGATGCTGTATCTGCAATAAAACCGCTGGCCATCACAAATGGCAAAATCATCCGGTCTTTGAATTTGAGTGCGCGTACCATCGCAAGTACAATGGGCGTGAGAATCAATGCAGCACCATCATTCGCGAAAAAGGCAGCCACAATTGCCCCGAGAAGCGTGATGAAGATGAACATTTTGATTCCATCCCCGTTCGCAAACCGGGCCATGTGCAGTGCCGACCATTCAAAAAAACCGATTTCATCCAGTATAAGCGATATAATGATGATCGCCACAAACGTGAGCGTGGCATTCCATACAATCTCTGTTACAATGATGACATCCTGAAAGCTGACCACTCCTGCAATGAGGGCAAGTATGGCCCCGATGGTTGCTGACCAGCCGATCGATAACCCTTTGGGCTGCCAAATTACAAGAACAAGTGTGAACAGAAAAATGAGTGTTGCAACAATGGTTAATGACATTGGATATCCATGTTAGTTATGTTCAAGAAACATCTTCTCTGCTTCTGTCTGCGGGAATGGTGAGAACCGGGATTTGCGCGTTGCGAATCACCTGGTGACAGACACCCCCCATAAAAAGGTCACTTACATAGCCGCGACCCTGGCTTCCCATCAGTATCATCGTCGCTTCATCTGCTTCCGCATTTTCAAGTATCTGTTTTACAGGCGACCCATAACGGACTTTCACAGAGATCTCACCATCCAATATCCCCTCAAGTTCTGTTTTTAGCTCTTTTAATCTATCGGTATCGGTCCGGTCAAAAGCCTGCAGTTTTTTGGGATCGTTCATTCCGGGACGGCCGGTTGCCTGAACATGCAATAGGGTTATTTTTTTAGCATACCCGGGAGCAAGCTTTTTGAGTACCCGGAATGCCCGGTCTGAAGTGGTGGAGAAATCCGTTGGATAAATAATATGTTCCAGAGAATCCTTGCAGGATTTTATACAATAGAGTTTTCGATTTTCAAGTTCAGTTTCATCAGAAACAGTGAGGTTAATCAAATAGACGGGCAAGTTGCACCGCTGCAGGAGTTCTGTTGCCGTACTGCCGAGTAAAAACTCCCTGTATTTATTATACCCCCTGTTCGCGATGATGATAAAATCGGCTTCGAGCTCTTTTGCAGCCTCCATGATCCTGGCAGGTGCATAGGAATTGATTTTAAAAGACATTTCGGTTTGGACATCGTAACCCATAGACTGAAGCCTTTCACTGTAGCTTTCAATCCGGGCCTTGTAATTTTCTTCTTTTGAAGATGACAGCCCGCCGGGATAAGGAACGCTCACAGATGTGAAGAGTGTGAATTTTTTTGTACCGAATTTTTCAAAGTGCCCTAAACAATCCACGATGATATCACTGGCTTCCGATTGGTCGAGAGCAACTAGTGCATGATCAAATCTCAGGTTCATAGTTTTTTCTCTTTGAGTTGGTTGTTTTCTCTTAACATCGTTTCCAAAACACGATCTTCCGCAATCCACGGAATCGCATAAAGCCGATCCGTATGTACCCTATCCATTTCTTCCAGTAGAGGAATCTCAGCCGCCGCCCTCTGTTTTAAAAGCGGGTCACTTACGACCGTGGCCGACATGCTCTGATTGGCCACCCATGCATAGGGTTCAATGCCAGATCGGCGCAGATCGTCTTGTAATTTGGCTGCTTCGGTAATTGGTGTGGTTTCCGGCAGGGCAACGATAATCAGTTTTGCATAGTCGGGATCCTGCAGGTACATATAAGGAGTTTTAAGCTTGTCCGCATCCATATGTGTATTTCGCAGCACATCTCTGTGATAACTGCCGGTTGTGTCAAGAAGCAGCAGGGTGTGGCCGGTTGGGGCTGTATCCACAACCACAAACTTACGCTTTGCCTGATGAATGGCTTTTGAAAAGGCCTGAAATACAGCTACTTCTTCGGTACACGGTGACTCCAGATCTTCTTTCAGAAGCTTTAGCTCTTCTTCGGTTTTGTTATCGCCTTTCTGCTTCAGCACTTTTTCTATGTATGCGTTTTTTTCAGCATGAGGATCAATACGGTCCACTACCAGATTTTCCGGCAGTTTGATATTACCGATATGATCCATCAAGTGTGCAGCCGGATCAGTCGTAGTCAGGTGAACCGGGAATCCCTTTTGAGCGAGGCGAATTGCAATGGCTGCAGCAATCGTAGTTTTACCTACTCCACCTTTGCCCATTGTCATCACCAGGCCGTGATCTTTATGATCGATGATATCTTCCACCATCTCCTCAAGTCCCGGAAATTCACTCTCATGATCTTCAGTGAGAATTGATCCGCTGTTGCTTTTAATTTCTTCTTTGTCGAGCGGTTTAAAAACTTTTCTCAATTTTTCTATACCAAGCAGATTGTAGGGGCGAAGCGGAAATATCACCTGTTTCATCGCTTTGAGGCGTTTCGGCATATTTTCCAGAGTCTCATCGGCCATCGCCTTCATTTTCATGGCAAACGGATCTGATTCATCCACCGGTTCAAAATAGCCGTTGATGAGGAGGAGCTGATTCGCCAATCCCATTTCCATCAGCTCCAGTCCTGATCGTTCAGCCTCGCGAAGTGCGGAGCCGTCGGGTCGGGTTACCAGGTACACTGTGGTTGCATCTTTATCCCGTAAACGCTCCACCACTTTTTGGTAGCGTGATTGGCTTGTTTTCAATGCAGATGACGGACCGATGCAGGATGCTCCGTCTGGATTTGATTCGATATAATTGCTCCAGGCGGCCGGCAGTTCAAGCAAGCGAAGGGTATGTCCTGTAGGCGCGGTGTCGAAAATGATCACATCATACGGCTGTTCTTCGCCGTCTCCGGCAACATAACGGGAAAACTCATCAAATGCTGCAATCTCAGTAGTGCAGGCCCCTGATAGTTCCTCGCGGATTTTTTTGATCTCCCATTCAGGTAAAATATCCTGAAGTGGCGAAATGACCCTGTTTCGGTACTCTTCTGCAGGTATTCCGGTCAGTACAAACTGATGAAAAATCGACTCAACTTCACCGTTGAACTGCCAGTTTATCATCATGGAACCTACCAGCCTGCCTGACTCATCGAGACA
>SKKO01000386.1 GCA_007123715.1 Balneolaceae bacterium | reverse complement strand
TTGAGTTGTGTATAAAGATGTAGAAAATAGAAATTGGGTGAGTCCTGTTTGGGTACTTAATGATTATTAAGATTCAATTGTTTTGAACTATCTGCTGTGTTTGAATGATACGGGTATCTTACTATCGCAAATTTGATTCCATGTAAATTGATTTCAAGTTCCAATCTCCGCCCTGTTGCAGCCAAACTGTTTCCTGGTAGCCGATTACAAACTGAATACAGTTTCTCCTTCTCATGTATTTTTTAGATAAAATTGATGATTTGGATCTAGATCTATCTCGGATTGAAAATTTCCTTAATATTGAGGACATTCTGTAATTATTTGTTGGATAGTTGTTAAAAAAAATTACTATGATTACACCCATGTAATGTTCACCGTCCATGACCCATTACCATTTTTTTGCCCGATGTGGATTCGTAGTCTAGAATCGGTACCGTCATAAAATCTGAGAGCCTGAACAGGTACTGCTCCATGAGCAGCTCTTTTTTTACCTCTTGGGTCATCAATCCCTGGCCTAACAATTGGCGACTCTCCGATAATGTCCATTACAGGCCTTGTACGGGTAGCACTTCCACCTGCTATATGGTACACCATAACTCCTTGATATTGCCCATTTAATTCTGCTTCATTTTTACTGTTCTGCTGAGGCATATATGCAGGATCTCTAACTTCAAGAAAAAATGCTTCCTGAGAATAATTAAGATCATCCGGAAAGATTAAAAGGGATGAATTGAGGCCTTTGTAAACAGGGTACATGTTTACCGATCTCACTCCGTCAGAACGCCTTATGAGTTGCGGTTCGGTCCACCCAAGCCTCATTTTGTTTACTCCATCAAGATGCCATTGCCCTGAATTGCCCATAATACTTGACGTTCCCAAATATCCACCTGGAGGTCCAACTCTCGATCCATTACTCAATCTTGACCGGTAATGGTCAGCTAACCCGAGAATATGCCCCACTTCATGAGCTACCGTCCATTTATCGTAGCTTTCGTCGGGGCGCCACCAGGTCCAGGCAAAGTGACTGTAAACTCTCTCCATTAATGTTACATTCGATACCGGTCTCGGACTTTGATTTACCGTACCATCACCTGTGGCAACATTGTAACCAAACCGACGAACAAATGCAGACTTTCCATTTGCACTATCATTTAAACCTATACAATTTATATGTGCTACGTTACTGGTTGGATGGGTTCCAAATTTCAACCATGCTTCGTAGGAAATTCTGCTATCCCAGCTTTGCCTTGTAGATGCAGATTGCATACCAGACTTTACAATATTTGAGTATGCCTTGAGTACATAATTTCTTACCCTGTTTCTTTGGCCTGATACACCCTCTTCTCGATCCCATACCACAAACGGATCAAACCCGGTGTAATCTTTTTCTAATGGAAATTGATTCAGGTTTTGAATTAATCCGTTATTCCTGTAAATCGCACGTGCAGGAGCATTACCACGCCAGTTTATTGACCGTGTTAAAATGGCTGATCGAAGGTTAAATCGAAAACTAAATGCACCCATAGATATTTCTCTGAAATATTCCTCGATCTCATTCAGCATTTTCTGACACTTCAAACCTGAATCATTTATATAGGCTCTCGAAGAAATATCAGGAGAGATAACCAGGAGTGCTGGCATCTGCATCGTTGCACTTGTACGGGTTCTTCTTATCACATTTCCCGCTCTTTCAATCCGGAAATTGCGCAATCCTGACACACTATCAACATGATCTAAACTATAAATCCAGCTATCACTTCCCTCGGGATTAATGACGACCAAATCAATTTTTCGTTGTTCATTTTTAAACTTTCTCAGTTGATTTTCGAGTACTTTATCAATTCTAAAAGACTCATATGTTTGATCAGCAAGTATTATCCACCCATTTCTGATTAAGTCATAGGATATATGATGAACGCTTTGAGACTTTTCAAGCTCTACCATCTTACTTTTAAGCAAACCGGGTAACCCATTGCTGGAAATTCCATTTTTATGGATTATGATCCAGCGGTTTTTGAATATGGGATGATAGATAACCTTTTTAATATTACTTCTGCCCAATCTAACCATTTCCTGATGGCATACCCCAATATTTCTATTGAAAAATGTACGATCTGTAATAATACTCCAACTATTAAGTGTATTCGGTGAAAAGGAAACCCATTCAATTTTATGGCCATTGGCCTGATATTTTTTTATCTGCTCAAAGCATTCCTCGGGTATACCTCTGGCAAATCGCCGATTTTTTTTAGTTATGATGATCCAGCCGCCGGTCCCGGTAAATGCAACACATTGTATTCCGTCACTTTTAAGCTGATTTAGTCTTGTTTTTAATTCTTCACTTATATTTCTATCGAATACATACATTATTCAATGATTTAAGATTAATGGTTATTTAAACAGCGACAGCGATCAATTATATGTTACAATAACTCAATTCATATAGTTTTTGGCTGCTTTGAACTATATGCGTATTCTTTTGCTTTTTTGACTCATTTAAATAAAAATATCATTTCTTAAACTCGTTCCGGTAAGTGAACATCCCTCTCCCTGGTAGCAAAATTTCAGATGCTGAATTTCTTGATCGTTTGGTTCATGATTGGCTCCG
Source organism: Balneolaceae bacterium (assembly GCA_007123715.1). Taxonomy (GTDB): domain Bacteria; phylum Bacteroidota; class Rhodothermia; order Balneolales; family Balneolaceae; genus Rhodohalobacter. Next base: position 1,007 of record SKKO01000386.1, on the reverse strand, counting down.
CAGAAAGATCAATTAAAGAGGAGGGCTTAAAAGATTCCTTCAACATGTCTGGATCCGCTTCCTTCCCCTGCATTCAAATACAGCTCTGAATTCAAATTCTCCCTTTATGTAACTATCCGCAGATTCTGTGTTATTGAAAGTTCCACCTCCGTTGCCGGCTTTTGAGGAATAAGTAACTCTCTGCCCGATGCCAATCCGGTAAGTAGATGAGATCGATAAGCTTGTTCACACAGCGGTATCAGGTAATTGTAAAATGCTACCGGATCACTATTTCAGTCAGATCTCCGCTTACTTTATATTTCCATACTTCCTGTACCCGGTTTTTTATTTTAGTTACAACTAATCATATATTGAAAACAGCTGCAGAACATTTTCAATAAATTCAAAATTGCTCTCGCCTGGCAGTAAAATTACCATTGGTAATGCTTATTTCGCCGGTGAAGCTCTCAGTGGATTCGTTCCACCTGCCAGCTGTAAACTGAAATGTCCCTCGTACCATATCGTTATTCGAGGCAGTAATGGTGATGCTGCCGCCATACCCACCACCATCTTTGGTTGAAAAAACCTGTGGTATATCTCCGGAGGTGAATTCCGAATAATCTACAGTGGCATCGGCCGAGTGATCGCCAATTGTATAGGTACCAGTTGGAGGAGGCCCGGGAGTCTCTATATCAGGAAAAAGCCTTATATCGAGAGAAAACCCGCCGTCACCGATACTGTAGATCCACAAGTCCCAATACAGAGTTGCATCCACAGGCGGAAAGGATGCTGTACCTGACCGGCTGCCCTGCAGGTCGCCGGACACGGAAAATGTAGCTGAACCCTGATCATTATCATCAGATGAGGTGGAATTGTCAGAACAGGAGATCAAACTTATTATGAATAACAATGCAAGGATCAGGTATAGTTTATTTTTTAATTTCATTTTATCAATGTTTAATTTATATCTATTAAGTAATGCGTAACGAAGTTTAGTTTATCTCACAATTTTTAATTTTTCTGCGGAG